>DASZEE010000001.1:0-6237 GCA_035941215.1 Gaiellaceae bacterium
GCCGTGGCGTTCCTCGGCGCCACCGCCGCCGCGCTCGTCGCCCCCGCGGCGACGCTGCTCCGCCTCGGCACGGACTCGCCGTAGGAAAGGGCGCCCGAGGCGCCCTCTCACGGGCGCGTCTCTCTCGACCAAGCAGAGGCCGCCCGAACTCATCGTAGACCGCTGCACCCGCGGCCGGGCATCCCTCGAAAGGGGTAAGCGAGCCCGGAGACCGGCGGGAAACTGGCGGGTAAGCGGGCCTCCCCGCTTGGTCTCCGGGGCGCCCGCTTACCCAAGAGGCAGGCCTGTCGGCTCGCCCCCTCGCGTCACGAGCCGCGGCCAGCCCGCAGCGCGACACCAAACGTATCCCCGCGCGACTCCGCCTCCCATGCGACGAAAGTCGAGTCGGCGGACAGGGTTCGGGGCAGGGCCTTAGCTAGCTGTTCGGCCACGGAGCAGACTTGTCCACGGCCGTCCACAGGTTTTCACCAGCGATTTTCTGTCTCGAAGTGGATAAAACCACGGGCAAAAACGGCAAAATCCTGCCCGTATCTCCGAAAACTAGACCAATCGCTAGGTCTGAACCCTTCCCAAACTACTCGAAGTGCGTTATCACCACCTGGACGGTTTTTTCCACAACTTCGAAAGGCGGCCCTTTCGGTGAATGCAGCTTCTGAGCAGGTCGGAGTCATCTGTGACTCCCATCCCATGTGGCTCGACGCGGTCGAGCAGGTTCTTCGACGAATCGCGATCCGCGTCGTCGGCAAGACAACGTCCACGTCCGAGGCGCTCTCGCTGGTTGAGGAGCACCGCCCGGACCTCCTGATCACGGAGCTCGAAGGCGCGGGCGGCGACCTGAGCGGCCTGGCGCTGATCGAGCGCTCGCGGGCTTCAGTGCCGTCCCTTCGCCCGATCGTGCTCTCGATGCACCAGGAGTCGCAGATCATCGACGCGGCGCTCGTCGCCGGTGCGTCGGCGTACGTCGTGAAGACGGCGCATCCTGAGGATCTGGCCTCGGCGGTGCGGCAGGCGTTCTCGCACTCGGTCTACCTGGCCGGCCGGCCGAACCTGGCGCCGGCGCCGGTAGAGGCCGCGACAGAAGCAGCGGACGAGCCCGGCCTGACGCGGCGCGAGCTCGAGATCCTGCGGCTCGTGGCCGAGGGTCACTCGAACGCCCAGCTCGCCCGGATGCTCTGGGTGACCGAGCAGACGGTCAAGTTCCACCTCTCCAACATCTACCGGAAGCTCGACGTCGCCAATCGGACCGAGGCGAGCCGGTGGGCCCAGTTGCACGGGCTGCTCGACGGGCGGAGCATGAACGGCTCCTCGCCGGCACTGTTGGGCGCGACCGCTTAGGTCTCCGAGACCACCATGCGGGCGCCGCAGTTGGGGCACTCGTACGCATCGGCGTCGTTCGCGACCCGATGGTCGTCCGAGAGCTGCACCGCGCGCCCGCAGGCGGGGCAGGGGACGTAGACGAGCGCCCGAGCGGCGTCGTCGTGGGACCGAGGTTTCTCGTGGCTGGCCATGACGGCGTCTGGCCTCCCAGTTACGGCGGAGAATACCCCGCTTGTGCGGCCCGCAAACGGCTAAGGCCGCCTGGCGGATCCGATCCGGACAGGCACAATGGCCCCGTGCTCAGCCCGGCGATCGAGAATCTCGTCGCGCAGCTGACGCGGCTTCCGGGGGTGGGCGCCCGAACCGCGCACCGGCTCGCCTTCCACCTCCTCCGGACGCCGACGGACGAGGCGCTCGCGCTCGCCGGCGCGCTCCAGGAGGCGAAGGAGCGAGTCCGGTTCTGCGACGAGTGCGGAAACTGGACGGAGGACGAGATCTGTGAGATCTGCCGCGACGCCCGACGTGACCGCGCAGTGATCTGCGTGGTGGAGCAGCCCGCGGACGTCATGTCCCTCGAGCGGACACACGAGTACCGCGGCCTCTACCACGTCCTCGGCGGTGCGCTGTCCCCGCTCGACGGCGTCGACCCCGAGGATCTGCGGATGGACGAGCTCTTCCGGCGCGTGGACTCCGACGGGGTCGTCGAGGTGGTGCTGGCGACGAACCCGAACACGACCGGGGAGGCGACGGCGTCCTTCATCGCCGACCGGCTGCGCGGCCGCGTGCGGGTCACGCGCCTCGCGAGCGGGCTCCCCGTCGGGGGCGACCTCGAGTACGCGGACGAGGTGACCCTCGGCCGGGCGCTCTCGGGCCGGCGGGAGGTCTAGTGGCGACGACCCAGTACGAGGGGGTGCCAGCCCTTGCCGGCGAGGCGCCGGGGCCGTCGGGCACCGTCGTCATGAAGTTCGGCGGCACCTCGGTCGCGGACACCGCGCGCATCAGGGCGGTCGCGCAGCGCCTGGTCGCCGCGCGCGAGGCCGGGAACCGCGTCGTCGCAGTCCTCTCCGCGATGGGCGACACGACGAACGAGCTGCTGCGCCTCGCGCACGAGGTCTCCCCTACGCCGGTGCCGCGCGAGGTGGACATGCTGATCTCGGTCGGAGAGCGCGTCTCGTGCGCGCTCGCGGCGATGGCGATCCACGACCTCGGCCACGAGGCGATTTCGTTTACGGGCTCGCAAGCGGGGATCGTCACCGACACGGTGCACGGCCGGGCCAAGATCGTCGACGTTCGTGCACGGCGGATCCACGAGGCGCTCGACGCAGACCGCATCGTTCTCGTCGCGGGATTCCAGGGTGTCTCGACCGCGCACGACGTGACGACGCTGGGCCGCGGGGGGTCGAACCTCACCGCCGTCGCGCTCGCGGGGGCGCTCGGCGCGGATGCCTGCGAGATGTACACGGACGTCGAGGGTGTCTTCACAGCCGACCCGCGGCTCGTCCCGAACGCACGCAAGCTCCATGCGGTCAGCTATGAGGAGATGCTGGAGATGGCCGCGTCGGGCGCGAAGGTGCTCCAGCTACGCTCGGTCGAGCTCGCGCGAAACCACGGCGTCAAGCTTCACGTCCGCTCCAGCTTCAGCGAGGCGGAAGGCACCTGGATCCGGGAGGAGGACGAACGGATGCTCGAGAAGGCGATCATCTCCGGCGTCACGCATTCGCTGGAGGAAGCGGTGTATCGCGTCGACGGCGCCGCGCCCTCACGGCTGTTCGGGGCGCTCTCCGAGGCCGGGCTCAGCGTAGACACCATCCTCCAGACCGGCGCGGAGATCGTCTTCTCCGGGCCCATCTCCGACGCGGCAGACACCGCCGCGGTGCTCGACCGGCTCGGCGTCTCGTGGTCTTCGCGCAGCGACCTCGGCCAGGTCAGCGTCATCGGAGCAGGGATGAAGACGCACCCCGGCGTCGCCGGCAGGACGTTCTCGACGCTCGGGGAACTCGGGATCGAGCCTGAGATCGTGAACACCTCGCCGATCAAGATCGCCTGCTTCATCGACCGCGAACGCGTCGAGGACGCGGTGCGCGCGCTGCACAGTGCGTTCGAGCTGGACGCCGAGGAGGCCGTCCGTGCCCACGACTGACGCCCGCATCGGCGTCGTCGGCGCCACGGGCGTCGTCGGGACCGTCGCGCTCGAGCTGCTCGCCGAGCGCGGGTTCTCCGACATCCGCGCGTACGCGTCTTCCCGGTCGGCGGGCTCGGACGTGCGGTACGGCGGTGGCTCACTGCGCGTCGAGGAGGCGACGGCGGAGCGGCTCGCGGGCGACGACCTCGACCTCTGCTTCTTCTCCGTCGGAACCGGCCCGAGCTCCGAGCTCGTTCCGCCGACTGCCGAGGCCGGCACGACCTGCATCGACAAGTCGGACGCGTTCCGGCTCGCCGAGGGCATCCCGCTCGTGGTCGCCGGCGTGAACGACGACGCGATCGACGGCGGGCGGATCGTCGCGAACCCGAACTGCTCGGCGATCCAGCTGTCCTGCGTCCTCAAGCCCTTGCACGACGCGGCGGGGCTGCGGCGGGTTCGCCTCGCGACCTACCAGTCGATGTCGGGCGCGGGTGACCCCGGCGTCGAGCGCCTGCGGGCCGTCGAGCCGATGCAGGCCGATCTGGCGATGGACTGGGACTTCGTGGGCGACGAGTTCGACGAGGAGTCGAAGCTCCGCGAGGAGACCCGCAAGATCCTCGGTCTGCCGGACCTGCCGATCCAGGCGGCCTGCATCCGCATCCCGGTGCTCGTCGGCCACGGCCAGGCGATCTGGGTGGAGACGGAGGAGCGGCTCTCGCCCGATCGGGCGGGCTCGATCCTCGGCTCCGCGCCCCACGTCGGGATCGAAGACTTCGTCACCCCCGGCTCGGCTGCCGGGCGGGACGAGGTTCTCGTGGGACGGCTTCGCCAGGGGGCTAACGCGAACGAGCTCGCCCTCTGGGCAGTCAACGACAACCTTCGGAAGGGCGCGGCACTGAACGCGATGCAGATCGCGGAGCTGATCCTGGCCCGCGAGCCCGTTTCCGCGTAACCCTCCTCGAGGAGGGTTTGGCGAAATACCGGCTGTGCCGCCAGGCCGCGCTGCTCGCACCCTGGCAACGAGCGCTATTCCGCCAAACCCTCCTAATTCCGGTACACGCCGGCGTACGGGTCGTCGAGCAGGCCGCTTCGCAGGAGTGCGATCACCTCGTCGATCCCTTCAGCGACCGTGCGGCCGGCGCGGAAGCCGAGGCGCTCGGCGATCCGGTCGAAGGAGACGCGGTAGTCGCGTGGATCCTCGTCCTTCTTGACGAACTGGATCTCCGCTGTGGGAATGCGCTCGCGAAGGAGCTCGACGAGGTCGAGCTTACGGTAGTTCTCCTCGTTCGCTCCGACGTTGTAGACCTGGCCGGCGACCTGCTCCTTCGGTGCTTCCAAGACGGCCAGCACCGCAGCGGCCGCATCCCGCACATGGACGTAGGGCCGCCAGAACTGCTCGCCGTAGACGACGAGGTCCCCCGCCAGCAGGACGTCGCGCGTGAACTCGTTGACGGTCAGGTCGAAGCGCATCCGCGGTGAAACGCCATAGACCGTGGCGAACCGGAGACAGCAGGTGTCGAAGCCGTCGGCGGATTGCTCCAACACGTCGAGCTCCGCCGCGACCTTCGTCTCTGCGTAGAGCGAGACCGGGCGCAGCGGCCAGTCCTCGGTCGCGAAGGCGTTCGGATCGTCGAGCTTCCCGTAGTTGCTGCAGGTCGACGCGAACACGAACCGACCGACGCCCCGGTCTCTCGCCGCACGGACGAGCTCCCGCGTGGCGCCGACGTTGATCGCGCGCGCGAGCTCGGGCTCGCGGGCGCAGGCCGGATCGCCGACGATCGCCGCCAGGTGGACGACCGCGTCGACCCCCTCGACCGCTTTTCCCATCGCGTCGGCGTCGGCGACATCAGCGTGCACGAACTCGAAGTCGTCCTCGCCCCAGGCGAGCAGCAGCGACGGGGCAGGCCCGTGCGCGAGCGCGTCCACCCCCCTCACCTCGTGGCCGGCTCGCAGAAGCACGTCCACGAGCACCGAGCCGACGTAACCGGCAGCGCCGGTGACGAGGACGCGCACGCTCAGCCTGTCGCCCGGGCGCTGGGACGGGAAGCACGAACGGCGGCCAGCAGTGCCTCGGCGACCAGCTCGACCTGCTCGTCCGTCAGGTGTGGATAGAGCGGCAGGGTCAGGATCCGCTCGGCGAGCGCATCGGTGCGAGGCAGCGGCCGGGGCGAGAGCTCGCGGAAGGCCGTGAACGAGTGGATCGGCGGGTAGTGGACGCTCGTCTGGATCCGCCGCGCCGCCAGCGCCTCGCGCACTTCGCCCCGATCGACGTCCGGCGGGAGCAGAGCGACGGCTAGGTGGTGGGAGGACGAAGCGCCCTCGGGCTGCCGGCGGAACGGAAGAGAGATTCCCTCGACGTCGTCGAGAAGCGCGCGGTAGCGCTCAACGACGCGCGCCCGCTCCGCGTTCGCGTCCGCGAGGCGGCGGAGCTGCACGAGAGCCATCGCAGCCCGGATCTCGTCCAGCCTGTAGTTGAAGCCGTGGGCAACGACATCGTAGGAGTGCGCGTGTCCGCGATGCCGGTCCCATGTCAGCGTCGTCATCCCGTGCGACCGCAGCAGCCGGAGGCGCTCGGAGAGGTCGTCGTCGTTCGTGACGAGCATCCCGCCTTCACCGACAGGCAAGTTCTTGTTCGAGAAGAAGCTGAAACAGCCGATCGCTCCCATCGACCCGCAGCGACGGCCGTCGAGGGTCGCGCCCGGTGCGTGGGCGGCGTCTTCCACGACCGCAAAGCCACCGCTCGCCGCAAGAGCGAGGACCTCGTCCATCGCGCACGGGTGACCGCCGTAGTGGAGGGC
>DASZEE010000002.1:0-4706 GCA_035941215.1 Gaiellaceae bacterium
TATCTCGACTTCAACGACTCCTACTTCGCGCCCGGAGAGACCTGTCATCCGAGCGACAATCTCGCCCCCGTGCTCGCGGCGGCCGAGTACGCGGACGCCTCCGGCCGGGAACTCTTGACCGCACTCGCCGTCGCCTACCAGGTGCAGTGCCGGCTCTCGGACGAGGCGCCCGTGCGGGCGAAGGGGTTCGACCACACGACGCAGGGCTCCTACGCCGCCGCGGCCGGTGCCGCTAAGGCGCTTCGGCTCGGCGAGCCGGAGACGGCGAACGCGCTCGCGATCGCCGGCACAGCCCTGAACGCGCTGCGCGTGACGCGCACCGGCGAGCTGTCGCAATGGAAGGGGCTCGCCTACCCGTTCACCGCCTTCGGCGCCGTCGAGGCAGTCTTCCTCGCCGCGCGCGGCGTGAGCGGCCCGCCGGAGGTGTTCGAAGGGAACAAGGGGTTCATGGACTCGATCGCTGGTCCGTTCGAGATCCGATGGGAAGAGGAGGACCTCGAGCGCGTGCGGCAGACCTTCCTCAAGCGCTACAACGCCGAGATCCACTCCCAGTCGGCGCTCGAGGCCCTGCTCGAGCTCCGCGACGAGCATGCGATCGACCCGAAAGCGGTGGAGCGGATCCAGCTCGAGACCTTCCAGGTCGCCTACGACATCATCGGCGGCGGCGAGGAAGGCGGCAAGAAGGAGATCGAGACCAAGGAGCAGGCCGACCACTCGCTGCCGTACCTGCTCGCAGTGGCGCTCCTCGACGGGCAGGTGATGCCCGCGCAGTTCGCGCCCGAGCGGATCCTCCGAGCGGACGTGCAGGACCTGCTGCGGCGCGTTGAGGTTCGGCCGGCCGCCGACCTCACCGCACGTTTCCCGGCCGAGCACGCCTGCCGCTTGCGCCTCCGCCTCGCCGGTGGGGTCACGCTCGCAGCCGAGAAGAGCGACTACCACGGCTTCCTCACGCGCCCGATGAGCTGGGACCGCGCGCGGCAGAAGTTCGAGCGGCTCGCGGCCGGGGCCGTCGAGCCCGAGCTGGGAGCCGAGCTAATCGAGACCGTCTGGGCGCTCGACGAGCTTCAGACGCGCGACCTGACCGCGATCCTCGAGCGCACCGGCGCGCGCGAGACGACGAAAGGAGCAGTTCGATGACGAGCACCGAGACGCGACTCGCGCAGGAACGCGCATTTGCCTTTCTGCGCCTTAACGAACGCCCACCGAAGCCGCGCAGCCGCGGCGTGACCGAGATCCGCGGCCCCTACTACACCCCGGTCGGACGCCGCTACCTCGAGGACCTGCTCGAGACGATGGGCGGCTACGTCGACACGCTCAAGTACGCCGGGGGCTCGTTCGCGCTGATGCCGCGCGAGGCGGTCCGCGCCCTCAACGACGTCTGCCACGAGCACGCGGTCGAGGTCTCGACCGGCGGCTTCCTCGAATACGTGCTCACCCAGCGCGGCGACGCAGTTCAGCAATACCTCGAGGAGTGCCGCGAGCTCGGCTTCGACATCGTCGAGATCTCGAGCGGCTTCGTCACGTTGCCCGTCGAGGATCTCGTCCGCCTGACCAAGACCGTGCGCGAGGCGGGGCTGAAGCCGAAGCCCGAGGTCGGGATTCAGTTCGGGGCCGGCGGCACCTCCAGCGTCGAGGCGCTCGAGGCGGAGGGAACGCGCGACGTCGGCTACGCGATCGAGCTCGCCAAGCGCCATCTCGACGCCGGCGCCCACATGATCATGATCGAATCGGAAGGGATCACCGAGCAGGTGCGCGAGTGGCGCACCGACGCCGTCGCCCGAATCGTTGCGGAACTCGGGCTCGAGCAGGTGATGTTCGAGGCCGCCGAGCCAGACGTCTTCTCCTGGTACATCAAGAACTACGGCATCGACGTCAACCTGTTCGTCGACCACAGCCAGATCGTCCAGCTCGAGGGACTGCGCGCCGGCATCTGGGGCACCCAGGACACCTGGGGGCGGATGCTCTCCTACCGAGACTGAACGGGGCGCGAGCAGCGCTCGAGCCGGCGGACATGGCTCTGTTGGTCTCCGGGCTCAGCCGGGAGCAATGGGGCCGACACCTGCTGGAGATGGGGCGGCGTACCGATGGCCGCCGAGACCGGGAACGGCGAGCCTTGAGGTTCATCGAAGGAATGGAGCTAACCCATGAACGCCGGCACCGAAACGACGAACGCCCAGCGACGCTCTGTGTTCAGTCGCGTCTTGGTCGGTATCGACGGGTCTGAAGAGAGCCGCGAGGCGGCCCGCCAGGCGGCGATTCTCGTCGACGGCGAACTGACGCTGCTCGCGGTCTACGACGTCGCCCCGGCGATCGGCGGAACCGGCACCCACGTCCCCGTCTACATGGACGAAGACCTCCAGCGTGAGGCCGCCACGGGGTCGCTCCGACGCGCCCGCAACGACGTCGCGACGGCTTCGCCAACGGGCAAGATCGTGCGCGGCCGCGCCGCCACCGCGCTCATCTCCGAGGTCGAACGGGAGCAGGACACGCTGCTCGTCGTCGGCTCGCACGGGCTCGGCCGGCTGGCCGGCTTCGTCATCGGCTCGACGGCGACCGAGATCATCCACAACGCTCCCTCTTCGGTGCTGGTCGCCCGGAAAGGGAGCAACAGCGATGAATTCCCGAACAAGGTCGTAGTCGGGGTCGACGGGTCGCCTGAGTCGGCCGCTGCGTACGCCGTGGCAGGTCAACTGTCCGAGCGCTTCGACGCCGAGCTGTGGCCGGTCGTCGCCCACGGCGGTAAGGCAGTTGACGGGCGACTGGTCGAACTGATCATCGATCGCCGGCGCGAGGAGTCGTCCGATGAACCGGTCGACGCGCTCGTGGCCGCGGCGGCGGACGCCGATCTGCTCGTCGTCGGCAGCCGCGGCCTCCACGGGCTGAAGGCGCTCGGCTCGGTATCCGAGCGCGTTGCTCATCAAGCCCACTCGTCAGTGCTGGTCGTGCGCGACCCGTCTTCGACGAGCGACAGCTAGAACCCGCTTCGGCTCGAGGGTGGGGCTCCGTTCGAGTTCTGACTGGCGGCGAATCCGGCGCAGTAGCCGCATGCGCGGCTACTCGAGCAAGCGGGCTCGAATGTCGAGATCCGGCTCGCCGGCGAGCGCGGCGACCGCCGCCGAGGGCTGCGGGATTGGCTCGCCGGCGATGGTTCCGTCGGCGGCCCAGACGAGGTTCACCTGCAGGCTGGGATCTTGCTCGGGGAAGTCCACACGGTTGTGTGCGCCGCGCGTCTCGCGACGCTCGCGTGCGCACTCGAACGTGGCCCGCGCGGCAAGTAGCGAGCCCTGCAAGTCGAGCGCATGGGCGAGGTCGTCGTAGCCGGCGATGTCGGGCCGCACCTCCAGGTCGCGCGCGCGCGCCGCGACCTCGTCGAGGCGCGCCAGTCCGTCGCGGAGGCCGTCCTCGGAGCGCACCACGCCGGCGCACTCAGACATGAGGTCGCGCACCGCCCGCTGCAGCGGGCGCGCGAACTCCTCGCCGCGGCGAGCGAGCAACTCGTCGACCTCCTCGCGGGCGGCGGCGATCGCGGCATGGTCGCGGGCCTGCACGTCGAGCTGCGCCGACCAGCGCGCTGCCTCGGCGCCGACGATCCGGCCGAAGACGACGGCTTCAGCCAGCGAGTTACCGCCGAGGCGGTTGGCGCCGTGCACTCCGCTCGCGCACTCGCCGACCGCATAGAGCCCTTCGACGTCGGTGGCGTGGGTCTCGGCGTCGACCCAGACGCCGCCCATCGAGTAGTGCGCGGTCGGGGCGACCTCCATCGGCGTGCTCGTGATGTCGAGCATGGCCAGGTCGAGGAACTGGCGGTACATGCGCGGCAATCGGCGCAGCACCAGGTTGCGGTCGAGGTGAGAGATGTCGAGCAGCACGCCGCCGTGCTCGGTTCCGCGGCCCTCGGCGATCTCGGTGTAGATGGCCAGGGCGACGCGGTCGCGGGTGGAGAGTTCGAGCCGCTCCGGGTCGTAGCGCTCCATGAAGCGCTCGCGCGCCACGTTACGCAGGACGCCGCCCTCGCCGCGAACGGCTTCGGTGACCAGCGTGCCTGCCGACTGCTCGGGGAAGACCATCCCGGTCGGGTGGAACTGGACGAACTCCATGTCGCGCAACCGGCAGCCCGCCTCGGCGGCCAGGCGCATCGCGTCGCCGGTGTTCTCATCACGCCGCGAGGAGGAGCGGCGCCAGATGCGCGTGTGGCCGCCGGCGGCGAGGACGACCGCGTCGGCAATGATCACCCAGCGGCTCCCGTCCTCGACGTCGAAGCCGTAGGCGCCGAATACTCGGCCTTCGTGCACGAGCAGCCGGGTGACGTAGACGTCATCGCGCATCGCGACGCCCATCTCCGAGGCTCGGCGTACGAGCGTCCGCTGGATCTCGCGGCCGGTGTAGTCGCCTGCGAAGCAGGTACGTCGCCAACGGTGCGCCCCGAAGTACCGCTGCGTCAGCCGGCCGTCGTTCTCGCGGGCGAACTGCGCGCCATAGCGCACGAGATCCTCGATCGCATCCGGCGCCCCACGGCAGAGGAGCTCCACCGCCCGCGGGTCGGCGAGCCAGTAGGACTCGCGGAGCGTGTCGGCCGCGTGCTGTTCCCAGCTGTCCTCGGGGTCCATCGTCGACAGCGCAGCGTTGATGCCGCCGGAGGCGAGCACGGTATGCGCGTCGTCGCGCCGGCGCTTACCGACGCACAGCACCTGCACCCCGCGCTCGGC
>DASZEE010000003.1:0-21358 GCA_035941215.1 Gaiellaceae bacterium
GCCGGACGCGTGCCGGGTCGTGTACCCCGCGAGCTTCTCCGGGTCGAGCTCGCCCGGCGCGACGACCAGGTCGTAGATCGTCTTGTCGGGCTCGATGCCGAGCATGATCGCCGCGTCGCCGAACTGGAGGTCCAGGTCGAGGAGCAGCGTCTTCTTTCCGCCGTGCTTCGCGAACGCCGAGGCGAGGTTGGTGGACATGACGGTCTTGCCCGTCCCGCCCTTGGGCGAGAACACGGTCAGTACGCGTCCGTCGGCGCCGGCCGTGGCCGTGCGCGCGGTGTGGCTCGCCTTGCGGATGGCGAAGACGACGTTCTCGGGGAGCTGCGGAAGCAAGAGCACGTCGGCGACGTCCGCTTCGAGTGCGGCGTCGAGGAGCTGCGACGCCTCGCCGGAGGCGAGCAAGACGATCGGTGCCCGCGTGTACTCGCGGATCGCCGCGAGGTCGTCCCCGGGCAGCTCCGGCGACCGCGTTGCGTGCAGCACGGCCTGGAGGTGGCCGCCGGCGAGTGCGCCGGCTCCCTCACGCACCGTTGCACTGCGGCCGACGAGCTCGATCTCGGGGTGGCGCTCGAGCGCCTCCGTGACCTCGTTCAGCCCTTCACAGCTACCGGTGATGTAGATCCGCGTGCCTTCGCGGAATGCCATGTCTGCCATTACCGACTCCTCCCTGACCTCGCGAGACCCATGACGGAAGCCGACCCGTCGACGGTGTTTCGGCTGTCGGCCGAATCGGTGACGGGGCGGAGCTGGAGTGCCCAGTCGCCGTGGGTGGCGACATGGAAGAGTTTTTGCGCCTGCGCGTCGGTCAGCTGGAGGATCGTCGAGTAGCCCTCGTCCGGCTTCGCGCCGAGCTTGCTTTCGACCGCACCGGAGTTGGGCGCCTTCAGGACGAGCAGGTCGCGAAGGACGACCTTCGTCAGGGTGACGCCGTTTCCGATCTCGAGCGAGCCGACGAAGTCGACGTGATCGCCCTCCTCGAGCGTGCCCAGCAGCAGCTGGTGCTCGCTGCCCGCCAGCTCGAACGCTCGGAGGCGGCCCTTGAGCTGGGCCTTGATCCCCTGTTCGCCGAGCGGCCGGAAGCGGTTGAGCGTGACCTGCTCTCCCTCGTAGATCCTCTCGGTGGCGACGAGCGTCTCGATCTGCTCGGGCTCGGAGATCGCGCCCGGTACGACGTTGCGCTTGGCCACCTCGACGGCGCGCAGGAGGCGTCGGTCGCCCACCTCGGCGCCGGACGTGCCAACAGCGACATCGCGTGCGGCGACCCAGACAGGAACGAGGTCCTCGCCTTGCTGGACACTCTTCTTGTAGTTGGTGACGTAGAAAATCGTCAGCAGAGCCGCCAGGACGGCTAGCACCACTGCGATTCCGATGTTTCGAAGCCTGTAGGACATGGCGGCGTTCTCTCTCCTTCTCTGGTGGCTATTCGATGAGCTCGACCGTGCGAGCGCCGAAATGCGGTGATCCTGCTGAGGTGCTCCCGACCCCCGTCCACACCATGTCGACGAAGTAGCCGTGGATCCTCGAGTCCTTGGAGCCGTGGATCGTGTAGCCGGTCACGTGGAACACGGCCCAGCCGATGACGTAGTACTCGAACCCGGCTCCCTGTGCCCGGACCGCGTTGTAGACCGGGAAAAGCAACTCGGTTTCGTCGCGAAGATCGAGGGCGCCCTTTACGTGCGACGAATTCGGCTTCATGCCGGGGTCCGAGTAGTACCACCGGTTGTTGTCCATCCACGCGTCGAGCCCGTCTTCGATCCAGGAGCCGAGTGTTGAAGGCCCGGTACCGCCGTGCGAACCGTCGATGTTCATCAGGCGGAAAGCGCCCGGACCGACCTTCTCGAAGTCGAGCTCCGTCGAGTCTCCCCAGCACGGTTGAGGCTTGCACTGGAGCTTCTCGTGGCGCCAGTCGACCGCGACCGGGGCCGCCCAGCGCGCACGGTTCATCACTCCAGCTCGGGCGGCGGCCTTGGCGCGCACCTCCACGGAGTCGAACCCGAAGAGCTTGGCGAAAAAGCCCGGCGCGGGACGGTCGGCGGTGACCTCGATCGTGTCGTTCGCGATGACGGTCGAGCGGAACTTGATGTTCGCTGCCTTGACGCCGCCGTCGTTCTTATCGGCCCACGCGAGCGCTGCCGCCTGTGCGGCCGGCGCGCTCTCCGGAAGCTCATGGGCGCCGGCCAGGGCCGAGGCGTCCGCGTTCGCCTGCAGCTTCCGGTCGGCGCGGTACCACGACCCGACGTCGAGCACGGCTGCGGCCATCCCGATCAGTGCCGTCATGAAGAGGAGCACGATCACCAGCGACTGGCCACGCTCCGACTTTGAATGTGAGGTCAAGCTCGTCAATTCACTCGCTCCGTTGTCTCGCTCGTCATCCGGCCCGACTTCACGACGACGCCGAGGAGGCTGATCGAGTAGGGATAGGAGGCGCTGACGCTGACGTCTTCGCCCGGCTCCCACGTGGACTCGACATCCACCAGGAGGTCGGAGGACTTCAGGTCAGTCGCCGCCGCACGCACCGCTGTGTCGACACTTCCTTCGGGGTCTGAAAGATGCCGCGCGACAGCACCCTTGCGTGCGCCGGCTCTGACAGCGTCCGTCAACGTGATGTAGTTGTTGAAAGCGATACCGAACTGGATCACGCCGAAAAGCAGCAGGGCGAGCAGCGGCAAGACGAGAGCGAATTCCGTCATCGTCTGGCCGTTCTGCGCTCGAAGTTGAGTTCTCTTGCGGCGGTGATTCATTAGCGGCGAATTCCCTACGTCTAGTGACTCGGTGCGGTGGACGTGCGGTCGAAACAAGAGGAAGGCGGGCTCTTCGGGCGGCGAAGAGCCCGCCCGCCATGCCGAACTTTCGGTTCTAGGTGATGTACTGGGCGACCCGGGTAACGGCACCCTCGATGTTCCCGGACAGGAGGGTCAGAGCACCGAAAACAGCGATCGTAATTACGGCCAAAACGACGCCATACTCGGCCATGGTCTGCCCTTCCTCGCGCGACTGCAGCGCGGCGAAAAGCTTCTGCACTTGCTTCACCTCCCTTCTCGTTCTCGGGCGGCAAAGGGGTGCCGCCGACGACAGCACATCGACGGAGGAGAGGAAATTCGTTCCTGCTTTCCTCGAGCCACTCAGTTGTTGGACAACGCGCATATCGCTCACGCCGAACTACCTCTCGTTCGTGCCTTGGCGTGGCCGCGCCGCCGATGGCTCAGTTGGCGCAGTCATCGTGCGTAGAGAACGCCGCGCCTATCCCTCAGCCAAGTGATTGCCGAGAAGCGTTCCCCTATTCGGGGGAGTGGCCGCGTCTATCGCTCCCCGATGAGTGGCTCACATTCCGTATGCGGCCGCGGGATCCGAGTTGGCGGGGACAGGATGAATCCAGTCCCCGCAAACGACAAAGGAATCCGCGCCGATGTGGCCTCGGCGCTCAACGAGAGATGGGAGCAAGGCACATGTCACTACGGAAACACCGCCTTTCGAACCTGACCATCCGCCTCGTCCTGCTCTCGCTGGCCGCCTTTTCCCTGGCGGTACTGCGACCGGGACGCGCACGGACACGGGCCCTCCAGCCGCGCAAGCGCCGGTCCGGCCTGCGCCGCGCAGCCGTGAGCCTGTCGTTCGCGACGCTGTTCTTCGCGGGTGCCGCCTTCTCGGCGGGCGCGGGCGATCTGCTCGTGCAGGCCGTCGAGAACCAGCACTCGGCCGCGTCGGCGCCGGATGCGTCGGTGCAGGACGCCGAGTGCAGGAGCTCGCGCCAGAGCGACTGGGATGCGGAGGACTCGACCGACGGATGCGCGGAGCAGGTCGAGGCCGCCGAGGGCGCCGAGCAGGCTGTCGGTGAGGCCGCCGTGGAGACACCGGCAGCCCCGGCCGCGGAGGCTGCGCCAGAGACTGCACCCGAAGCAGCTCCTGAGACCGCGTCGCCCGAGAGCGCGTCGCCGAGCACCACTGCCGCGATCGCGGAGGCCGCCGGCAACGTGGCCTCGAGCGTCTCGCACGCAGAACAGGGTCAGTCGCGCTCGCACGCGCCGTCTCTCGGAAATGCGGTCCGGAACCGCGTGAAGCGCGTGGCCCGGCGAGATCCGGCTCCCGCCGTGATCGAGGCGCAGTCGGCCGACCGGACGCACAAGCACGAAGTCCACCCCGATCCCGAGGTCGAGCTGCCCGGCATGGCGGCGACGATCTGGCTCCACCGGGCGCTGCCCGATCCCACTCCGCCCTCGAAGCGGCTCACGAAGCCATTTGCCCGGAACCTTCGCTACGCGTCGGCCCGGCACAAGGTCCACTGGTCGCTCGTGCTCGGCGTCCTCAGGGCTCGCGGTGAGCGTGGGTCCGTGCCCGCGACGAAGCGGGGCCTGAACCGGCTGGCGAAGAACCTCTCGCGGCTCGGCGCGCGCAAGGACGAGTGGAACGCCGCCCTGGCGCTCGAGGGCCGCACGGCCTTCGCCGACCGGACGGTCGCACTCGCCCACTACCACCGCGCGGTCGGCCTGAAGGCACTCGTCCGCGGGCTCCGGTGGGCGCGCCCGCTGCTCGCGAAGCGGCTGCTGAACGACATGCGCGTGTCGATCTATCCGGGTGGGCGCGAAGACGTCCGTTCGGGCAAGACCGACGTCCGCGTGATCGTCCTGATCCGCTACCTCGCGGAGGCGCACGGCCAGGTCACCGTGTCGAGCCTGACGAGCGGGCACGGGGTCTACTCCCGCCCAGGCGTCGTCTCGGCGCACACATATGGGCAGGCAGTGGACATCG
Organism: Gaiellaceae bacterium; assembly: GCA_035941215.1. Classification (GTDB taxonomy): domain Bacteria; phylum Actinomycetota; class Thermoleophilia; order Gaiellales; family Gaiellaceae; genus JACDAN01. The sequence goes on from DASZEE010000003.1 coordinate 4,747, forward strand.
CCGCGCTCGAGGGCAAGAGCATCATCGGCAACCAGGAGCCCGGCGGCCTGACGGAGATGGCTGTCCGCAACATGCTCTTGCTGCCGGCTGAGCTCAGGCCCAACCAGCTGATCTCCCTGCTGGGCCTCGGCGGCCCGTCGTTCCCGATGGGCAACCACGACGACCACATCCACGCCGGGTTCTAGAGCCGGGCAAGGCCAAAGTGCATGCGTGAACTGACCCTGAAGCGGGAGAACGGCGATGTCGTCTGCGACCGGTGTGTCGTGGCAGCGTCACCGTTCTCCCGCATGAAGGGTCTCCTCGGACGCAGTGAGCTGAGGCCGGGCGAAGGTCTCCTGCTTCGCCCGGCCTCAGCGATCCACACCTTCTTCATGCGGTTTCCGATCGACGCGGTCTTCCTCGACCGAGACTGGCGCGTCGTGGGCATTGCGGGCGACGTGGCGCCTTGGCGCACCGCGGGCCGCAAGGGCGCGAAGGCCGTACTCGAGCTGCCCGCAGGCGAGTCGGCGCGGCGCGGCCTGCGTGCCGGCGATCTGCTCGTCGCGTAACGTCCTCGGCTTGACGGGCCGAACGGATTTCACTAGCTTGAACGTCGGCTAGTAGACACTAACTTTTCACATTTGGAGGATGGGCTTGGAGGCTTCGCAGAACGGAGCGCGTGACGGCGCTGTCGTCACAGCGCACGACATCCAACGGCGCTACGGCGAGGGCGACGCCGCCGTGGACGCGCTTCGCGGCGTCTCGCTGGACGTCGAGCAGGGCAAGCTGACCGCGGTCATGGGGCCGTCGGGCTCCGGCAAGTCGACCCTGATGCACATCCTCGCCGCACTGGATCGACCGACGACGGGTTACGTGACGATCGCCGGCACCCGGCTCGGGCAGCTGAACGACAAGGAGATCACGAAAATCCGGCGCGAGCACATCGGGTTCATCTTCCAGTTCTTCAACCTGCTTCCGATGCTGACGGCCGAGGAGAACATCCTCCTCCCGCTCTCCCTCGCCGGCAAGAAGCCGGACAAGCCGTTCTTCCAGGATCTCGTCAAGCGGGTCGGTCTCGGCGACCGGCTCACGCACCGGCCCTCCGAGCTCTCCGGCGGCCAGACGCAGCGGGTCGCGATCGCGCGTGCGCTCGTCTCCAGGCCGACCGTGGTCTTCGCCGACGAGCCGACCGGCAACCTCGACTCGAAGACCGGCGGCCAGATCCTCGACCTCCTGCACGAGTCGGTCGAGAACTACGGCCAGACGATGGTGATGGTGACGCACGAGGCGCGCGCTGCCGCCTCGGCCGACCGGATCCTCTTCCTCGCCGACGGCGAGATCGTCAAGGATCTCGGCGGAGCGGGCGAGGAGGAGATCCTCGACACCATCCGCGAAGTCACCCTGACGTGATCCGGGTCGCGCTCAGAGGGCTCGCGGGGCGGAAGTTCCGCGCCTCGTTGACTGCGCTCGCAGTGGTGCTCGGGGTCGCCATGGTCAGCGGCACCTTCGTCCTGACGGACACGATCGACAAGGCGTTCGACGCGATCTTCAGCGAGTCGTACGCGAACACCGATGCGGCGATCAGCGGCAAGGCTCCGGACATCTCGTTCGAGGGGAGCACCGCGGAGGCGCCGTCCGTGCCGGCCAACCTGCTCGACGAGGTCCGCGAGCTCGACAGCGTCGACGCGGCGACCGGCAGCGTGCTGGACGAGACGGCCACGAAGATCCTCAAGCCCGACGGCAAGGCGATCAACACTCAAGGTGCGCCCTCGTTCGGGTTCGGCATCGACCCCGAGCAGTCGCAGTTCAACCCGCTCAAGCTGGTCGAAGGCGCCTGGCCGACCGCGCCCGACCAGGTCGTGATCGACGCGACGACCGCGGACGACCAGGGCTACGGCGTGGGCGACTCGGTCAAGATCGCGACGCTGAAGCCCGTTCAGAGCTTCCGTGTCTCGGGCGTCGCGCAGTACGGGAGCGTGAGCTCGCTCGGCACGGCGACGTTCGCCGTCTTCACGATCCCGACCGCGCAGCGGCTCCTCGACCGTGAGGGATCGTTCGACGCGATCTCGGTGGCGGCTGCGGACGGCGTCACCCCCGAGCAGCTCGTCGAGGACATCAAGCCGATCCTGCCGCCCACCGCTCAGGTGCGGACCGGCGTCGAGGAGGCCGAGGAGGCGTCGAGCGAGATCGGCGAGTTCACGAGCTTCATCCGCTACTTCCTGCTCTCGTTCGGCGCGGTCGCGCTCTTCGTTGGTGCCTTCGTCATCTTCAACACGATGTCGATCACGGTCGCGCAACGCACGCGCGAGCTGGCGACGCTCCGGACGATCGGCGCGTCGCGGAAGCAGATCCGCCGCGCCGTGCTCCTCGAGGCGCTCGTGATCGGCCTGGTCGCGTCGATCATCGGGTTCTTCCTCGGCGTGGGGCTCGCGTACGGGCTCGACGCGCTCTTCGAGGCGCTCGACCTCGACCTGCCGACCGCGGACATGGTGATCGCGCCGCGAACCGTGATCTTCGCGTTCGTGATCGGAATCGTCGTCACTGTGCTGGCCGCGCTCGTGCCGTCAATCCGCGCGACCCGCGTCTCGCCCATCCTCGCCGTACGCGAGGGCGCCGAGCTTCCGCGCGGCCGCTTCGCCCGCTTCACGCCGTACATCGCGTTGCTCGTGCTCGCCGTCGCGCTCCTGCTGCTCGGCCGCGGCGCGTTCACCGACGAGCTGGGAATCGGGTCGCGTCTGATCTCGATCGCCTTCGGCGTCCTTCTGCTCTTCGTCGGCGTGGCGATGATCTCGTCCAAGCTCGTCCGGCCGATCGCAGCAGTGGTGGGCGTCCCGGGCGAAAAGCTGGCGGGTGTCTCCGGCTTCCTCGCGCGGCGCAACACGCTGCGGAACCCCGGTCGGACGGCCGCGACCGCCGCCGCCCTGATGATCGGCCTGGCTCTCGTCACCTTCGTGGCGGTGCTCTCGAACAGCATGAAGGCATCGAACCGCGGCGCGATCGAGGAGCAGATCGCCGCAGACTTCGTCGTCACCTCGCAGGACGGGTTCACGCCGTTCGTCGCGGGCGCGGGCGAGGCCGCGGCCGACGCCGAGGGGGTCGAGCTGGCGACGAGCGTCCGCGCCGAAGTCGGCAAGGTCGCCGGCACCGACAAGTACGTCACCGGCATCGAGCCGGACGAGATCGCCCAGGTCTACAACTTCGACTGGGCCGACGGGTCCGACGCCGTGCTCAGTGAGCTGGGCCAATTCGGCGCGATCGTCGACGCCGACTTCGCCGAGGATCACAACCTCCAGGTCGGCGACCGGTTCGACCTGCTGTCGGGGTCGGGCCGGGACGCGACGCTCGAGGTCGTGGCGACCTATGACCCGCCGCCCTTCTACCAGCTGCTCGGCTCGGTCAGCATCTCGAAGGAGAGGTTCGACGAGCTCCACGATCGCCCGCGCAACCAGTTCACGTTCATCAACGCCTCGGGCGGCCCGACCGACGCCGCGCAGGCGCCGATCGACGAGGCGCTCGCCACCTTCCCCGACGCGAAGGCACAGACGCGCGAAGCGTGGATCACCGAGCAGGACGAGGAGTTCAACCAGTTCCTGACGATGCTCTACGTCCTGCTCGCCCTGTCGGTGATCATCAGCATCTTCGGGATGATCAACACGCTCGCGCTGGCCGTCTTCGAGCGGACGCGCGAGCTCGGGATGCTGCGCGCGGTGGGAATGACGCGCTGGCAGGCGCGGACGATGATCGGCTCGGAGAGCGTGATCACGGCCCTGATCGGTGCCGCGATCGGACTGCCCCTCGGGATGTTTCTCGCCGCGCTCGTGATCAAGGCGCTCGAGCAGTACGACGTTCGCTACGAGGTGCCGCTCACGTCGCTGATCATCTTCGCGATCCTCGCCGTCATCGTCGGCATGGTCGCGGCGATCCTCCCGGCTCGGCGAGCCGCGCGCCTGAACGTCCTGCAAGCCCTCCAGTACGAATAATCGCTCGCGCAACAGCCGTGTCCTGGTGCGAGGCACCGAGACGTGTCCGTTAGCCTCGGGCCATGGTTTGGGCGATCAGCGGCGGGGCGGGATTTCTCGGCCTCCATCTGGCCCGGCGGCTGCTAGCCGACGGCCACGAGGTTCGGTCGCTCGACCTCGTCGGCCTCGCCGACCCGCAGCTCGAGGGTCAAGTCCGCGAGCTTCGGGGCGACATCCGGGACGAGTCGGCGGCGCGCGAGCTCGTCCAGGGTGCGCGGATCCTCGTCCACGCCGCGGCCGCGCTCCCGATCCGAGGCTCACGGGCGGAGATCGAGTCCGTCAACGTCGGCGGCACGCTGACGCTGCTCTCTGCCGCCGCCGAGGCCGGCGTGCGCCGCGTCGTCTTCGTCTCGTCCACGGCCGTCTACGGCGTGCCGGACAAGCATCCGATCGAAGAGGACGACCCGCTCCACGGCGTGGGTCACTACGGCGAGTCGAAGATCGAGGCCGAGGACGCCGTCCGCGCCTTCATGCGCCGCGGAATGGACTGCGTAATCCTGCGCCCGAAGACGTTCATCGGGCCCGAGCGGCTCGGCGTCTTCGAGATTCTCTTCGACTGGATCCGAGACGGCCGGCGGATCTACACGCTCGGCGACGGCTCCAACCGGTACCAGCTACTCGCGGTCGAGGATCTCGTCGACGCGATCCTGCTCTCGGCGAGCAAACGCACCGCGGCCTGGGAGACGCTCAACGTCGGCGCAAAGGAGTTCGGAACCGTCCGCGAAGACCTCCAGGCTCTGATCGACCACGCCGGCTCGAAGAGCCGCATCACCCCGATCCCGGTTCGCGCCGCCGAGGTCGTCCTCCGCGGGCTCGAGCTCGCGCGTCTCTCACCGCTCGTCGAGTGGCACTACAAGACCGCGCACCGCGACTCGTTCGTGGACATCTCGAGGGCGGAGAACGTCCTCGGCTGGAAGCCGAGGCTCTCCAACGCCGAGGCGTTGATCCGGACCTACGACTGGTACCTGGCGCACCGCGACGAGGTCGCCCGCGCCGCCGGCGTCACCCACCGCGTCCCGTGGAATCAGCAGGCTCTCGGGCTCCTAAAGAAGGTGAGCTGATGCCCGAGATCACTCCGGACGAGACCTGGGACACGATGTTCGACGAGATCTACCTGACGACCTACGCCGCGAACCTCGGCGAGCGCGACTCGGCCGAGGAGGCGCGGTTGGCGGCGTCGCTTGCCGGAGTCGAGCCGCCGGCGGACATCCTCGACGCGCCGACCGGGTTCGGCCGGCACGCCTTGCCGCTCGCGAAGCTCGGCTACCACGTCGTCGGCGTCGACCGCTCGGAGGTCCAACTGGCGGAGGCGAGACGCATCACCGGCGAGGTCGAGTGGCCGAAGTGGGTGCAGGCCGACTTTCGCGAGTTGCCCGTCGAGGACGGGAGCTTCGACGCCGTCCTCTGCCTGTTCACGTCGATCGGCTACCGCGGCGAGGAGGGCGACAGGCAAGCCTTCGGAGAGTTCCTCCGGGTGCTCCGGCCCGGCGCGCCGGTCGTCGTCGAGTGCCTCCACCGCGATCGCCTGATGGCGATCTTTCAGGAGCGCAGCTGGGAGCCGCTGGTCGACGACGCCGTACTGCTAGAGCAGCGGCGGTTCGACTACCTCCACGGAGAGATCGAGACCGACCACACCTACCTCGCGGTCGGCGAGCGCCGGAGCGTCACCTTCCGGCTCCGCGTCTACTCCGCAACGGAGCTCGCGAAGCTGCTCGCCGACGTCGGCTTCGTCGAGATCGAATGCTTCGGCGACTTCGAAGGCGCGCCCCTCTCACGAGAGACGCGCCTCGTCGTCAGGGCGCAGAAGCCCTAGGCGGGCTCGTTCGGGTTCTCCTCGGCGGCGAGCTTGAGCGAACCCTGAAGCGCCTCCTCGAGATGGCGCTCCTGAATCGGCGTCGCCCACTCGATGACCTGCTGAAGCTCCTGGTTCCGCGCCTTCTGGTTCATGGTGCCGAGGATCTGCCAGTGGCCGACCTCGCCGGCCTCGGCCATCGTCATGAACTCGAGCCCGTCGAGCCCGTCGGCGTCCGAGCCGAGGTAGGTCGACATCATCTCGGTCGCCTCCTGCTTCGTCTCGCGCGCCTTCTCGAGGATCGCGGTCTTCTTGCCGTCGAGGTTCTCGGCGACTTTCGTGGTGCGCTCTTCCGTCTCGGCCGCCTCTCTCTGCATGCGCTCGAGCGTCTGCTTCAGCCCGTCGTCCTCGACGAGCTTCGACACCTTCTCGGTCGCGCCCTGCGCGGCCTGCGCGAGGCCGATCACCTCGGCGATCTTCGTCTCGATCTGCGTGAGTTCTGCCATGTCGCTCCTCCTGGTTGCGGGGTGCGTCCCGCGTACCCGGGATAGGCGATCGCAAACGGGTCAGGATGCGAGCAGCTCGAGGAAGCGGCGAGCGTACGCCGGTGCCGTCGGCTCGTCCTCGTGCCGGAAGTACGCGAACACCTCGACGCCTTGCGCGAGCAGCGGCGCGACGCGCTCGGCCGAGGCGGCGAGGTCGGTCTCCGAGTAGGGCGGGTCACGGAAGCGGAGGTAGCGGAACGGGGCGGCCGCGTCGAGGTCGTCGACGCAGACCGCATGCTGCGGCAGCTCGCGCTGCACGCCTTCCCAGGACTCGTGCCGGAAGTCGAAGGCGAGCTGTAGGGAGGGATCGAGCGAGCCGAGCAGCAACTCGAGCAGGCCCTCGTCGCGCTTCGTTCCGACCAGCACGCGGACCGGGCCTAGGCGGGTGCCGAGCCGAGTGACCCGCTCCTCGAAGGTCGCGAAGTCGGACGTCCCGTAGGCCTTCAGCTTCGGCGCGAAGCGGAATCCTTCCGGCGTCTGCTCGGCCCAGCGCTCGAACTGGCCCTCCGCCGGCAACCGGTATCCGGTGGTGTTGAGCTCGACGGTGGGAAAGGCCTGCGCATAGTGGCCGAGGAACTCGGCCGGCTTCAGCTCGGCCGGGTAGAAGCCCGGCTTCCACGACGGATACGACCAGCCGGAGGTGCCGACATACGCCCCCTCTACACTCAGCGGCGTGGCCGTCACACCCGAAGTGATAGCTCAGGGATCGGTTCCCGTCCTCGACCACGGCTTCGTCCGGCTGGACGACGCCATGGCCGACGACCTCTCCGTCGTCAACGGTGCGCGGGTCAGCTTCGCGCGCCACAAGACGGAGATGGACGATTCAGACGGCGGCCTGATCCGCTTTCTGATGCGGGAGAGGCACGGCACACCCTTCGAGCACAACTCGTTCCGGTTCCACATCCGGGCGCCGATCTTCGTCGCCCGCGAGTGGTTCCGGCACCGAGTCGGCTCGTTCAACGAGTTCTCGATGCGGTACGCGAAGGCGACGGACGACTTCTACGTCCCGGAGCCGGACGACGTCCGCAGCCAGGTCGGGAAGCCGGGGGCGTACTCCTTCGAGCCCGTCGAGCCCGGTGTCGCCGAGACGACTCGCGAGGAGATGCGCGCTGTCTACGAGGCGGCGTTCTCGGCGTACGAGCGGCTCGTCGAGCTCGGCGTCGCGCGGGAGCTGGCGCGGTCGGTGCTCCCGGTTGGCGCCTACACCGAGTTCTACTGGACCGTCAATGCGCGGGCGCTCATGAACTTCCTCTCGCTGCGTAACTCCGAGACGGCCCAACGCGAGATCCGCCGTTACGCCGAGGCGTGCGAGCGGTTCCTCGAGCAGAGGATGCCGGTGACCTACGCCGCGTTCGTCGCGAACAACCGAACCGCGCCCTAAGTCTCGGTCATGACGACGCGTTCGTTGTGCGACGCGTTGTCGTACTGCGTGATCACCCAGCCGTCGTAGTTCGCCAGGTCGTAGGCGGCGATCATCCGGATCGTGGTCGTGCCGGTCGTCGAGACGTTGAAGGTCCCGCAGGTCACGACCGGCTTGCCCTTCCGCGTCAGCGCGAGCGTGTAGTAGTCGCCCTTGGCGAGGTGGTCGAGCCCTCGGACGGTGACGACCATGGGCCAGTTGCCGTCGGCGCGCTTGCGGCCGAGTCGAATGCTCGCGCCGGCTGTGTTGTTCTGGTCGGAGGGGCGCAGCGCGATCACGTTCGTCGGCTGCTCCGCAGGGGCGGCGGCGGGCCGGCTGTCCGAGCCGCCCTCGCCCGCGATGTACCCGACGCCGAACGCAGCCCCCAGGAGTCCTGCTCCGACGAGCACCACGGCTCCGAGCCGGCGGGGCGGCATCCAGGACGTGTCGGGCTCCTCGTCCTCGGCGGCGGGCGCGGCCGGCGCGCCGGCCAGCACCGGCGAGAGTTCCGGCGGGGGGCCCGTCGCGACCAGGAGGTCGTGCATCCTGCGAAGCCGGTCCCGCTCCCGGGGATCCTCGACCCCCTCGAGGAGGTCGTCCAGGTTCGGGGGCGTCACAGCACGTCCTCCAGGACCGCGGCGAGCCGGGAGAGGCCCGTGCGCGTCCGCGTCTTGACGGTGCCGAGGGGGATGCCGAGCAGGTCGGCGATCTCGCTCTGCGACCGGCCGCCCCAGTAGGCGAGCTCGATCACCTGTCGCTCGTTCTCCGGCAGCTCCGCCAACGCCCGGTGGACGCGCCACGCCACCCAGCCGGACTCGGCGCGCTCGGCCGGCGTCTCGTCGTTCGCAACCTCGTCGGGCGCGTCGACCGGCGGCTCTCGCTTCGCGCGTCCGTTGTCCACGATCGCGTTTCGCGCCACCGCGTACAGCCACGGTGCGCCGGGCCCGCGCTCGGGCTTGTAGCTCCCGGCCGCGCGCCAGACGGACGCGAAGGTCTCCTGGACGGCGTCCTCCGCACGGCCGCGGTCGCCGAGCCGCCGAAGCGCGAGCCCGAACACCGGGCGCGCGTAGCGGCGGTACAGGGCGTCGAAGGCGCTCCGGTCCCCGGAGCCGACCATGCGGATCAGTTCGCCGTCGCTGACGTCCGAGTAGGACAAGACGGACATGGTTGCGCGTGAAGCCGCGGGCGGCAAGCGCAACCCCAAAGCCGCAGTTGAGGCACTCATCCTCCTATCTACGTCGGGACGCTGCGCGCGGATTGAAGGAGACGGCCTCCGTCGACCACCAGCGTCGAGCCGGTGACGAAGCCGGCGCCTGCCAGGTACACCACCGCGTCGGCGACATCATCCGGGGTCCCGGTCCTCCCGAGCAGGGACTCCGCGGCCCGCCGCTCCTCCTGCCCCGGCTCGACCGCCACCGGCCCGGGCGCGATCCCGCAGACGCGGACCTCGGGTGCGAGCGCGCGCGCGAACACCTTCGTGAGCATCGAGAGCGCCGCCTTCGCCGCGCTGTGAGGGGCAAACGACGGCCACGGCTCGAGCCCCATCACGTCCTCGATCATGATCACGACGCCGCCCGACTCGCGCAGATGAGGCGCCGCCGCCTGCGTGACGAAGAAGCCGCCCTTGGCGGTGGCGCCGAACGCGGCATCCCAATCCTCCTCGGTCACCTCCTCGACCGGCTTCGGTGTGAACCCGTCGGATGCGGCGTGGACGAGCAAGTCGAGCCCGCCGAGCTCGTCCGCCGCCGTCCGCACGACGGCGCGTGCGGCTTCGACGTCCGAGAGGTCGCCGTGAACCTTGCCCGCGGCAAAGACGTCCCAGCCGTCCTTCTCCAGCCGCGCGGCGATCGCCGACCCGACCCGGCCGGTTCCTCCGGTTACGAGGGCGCGCACGAGGGGGCGAACTGTAAGGAATTCAGGCTCAGCTGTAAGAAGTTGATTTGGAAGCGCATTTTTCCGGCCTATGCGGGCATAAGTTTCCGGCGCGGATGCGCTTCACGAAGGGGGTTCTCAGCAATGAAGAAAGCTCTGCTCGTCGTCTCGCTCCTCGCCGTCGCCTCGGCATCGGTCGCACTCGCGGCGGTGACGAGGGTCGTGGCGATCAAGCCCGACGGATTCAGTCCGGTCACACGCACGATCCAGACCGGTGACACGATCCGCTGGCGGAACGACGACACGGTGAACCACCAGGTCGTCGCCGACAACGGCCACTTCGCCTCGCCTGTCCTCAGGCCGAGGCAGACCTACCAGCGCGTGTTCAACACCGCCGGGACGTACCGGTACCGCGACGCGCTCGAGCCCGCAGAGCGGGGCACGATCGTCGTCAGGGGCCCGGCGCCGTCTGTCTCGATCGCGCTTTCGGCGCCGATCGTGTTCTACGGGGCGGGAATCCGCCTCACCGGCTTCATCTCGTCCGGGGCGCCGAACCAGGACGTCTCCATCTGGGAGAAGCCGTTCGGATCGGCCTCGTTCATCAAGCAGGCGGACCTGAAGACGGGAACGTCCGGCGCCTACGACTTCACCGACGTCCCGCAGGTCCTGAGTGAGTACCAGGCTCGGTGGGGATCGCGCGCGAGCGCGGTGGTCGGAGTCGGGGTCCGGCCGCGGATCACGTTCATCCGGCGCTCGCCGTGGTTCGTGACCTCGGCCAGGGCGGGCCGCTCGCTCGCGGGACGCTGGGTCTACGTCCAGCGGCGCTCGAGCCTCGGCCAGTGGGTGAACCGGAAGAAGGTCCGGATCGGAAGCTCCGGCGCCCGGCGGTTCAAGATGGACCTGCCGCGCGGCCGGCACATCCTGCGGATCTTCATGACGACGAACCAGGCGGGCACCGGCTACGTCTGGAGCCACAGCCGCACCCTCGTCGTCACCAAGCGTTAGGGCACGAAGCACTCGTCAGGGCCGGCGGTATGCTGCCGCCGGCCCTGACGTCTTCCCGGGAGGAGAGCCCGCCTTGTCGACGCTTGCGTTCAACTTCGAGGAGATCACCGCGCGCGAGCTGAAGCCGCGCCTCTACGAGCTGGACGGCATCTCGCGGGAGTCAGTCGAGGCGCACTACAAGCTCTACCAGGGCTATGTCGCGAAGCGGAACGAGATCCTCGGCAAGCTCGAGGGCGTCGATCTCTCGGCCGCGAACCAGGTCTACTCCGATGTCCGCGCGCTGAAGGTCGACCTCACCTTTGCGATCGGCGGCATCAAGAACCACGAGATCTACTTCGAGCATCTCGGCGGCGACGGCGGGGACCCCGACGGTCCGTTCGGCCAGCTCGTCGAGCGGGACTTCGGCTCCGTCGCGGCCTGGCGCGAGGACCTGAAGGCGACGGGCATGGCCGGCCGCGGCTGGGCCTGGACCGCGTACGACTGGGACGAGGGGCGCCTCTTCAACTACATCGGCGACACCCAGAACACCTATCCGATCTGGAACGCGACGCCGCTCGTCGCCCTCGACGTCTACGAGCACGCGTACTTCCTCGACTATCAGACCGACCGCGCGTCCTACATCGACGCCTTCTTCGCGAACCTCGACTGGGCGACCGTGAACGACTGGGTGTCGAGGTACGCCGTCCCGCTCCGCTGACTTGTTCCGCCGGACAAGGCCGCCAGCCAACGGCCTTCGGGTATGAAGAGCAACAGCAGGAATACGCTCTACGAGTGAGGGCGGGCGAGCCGCGACAGGCTTTAGGTCAGGCGTTCGACCGGGTAGCTGAGGCGTACGACGCGGTCCGGCCGAGCTATCCGGCCTCACTGGTTGATCTCGCGGTTGACCACGGAAAGCTCAGACCCGGGTCGCGAGTCCTTGAGATCGGATGTGGTACGGGCAAGCTCACTGAGCTGCTGGTTGAACGTGGCCTCCATGTGGACGCCGTCGATCCCGGCCCAAACATGATTGAGGTGGCGCGTCGCCGCTTCTCGGCGGCGGACGTGACGTTCCATCTCGGTCGGTTCGAAGACCTGGACGTGCCTGGGAGGCCGTTCGATGCGGTGTTTTCAGCAACGGCGTTTCACTGGGTCGACCCGTCGATCGGGTGGTTGAAAGCCGCGCGGAATCTGAAACCGGGTGGCGTGCTTGCTCTCCTCTCCCACGTAAACGTCCGGGACGAACAATCAAGGGGACTCCAAGACGCCTTCGCCGCCCTGCTTGGCAAGCATGCGCCTGATGTAGCGGCTGAGTGGCGACCGCCGATGGAGTTCGACACCGTGCTCGCAGGCGTGGAGGAACGGCGAGGAAACGCGTCCGAGGTATGGGATTGGTTGATGCGCGGAGGCTTACAGCGCCCCTCGATGGCAGTGCCGGAGGCAGCGTCGTTGTTCGAGGACGTCGAGGTCGCCAGCGAGCCGTACGTGGTCGAGCAGACCGCTGACGAGCTGCACGCCCAGTTCCGCACGACGGCGATCTATCACCGACTCGCCCCGGCACAGCGAGAGGCCTTCGAAGCCGACGAGAAGCGAGCGATCGAGCGCGATGGCGGACGCGTTCGGTTTTCGCTCGCCGTCCTCTTGATGACGGCTCGGCGCACCGGTTCGGGGGCGTTCTGAGGGTAATGGGGGACACAACAGCCCTATCTCCTCTTGTCTGAGAAGAACGTCGAGCACTGGACGAAGGCCAACGCGGACTTCACGGACTCCGAGGCACGGCGAGCGTGGGCTGAGCATGAGGTCGCATGGGGTGTGTGGCCGGTGCCAGAGGCCGAGCTTGGGCTGCTGGGGGACGTCTCCGGGCTCGACGTGGTCGAACTTGGCTGCGGTACAGCCTTTGGGAGCGCGCGCCTGGCGCGACTGGGAGCGAGGGTCGTTGGCGTTGACCCGACCCCGGCTCAGCTTGACACCGCCCGACGCATGCAGGCCGAGTTTGGCCTGGAGTTTCCGCTCGTTCAAGCGTTCGCAGAGGACGTTCCGTTGCCCGACGGGTCGTTTGACCTCGCTTACTCGGACTACGGAGCGTCACTGTTTGCCGATCCGTACCGCTGGATACCGGAGGCCCACCGCCTCCTCCGTGCGGGTGGGCGCCTCGTCTTCATGCGCGGCCACCCGCTGCTCCACCTCTGCGGACACCACGAGGACGGGCTAACGGAGCAGCTCCAGCGACCGCAGCGCGGCATGAATCGCGACGAAAAGGAGAACGGGTCCGTCCAGTTCTGGCTCCCTCACGGCGAGCTGTTCCGGCTCCTGCGCAAGACCGGGTTCGAGGTGGAGGACCTCGTCGAGCTGTACGCGCCCGACGACGCCGAGAGGCACGAGTTCTACTCGTACATCTCCCCCGAGTGGGCACGGAAATGGCCCGCCGAGGAGATATGGGCGGCGCGAACGGGCTAAGCCCGCTCGGCGGCCAGCCAGGTTCTGAGCTCCGTATGGCTCGCCGGCTGCTCCCCGGCCAGCTCCGTGCGCAGCTCGCCGACGGTGCCGTAGCGCTCGGCGACGACGTCGTGCGTGTGGATCGTCTCCAGGTTGACCTGGCGGGAGAAGAGGAAGTCCGCGTCGGCCAGTGCCGGGTAGGCACCCAGGACGCCCTGGAGCGCGAGGCGCACGGAGTCCTCCACGAAGCGCGGCTGGAGGTGCGCGTGCTCGACGACGAAGAGCTCGTCCGGGCGCTTGAGGAGCTCGAACACCGGCGCGCTCATCGACGACTCGACGATCGCACCGAGCTGCTCGGCGTTTACCTGGGCTTCGCTGCCGACGAACAGCGTCCCGATTCCACGCTGGTTATGCGTCGCGAGTGGGACGAGCTCGAGGATCCGCTCGACGTCGCCCTCTGCGAAGCCCGCCTCGAGCAGCCGATCCGCCGACCGCTCACGGACGAGGCCCTGAGCACAAGGGCAGGCGTTGATTCCCGCCGCCTCGACTCCGACGACCCGCCGGACACCCCGCTCTGAGGCAGCCGCGATCCCGATCAGGCCGAGCATCGCCTGAGTCGCGAGCCCGGTCACCGGGGTGCGGCGCTCGACCGGGTACCGCGCGGTGATCCGCGCCTCCGCGCGACCCGCGCCCTGGCGCTCGACGATCTCGCCGGCGATGTGCGCCGCCAGCTCCTCCACCAGGAACGCCTCCTCGAGCACCACGTGTTCGATGACCTCCTCGAAGAGCTCCGGGAAGCGGGACATGTGGACGCCCTTCTGCGCCGAGTCGAGGTCGACGGTGCACTCGATCTCGGCAGCGATCAGCTTCTCGCTCGATCCGTGCCGGATCCGGATCGCCTTCGACACGCCCGTGACGCCCGCTCGGGAGAGGCCGAGGCGAACCTCGGGCCGCGAGGCCTGCAGGTCTTTGCCGAAGAGGTTGCGGAGATCGGTCATCTGGACGGAATAATGGCGGTCGCACCGAATCTGAGAAGCGTGGCCAGCCCATCGATGTTCGCCCAGCTCGTTTCACTCGCGTGCCACGACCTCCGGACGCCGCTCGCCACGGCGACGGGGTTCGCGCACACGCTGCAGCGCCTCGATGCGCTCGAGACGCCGGCGGACCGCTACGTCGAGATGATCGGCGCGGCGTCGGAGCAGATGGCGGAGCTGCTCGACCTCCTCGGAGCGGCGGCCAGAATCGAGGCCGGACGCTTCGACATCCAGGCGCGCGAAGCCGACTCGCGCGCACTCGTGGATGCAGCTGTGGCCCGGCTGGACGGGCGTGCCGACGCCGACGGAGGCGGAGCGCCGGTGCAGGTCGATCCACCGTGGACGGAGACGTCACTGGCCGCCCTCGCCGAGTGCGTCCGCCGCCACGGCGCGCTCGAGCGGGTGACGCTCGCGGTCGACGGCCCGTCCGTTGCGATCGGGCCGCTCGGCGACGGGGTCGGCGCGATCGCCGTGGGCGACGACCTCAAGGACTTCGGCGCCGCGGTCGGGTCGAGAGTGCTCGTGGCGATGGGCGCGGAGCTGGAGCCGGCCGGCGAGCGACTCCTCGTCCGCCTACCGCAGTAGGCGCGACAGGCGTCGATCCTTCAGCAGCCGGCCGCCGGTCTGGCAAGTCGGGCAGTAGTAGATCGTGTGCTCCTCGAAGTCGACCTGCGCGATCGGCGTCCCGCAGACGTGGCACGGCTCGGCGAGCTTCCTGTGCACGCGGTACGTTTTCTTGTCGTTCGCGCCGCGCTCGCGCAGCTCCAGGCCGCGGGCGAGCTCGGCGTCGATCGCCTCCGCGAGGCGGGCGATCTCCTCGCCGTCCAGGTCCTTCGTGAGCGCGTAGGGCGAGAGCCCGGCGTGGTGGAGGATCTCGTTCGCCCACGCTCGCCCGATCCCGGCGATCACGCGCTGGTCGCGGAGGAGCGAGTGGAGCCGGCGCGACTCGCTCGCGCAGATCTCGGCAAGCCGGTCGGCACCGATCCCGAATGCCTCGGGCCCGAGGTGTGCGAGCTCGTCCTCAGCCTGTTCCGGCGACAGCAACCACACGCCGGCCCGCTTCTTCGCGCCGGCCTCGGTGAGGACGAGCGCCGACCCGCCCTCGAACTCGAGCCGGAACGCCGGCGTCTTCGGGCCCTTCTCGCCCGCGCGCAGGTACCTCAGGCGGCCGGCCGTCATCAGGTGGAAGAGCACGACGAGCTCGCCGTCGGCGGTCGGCATCAGGAGCCGCTTCGCGCGTCGCTCGACGCATTCGAGCTGCCGTCCCTCGAGCGCTTTCAGGGGCGGGTCGTAGGTCTTCAGCGTTGCGATGTGCGCCGGCCCCGCCTTCGCGATCGGGAAGGCCGAGACGGGATCGTTCAGCTGGCGCCGCCAGGCCTCCATCTCGGGATACTCCGGCACTAGTGCTTAGGCTCCTCGGACATGGCTGAGCCGATCACGGTAGCCGTCCGTCGCGGAGAGACCGTCGAGGCGCGGCACACCGTCCACGCGGTTGCGGTCCGGGACGGCGCGGTCGTCTCGGAGGCGGGCGACGGCGGGCTCGTCACGTTCATGCGCTCGGCGGCGAAGCCGATCCAGGCGCTGCCGGTTCTCCGGGCCAGGCCCGACCTCGACGACCGTGAGCTGGCGATCGCGTCCGCCTCGCATCTGGCCGACGCGCAGCAGATTGGGGCCGTCCGGTCACTGCTCGCCAAGGCGCCCGCCCAGGAGGACGAGCTGGAATGCGGCGCCGAGGGCGACCCGCCCAGCCCGCTCCGTCACAACTGCTCCGGCAAGCACGCCGGGTTCCTGGCCCTCTGTCGCGCTCGCGGATGGGACTCCCGCGGCTACCGGCTACCGGACCACCCGGTGCAGCGGGCGATGCTGGCCGAGGTAGCTGCGGCGGCAGATCTCCGTGAGGACGAGATCCCGACCGCGATCGACGGTTGCGGGGTCGTCAACTTCGCCCTGCCGCTGGAGCGGATCGCCTTCGCGTTCTCGCGCTTCTCCGAGCTGGACGGCGGCGCCAGGGTGGCGGACGCGATGCGCGCGCACCCGGCCCTGATCCGCGGCCCGGGCGCGCCGGACACCGTGCTCATGGAATCGCTGTCCGGGTGGATCGCGAAGGGCGGCGCGGAGGGCCTCCTCGGCGCGGCGGGCCCGGGCGGGCTGGGCATCGCGCTCAAGGTCGAGGACGGAAGCGCGCGCGCCGTCGGCCCGGCCGTCGCGGCGTTCCTCGGCCGGCTGGGCTTTCCGCTCGACGGGCTCGAGTCGGCGGCGGTCGAGAACAGCCGGGGTGAGCTCGTCGGTTGGATCCGCGCAGATTGACACGTTTGGAGCATCCTGAAAATCCGCTTGTTGCGTTCCGGAGGACCGTTGTATATTCCGGCGGCCCGAGGGGAGCCGGGAGAGGGACCGGCTTCTCGCACGTGTGCAGGTTGCGACCCGTCCCAGCACGGAGAAAGCAGAGGTCCCATTGCTCACGGTCGACATCGCGCTCCCGGACGTCGAGGAACTCCACAAGCTTGTCCAGGAAGGACAAGAAAAGGGGTTCCTTTCGTATGACGAGATCGTTT
>DASZEE010000004.1:0-7661 GCA_035941215.1 Gaiellaceae bacterium
CCGGGGTCTGACCCCACGGCATCGCTCGAAGGCTCAGAACTCGAGCTTGCCGCGCCGCTCGTGGCGCTCGAGTGCGAGCTCGACGAGCCGGTCGAGGAGCTCGGGATAGGGGATCCCGGACTTCTCGAAGAGCTTCGCGTAGACGCTCGTCGACGTGAATCCGGGGATCGTGTTCAGCTCGTTGACGAGCACCTCGCCGTCCTCCCGGACGAAGCAGTCGGCGCGCGCCATCCCCTCGCAGTCGGTCGCAACGAAGGCCTCGACGGCGAGCTGCTGCACGCGCTCGGCCTTCTCCTCCGGGATCCGCGGCGGGACGATCAGATCCATCCCGCCCTGGTCGTACTTCGCCGAGTAGTCGTACCAGTCCACCCCGGAGAAGCCGTGCGCGACGATCTCGCCGGGCAGCGACGCGATCGGCTCCTTGTTGCCGAGCACGCCCACCTCGACCTCGACGCCGGCCACGAACTCCTCGATCAACACCTTCTCGTCGTGGCGCCGTGCGAGATCGACGGCCGCCTGCAGCTCGTCCTCCTCGCCGACCTTGCTAATCCCGACCGACGATCCCAGCCGCGCCGGCTTGACGAAGACCGGATAGCCGAAGGGGTTCTCCGGCCGATGGCCGTTCCGCACCGTCACCGAGCGGGTGACCGGGATCCCCTTGTCACGGCAGACCGCCTTGAAGAGATCCTTGTCCATGCACAGCGCCGACGCCGTCACGCCGGCGCCTACGTACGGCACCCCGGCGAGCTCGAGCAGCCCCTGGACGGTGCCGTCCTCGCCGAACGGCCCGTGGAGAATCGGGAGCACGACGTCGACCCGGCCGAGCACTTCCGGGGGCGACTCCGTCGGAACCGGCAGCGTCTCCGCCACCGGCCGCTCCAGCTCGCGTGTCTCTCCCGGCCCGAGCTCCCACCGTCCGTCCCGGCGGATCTCGATCGTCTCGACGTCGTACCGGTCCGGGTCGAGCCCACCGATCACCGAGCGGGCCGACTCGACCGAGATCTCGTGCTCGCTCGAGCGTCCGCCGGCGATGACCGCGACTCGGAGGCGCTTGCTCACGGGGTGGGGTCTGGCTCCTCGGGAGGAGGCGGCGGCTCCTCGATCTCCTGAAAACGCCCGATGTAGATGATCACCTGCGCGCCGGGCTCTGCCTGCTCGCCCGGAGCCGGCGTCTGCGTCACGACGAGGCCGTCCTCGTCGGGATTCGTCGTCGGCGTATCGCGGATCAGCACCCGCCAGCCCTCGTTCTGGAGCGTCGCCCGCGCACTCGCCTCCTCCTCGCCGACCACGTCCGGCACGGCCGTCGTCGAGGTGCCGGAGGAGACGTTGAGCGTCACCCGAGTCCCGGGCGGAGCAAGGGTGCCGGCGCCGGGGCTCATCCCGATGACAGTTCCCTCCGGCTCCGAGGCCTCGACGTCGCGCCGCACGGGCGTGAAGCCCGACTCGCGCAGCGCCGCCGCCGCGTCGTCGAACGACCGGCCGATCACGTTCGGCAGCCCGGTCTGCTGCGGTCCCTTCGACACGTTGATCCGCACGTCGCTGCCTTCGACGATGCTCGTCCCGCCCTTCGGATCCTGCGCGATCACGGTTCCCTCGGGCTCGTCGGAGAAGATGTCCACCTGCCGCGGGACGAGGCCTGCCGCCCGCAGCGTCGCGACCGCGTCCGACTCGCGGGCGCCCACCACCTCCGGCACCTGCACCCTCGGCCTGCCGGTCGAGACGAAGTACCGCACCGCGTTGCCGCGCTGGATCCGCTCGCCGGCGTCCGGCTCCTGTCGGATCACGATCCCCGTTGGCACGCTGTCGCTGGACTCCTGCCGCGGGACCGCCCGCAGCCCGGCGTCCTGGATCCGCCGCTTCGCCACCGGCGCGCGAACGCCCTCGACGAAGGGCACCGCGACCGGCTTCGTCTCGTTGATCTCGTCCTGGATCTGCTGCCAGACGTAGAAGCCGGCGACAAGCGCCCCGACGAGCAGGAGCCCGGTGAGCAGCCACGGCCAGAACTTCCGGCGGCGGCGCGGCGGCTCGTAGTCGTAGTAGTCCTGCTCCCGGTAGCGAGTCGGCTGCGGGGCGACGACCGGGCGCCGGGAGACCATCGTCGGCGCCGAGTCCACAAGCCCGGCCCCGGCCAGGACGGCCGTGGCCGCATCGGCCGTCTCCGCGGTCACCGCGGACCCGGAGGCGACCCGCGCCAGCTCCCGATCCATCTCCTCCGCGCTCTCGAACCGGTCCCCCGGATCCTTGGCGAGCGCGCGCAGGACGACCATGTCGAGGTCGGGCGAGACCTCCGGCCGGATCGCCGAGGGCGGCTTCGGGATCTCCGACAGATGCTTCATCGCGATCTCCAGCGGCGTCTCGCCGGTGAACGGCAGCTTCCCGGTCAGCAGCTCGTAAAGCACGATGCCGACCGAGTAGATGTCCGAGCGCTGGTCGACCGCCCCGCCGCGCGCCTGCTCGGGCGAGAGGTACTGCGCGGTGCCGACGATCGAACCCGCCTCCGTCATCTGGCTCGCCGAGGTACGCGAGATCCCGAAGTCCGTCACCTTGTAGCGCCGCTCGGACCCGTCCGACGCGAGCAAGACGTTGTGCGGCTTGATGTCGCGATGGACGACTCCGCCCTTGTGGGCGAAGCCGAGCGCCCGAAGGATCTGGCGCGTCGCGTCGATCGCGGCGGGGACGGGCAGCGCCCCGTCGACCACGATCCGGTCCTTGAGGCTCCGGCCCTCGAGGTACTCCATCGCGATGTAGTAGGTGCCCTCGGCCTCGCCGCGGTCGTAGATCGAGACGATGTTCGGGTGGGAAAGGCCGGCCGCGTTCTTGGCCTCGCGGCGGAAGCGCTCGATGAACGACTCGTCGCTGGCGTGGCGGTCGTTGAGGATCTTGATCGCGACGTTGCGGCCGAGCTCCTCGTCCTCCGCGAGGTAGACGTTGGCCATCCCGCCCGATCCAAGCCGGCGGAGAATGCGGTAGCGCCCGTCGAACAGCGTGTTGATCAGGGTGTCGGAAACGGCCACTCGGCTAACTCCCTGAGTTCGACGGGGCTCGTAGGAGCGCCTGCATGATCTGCTTCGCGACCGGGGCGGCGACGCTGCCGCCCGTGCCGCTCTGGTTCTGGAGATAGACGGCAACGGCGACCCGCGGCCGGTCGACGGGCGCGAACGCGAGGAACCCGGCGACGTTCCGGCCGGCGCGTCCCGTCTCAGCGGTTCCGGTCTTGCCGGCGACACGGACGCCGGAGATCTGCGCGGCAGTGCCGGTCCCGCCGGAGACGACGCCCTCCATCATCGCGGTCAGGTCGCGCGCCGTTTGCTCCTTGATCGCGCGCCGCAGCTCGTCGGGCTTCATGCGCTGGACGATCGAGCCGTCGGGCGCGCGCACCCGGTCGGTCAGGTACGGCTCCATCACGACGCCGCCGTTTGCAACCGTCGCCGCGACCATCGCCATCTGCATCGGCGTCACGAGCATCCGCTCCTGGCCGAACGCGAGCCGGCCGGGGTCGGCCCGCCCCTCCTCCGACTCGGGAAGCAGCCTGCCACCCTGGTAGAGGCCGCTCGGCGCGCGCTCGTCCGCCGGCAGGTCGACCGGTGGGTCCTCGTAGAAGCCGAAGCGGCGCGCGTAGTCGAGGATCACGCCGGGACCGAGCTCCTTGCCCATCTCGCAGAAGGACGAGTTGATCGAGTTCACGAGTGCCTGGGAGAAGCTCACGCGGCCGAACGGGCTGGTCGTGTCGTAGTTGTTGACCCGCTGGCCGTACTCGATGCAGTAGCCCGGATCGACGAAGGAGGACCCGGTCGTGTAGCGGCCCGAGTCGAGGGCGGCCGCCGCGGTGACGACCTTGAAGGTCGAGCCCGGGATGAAGAGCCCCGAGGTGCCGCGGTTGAGGAGCGGCGCGATCGGGCAGGAGCCGCGGCCGCGCTGCACCGCCGCGAAGTTCCGCTCCACGAGGTTGGGGTCGAATGTCGGGCTCGAGGCGAGGACGAGCACCTTCCCGGTCGACGGCTCGAGCGCGACCGCGGCGCCGCACTGGCCGCCGAGCGCACGCAGCGCCACCTGTTGGGCTCGCCACCGGATCGTCGTGATGATGTCGTTGCCCTCGATCGTCTTGCCGCGCAGCTCGTCCAGGGTCGTGTCGAGGACGGTGCTCAGATTCCGGTTCGCGCCGGTCAGGAAGTCGTTGCGAGACCGCTCGAGGCCGGTGCGCGACCTCGAGCGGGTCGAGTAGCCGACCGCGTGCGCCGTCAGCTCGCCCTTCGGGTAGCGCCGCAGGTAGAAGGTCTGGCCCGAGACGCGCCGCCGCCGGTTCACCGCCAGCCTCGTCACGCCGTCGCCGGCGTAGATGAGCCCGCGCTTGATCGTGAACTGCGCGACGACCTTGATCGCGTTGTCCTGGCGCTCGGCCAGGCTCGGCGCAGCCCACGCCTGCCAGTACGTGGTGCCGACGATCAGCGAGGTCACGAGCACGAGCCCAGCGACGGCGAGGCGTGAGATCTGCTGGTTCACGTCGACCCCATCCGCTGATTGGCCCGGTTCGAGACGAGCAGCAAGCCGGCGAGCAGGACGAAGTTGGCAACGATGCTCGAGCCGCCGTAGCTGACGAAGGGCAGCGTTATCCCGGTCAGCGGGATGATCCGGACGATCCCGCCGACGATGATGAACGTCTGCAACGTGAAGCAGAAGGTCAGGCCGACCGCGAGCAGCTTCGAGAATCCGTCCTGCGCGAGCATCGCGATCCGGAAACCGCGCGCCGCGAAGAGCATGTAGACGAGGAGGAACGCCGAGATCCCGATGAGCCCGAGCTCCTGCGCGAGCGCGGAGTAGATGAAGTCGGTGCTGACGTACGGGATCAGCTGGTTCCCGTCGGCGTCGGTGAACGTGCCCTGTCCGAAGCCGGTGCCGCCGAAGTGCCCGTTCGCGATCGCATAGATCGACTGGATCGTCTGGTAGCCACCGCCGTCGGCGTCACTCCAAGGATCGAGCCACATCCGCACCCGCTCGGCGACCCGCCCGACCTGCGTATAGACGAGGGCGGCCCCGCCGACGAACATCGCCGCCCCCGCCGCCACGAACCAGGCCTGTGCAGTCGCGACATAGAGCATCGCCAGGAAGATCCCGAAGTAGAGGAGCCCGCCGCCGAGGTCATTCGTCAGGACGAGCACCGCCATCGCGCCGCCCCAGATGAAGAGCAGCGGGCCGAGGTCCTTGAGCCGCGCCTGCGCCAGGACCTCCCGCTTCTCGCGCAGGTAGCCGGCGAGGAAGACGATCAGGCAGATCTTCGCGAACTCGCCCGGCTGGAACCGCACCGGCCCGAGCTCCACCCAGAGTCGGGCGCCGTTCACCACCCTCCCGACAAACGGCATCGCCGGCAAGGCCAGCAGCACGAGGGCGCCGAGCCCGAAAAGGTACTTGTAGCTCTCGAGCCGCCGGTAGTCCCGGCGCAGCACGAGCAGCGTCCCGGCGAAGGCGACGAGGCCGATCACGATCCAGAGGCCCTGCCTGAACGCCTCGTCCTCGTCGAGCCGGTAGATCTCCGTCAGGCCGATCCCGGTCAGCAGGCCGGCCATCGGCAGGAGGTAGGGGTCGGCGTGCGGCACGGTGATCCGCGTGATGACGTGGGCCGCGACGTAGAGGCCGAGGAAGAAGAGCGCGTTGGAGAGCGACCCGGTGCTGACGACCTCCTGCCGCGCGATGTAGACGCTCGCGAACGCAGTCCCGACGAGGATCCCGACCAGGATCAGGCTGAACAGCTCGCGGGTTCTCGCGCTCACATGTTCTCCAGGAGCCAGAGCACGGCCGCGGCCGCGATCAGCAGCACGGCCAGCGCCGAGACGATCGGCAAAGCACGTCCACGGCGCTTCGGCGGCTCCGCTTCCGCGAGCTCCGCGGCCTCCTCCGGCGGGACGACGGCGGTGTCGACGGCGGGCACCGCCTCGAGGCCGGACAGCGTGTCCTCGTCGACCTCGACCGCCTCGGCGCGCGCGGTGTCGGAGGTCTCGTTGGTGTCCCCGACCTCGACCAAAAGGACGGTGATGTTGTCCTCCCCGCCCACACGGTTGGCC
The DNA here is from genome assembly GCA_035941215.1 of Gaiellaceae bacterium. Taxonomy (GTDB): domain Bacteria; phylum Actinomycetota; class Thermoleophilia; order Gaiellales; family Gaiellaceae; genus JACDAN01. The sequence goes on from DASZEE010000004.1 coordinate 6,057, forward strand.
GCGCCGACTAGCGCCTTAGCCGCCTCGTCCAGGTCTTCGCGATTGCGCTCGATCGCCTCGATGATCGTGCCGTCGTCGACCATGTCCGTCAGGCCGTCCGAGCAGATCAGGAAGAGGTCGCCGTCCTCGGGATCGATCGTGAAGGTGTCGACGTCGACGTCGGGCTCGGTTCCAACCGCGCGCGTGATCACGGACCGCTGCGGATGCGCCTCGGCCTCCTCCGGCGTGAGTCGCCCGCTTCGGACCAGCTCGGCGACGAGCGAGTGGTCGTCGGTCAGCTGCTCGATCGAACCCTCGCGGATCAGATAGGCCCGCGAGTCTCCGACATGGCCGAAGACGACGCGGCCGTCCTCGACGAGGGCAACGGTCATCGTCGTCCCCATCCCCGACGCTTCGCGATCCTCGTTCGCCCGCCGGAAGACCCGCCGGTTCGCCTCCTGGATGAGCTGCGTCACGCGTTCCTCGCCGCTGCGCCCGTCGGTGCCCGTCTCCTTCAGCGCGTCGGCGGCGAGCCCGGAGGCGACCTCACCGGCCTTCGCGCCGCCCATCCCGTCGGCGACCGCGAACATCGGTGGCTCGACGACGTAGGAGTCCTCGTTGTGGCGCCGTTTGCGCCCGGGATGCGTGGCGACGCCGATGTTCACGCCTCGAACCTCAGGTCTGTCTCGCCCACGCGGATCACGTCGCCGGCGACGAGCTTCCTGGGCCGGTCGAGCTTCATCCCGTTCACGAAGGTGCCGTTCGTCGAGCCGACGTCCTGGACCCAGACACCGTCGCGGCGCGGCTCCACCCTCGCATGGTGCGCCGACGCGAACTCGTCGTCGCCGAGCTCCATGTCGTTGTCGGACGAGCGGCCGAGCGTGACGGGCGCGGAGTCCAGGGTCCGCTCGCTGTCGACCTTCAGCGCGGGGCTGGCGAGGACGACGAGGCTGCCGGTCCGGGCGCGCGGCCCAAGACCGGCCGCGGCGGCCTGCTGCGGCGCGAGCACGAAGCTCTCCTGCGGGAGACGGACGTCGCGCGCCACGGTGCGGACGATCCGCCAGATGAAGAGGTACAGCAGGACGAGGAAGCCGACCTTCAGCCCGAGGAGAACGGCTTCGACCTCGATCGCGGCGACAGTCATTTGGGGCGCCTGAAGACGAGCTCGCTCGAGCCGAGGGTGATGCGATCCTCGTCGTCGAGCTTCGCCCGTTTCAGCGCGCGGCCATTGACCGCGACGCCGTTCGTGGAGTCGAGGTCGACGATCCAGAAGGTGGTCCCCTCCTGGCGAATCTCGGCGTGCCTCCGGGAGATGTTCGGGTCGGAGACGCGGATGTCGCTGTCCTTCGACCGGCCGATGACCATGACCGGCTTCTCGAGCCTGTGCTGCGAGCCGTCGACCGTGACCGTCGCGGGCTCCTGCTCCGGCTCCATGCCGAGCTCCTCGACGGAGACGGCCTCCGTTTCGGACGGTGCAGCGGCCCGGTAGATGCGCGTCGCGCCGGGCTCGACCTCGGGCTCGGCCGGCCCTTCGGGGAGCTCGCGCTGGATCATCCGGTTCGAGATGCCGAAGAGGCCGACCTCGAGATCCTCGTCGTCGAGCTTCGCCCGTTTCAGCGCGCGGCC
>DASZEE010000005.1:0-48623 GCA_035941215.1 Gaiellaceae bacterium
GACGGCCTCCGGAAGGTGCTGCACGAGGTCTCCGCCGCGCGCGACGTTCAGAACCTGAGACCCCCGGCAGATGGCGAGCACGGGCATGTCTCGGTCGAGCGCCGCCTTCAGCATCCGGAGCTCGGCCGCGTCGCGCGCCGCCCTGGGCGCGTCCGTCTCCGGATGCGGCTCCGCGTCGTAGAGCCTGGGGTCGAGATCGCCGCCGCCCGAGAAGATCACGCCGTCGAGCGCGGCGAGAGTCTCGTCGAGGCCGTCCTCGGCGGGAGGAACGACGAGCGCCCGCCCGCCAGCCTTCTCCACGGCGCGGACGTACGAGAGCGGCACGAGCGCGGCCTCCTCGGTCCAGACGCCCCAGCGGATCTCCTCCGCGTACGACGTGATCCCGATCAGCGGCCTCATCCGCGCTCGAACAGCCGCTCGCGCTCGTAGCAGGTGACGACCTCGTCGAAGAGGCGCTGCTCCGTGCGCGCGTAGTTGAGGTAGTGGTCGACGACCTCGTCGCCGAGCGCCTGCCGCGCGACCGAACCGCCCTCGAGCGCGGCGATCGCCTCGCGCAGCGACTGCGGGAAGCGCTCCGCGTCAGACTCGTACGCGTTGCCCTCGAGCGGAGGAGGCAGCTCGAGCTCGTTCTCGATCCCGTGGAGCCCGGCGGCGAGCAGCGCGGCGAAGGCAAGGTATGGGTTGACGTCGCCGCCCGGGATCCGCGTCTCGGTCCGCAGGGCCTGCCCCTGACCGACGATCCGGAAGCCGCAGGTCCGGTTGTCGTGGCCCCAGGCGAGCGTCGTCGGTGCCCAGCTGCCCGCCGCGAAGCGCTTGTACGAGTTGATCGTCGGTGCGACGAAGACCGCCATTTCCTTGAGCGCCGCGATCTGGCCGGCCAGGTACTGCTTGAACACGTCGGACTCTCCGGCGAAGGCATTTTCGTCGTCCTTCCAGAGGCTCGAGTGGATGTGGCACGAGCTCCCGATCCACGTGTGATCCGGCTTCGCCATGAACGTGACCGAGCAGCCGTTCAGGTGCGCGATCTCCTTGGCGCCGTTCTTGTAGATCACGTGGTTGTCCGCCATCGTCACCGCGTCGGCGTAGCGGAAGTTGATCTCGTGCTGTCCGGGCCAGGCCTCGCCCTTGGAGGTCTCCACTCGAATCCCGGCGCCGTGCATCCCGTTGCGGATCTGGCGGATCAGAGGCTCGTCGTAGGTCGAGGCGAGGATGTGGTAGTCGAGGATGTACGGCACCGACGGCGTCAGGTCGCGGTAGTGCTTCGCGTGCGCCTCCTCGTAGCTCTCCTTGAGCAGGAAGAACTCGAGCTCGGAGCCGAACTTCGGTGTGTAGCCGAGCGCCTCGGCGCGCGTGACCTGTGCCTTCAGGACCTGTCTCGGCGAGGGCCCGATGTCGTTGCCGTCGTGAGCGAGCACATCGGAGAGCACGAGCGCGGTCCCTTCGAGCCACGGGATGCGGCGCAGGGTCGCCAGGTCCGGCGTCAGCCGGAAGTCGCCGTAGCCCTGATCCCAGCTCGCGAGGTCGTAACCCGGGACCGGATCCATTTCCATCTCGAGCGCGAGCAGGTAGTCGCAGCTCTCGATGCCGTGGTCGACCGCCTCCTCGAGAAAGAACTCCGCGTGCAGGCGCTTCCCCATCAGGCGGCCTTGCATGTCGGTGAAGGCGACGACGACGGTGTCGATCGCGCCGCTCTCGACCTCCGACCGCAGCTCTTCGAGAGAGATCACGACCGCGAGAGTAGACCGGCGATCAGGTCTCGATCAAACCGGTCGGCGATTTCGTCGGCCTCCGAGAGCCGTTCCGCCTGGAGGGTCGTCGTCACTGCGGCGCAGTACAGGCCGGCGGCCTTCGCCGCCTTCACGCCGGCCTCGGAGTCCTCGACGGCGGCAGCCTGCGCAGCCGGGACCCCGAGCAAATGGAGTGCGATCAGGTATCCCTCAGGGTCGGGCTTGCTGCGTCGGATGTCGTCCGAGGCGACGATCGCCGTGACTGATTCCAGGAGACCGGTCTTGGCGAGTACGGGCTCGATCTCCGCCCGCGCAGAGCCCGAGACGACCGCGACCGAAGCGCGGCCGGCAGCGTACGCGACGGCGTCGCGGGCCTCTTGGGTCACCGTCGATCCGTCCGCTAGCTCCGTATAGCGCTCCATCTTCCGCTCGACGAGCGCCGGATCGTCCCGCCCAAGCCACACCTGGACGATCTCGCGATCCGCCAGCCCGGCGAGCCCCTCGTAGTACTCCTCCTCGGTCAGCGGCTTTCCCTCATCGGCGAAGAGCTCCATGAAAATCCGGCAGAGCAGTGGCTCGTCGTCAGAAAGCGTCCCGTTGAAGTCAAGGAGGAGCGCCTGCACGCGGGCAGCTTAGGATCGCGCGATGCGGGCGGAGCAGATAGCGGCGCGCGTCTGGCCCGATCGGGAGCTCGAAATCGAGCCGCTCGGCGGCGGCATCACCAACCACAACTTCGTCGTCCGCGTCGACGAGAAGGCGTACGTCCTCCGGATCGCGGGCGCCGACACCGGTCTCCTCGGAATCGACCGCGCAGCCGAGCACGAGGCCGCGCGCATCGCGGCGGAGCTCGGCGTCGGGCCCGAGGTCGTCGACTTCGTCGAGGGCTCGCTGATCACGTGCTTCGTCGAGGGCGGCATCGTCCCGGTCGAGGAAATCCGCCGGCCGGGATGCCTGCGCGAGGTCGCCGGGCTGCTTCGGCGCATCCACGACGGCCCGGCGTTCCCCGCCAGATTCGACGCTTTCCGCGTCGTCGAGATCTATCGCGAGACAGCGGCCGCGCACGGCGTCCGCATCCCGCCCCAGTTCGCACAGGCCAAGGCCCGCGCCGACGAGATCGAGCGTACCCTCGGCCCGCGGCCGGAGCAGCCGTGCCACAACGACCTGCTGAACGCCAACTTCATCCGGTCGCGCAACGGGATCCGGATCGTCGACTGGGAGTACGCGGGCATGGGCGACCCCTTCTTCGACCTCGCGAACTTCTCCGTGAACCACGAGCTGTCGGAGCAGGAGAGCGACGAGCTGCTCGAGGCCTACTTCGGCGAGCTCCGTCTCGAGGACCGCGAGCACCTCCGGCTGATGCGGTTCATGTCCGACTTCCGCGAGGCGATGTGGGGCGTCCTCCAGCAGGGGATCTCGAAACTCGATTTCGACTACGAGGACTACGCGAACCGGCACTTCGAGCGGGCGCTCTCGTGAAGGACCGGGCACAGGTCGTCGTCGTCGGCGGCGGCGTCGGCGGGTGCGCCGTCCTCTACTGGCTGACGAAACTCGGCTGGGACGACGTCGTGCTCGTGGAGCGCGCCGACCTGACGAGCGGCTCCACTTTCCATTCAGCGGGCCTCGTCGGCCAGCTCCGCGGCTCGCTGAGCCTCACGAAGATGATGATGAGCAGCGTCGACCTCTACCGGACGCTCGGCGACGAGGTCGGCCTCGAGACCGGTTGGCACGAGGTCGGCTCCCTCCGTCTCGCCTCGTCGGAGGAGCGGATGGAGGAGCTCGCACGCCAGGCAGGCTGGGCGAAGACCTTCGGCCTCCCGCTGGAGCTGATCTCGGCGGATGAGGCGCAGCGGCTCTTCCCGCCGATGTCCACCGACGGCGTTCGCGGCGCCGCCTACCTCCCCACCGACGGCTACATCGACCCCAGCCAGCTCACCTTCGCTCTCGCCGAGGGCGCCAGGCGCGGCGGCGCCGAGATCGAGACGAAGACGCGGGTGACGGCGATTGTGGTCGAGCGCGGCCGTGTCCAGGCCGTCGAGACCGACAAGGGCCGCATCGAGACGGAGATCGTCGTCAACGCCGGCGGGATGTTCGCCGCCGAGATCGGCGCACTCGCAAGGGTCGTCGTCCCGGTGATCCCGATGGCGCACGAATACCTCGTCACTCGACCGGCCGATCTCCCACTCGAGCTGCCGACGATGCGCGATCCGTCGCTGCTCGTCTACTTCCGCGGCGAGTCCGGGGGCCTGGTGATGGGCGGCTACGAGCGGCACCCGGCGCCGTGGGGCCTCGACGGCATCCCTCCGGACTTCAACGGACGGCTGCTGGAGGAGGACTGGGACCGGTTCCAGGAGCTGATGGAGAACGCGATCGTCCGGGTTCCGATGCTGGAGGACGCCGAGGTGCTCCGGCTGATCAACGGCCCGGAGGCGTTCACGCCGGACGGCGAGTTCATCCTCGGCCCGACCGACGTGCGGGGCTTCTGGGTCGCCGCGGGGTTCTGCGCCCATGGTTTGGCCGGCGCCGGCGGGATGGGGAAGCTCGTGGCCGAGTGGATCGTCGAGGGGATCCCTAGCCTCGACGTCTGGGAGATGGACTCGCGGCGGTTCGGCCGCCACTACCGGAGCCGCGACTACACCCTCGCCCGCACGCTCGAGGTCTATTCGACGTACTACGACGTCAAGTACCCCGGCCACGAGCGCAGCGCCGGCAGGCCGCTCCGCCTCTCCCCCGCGTACACGCGGCTCGCCGAGCTCGGCGCGGCCTTCGGCGAGAAGTCCGGCTGGGAGCGCGCGAACTGGTTCGAGCCGAACGCCGCCGCCGGGAACGAATCTCTCCGGCCGCGAGGCTGGGCGGGTCGCCTGTGGTCGCCCGCCGTCGGCGCGGAGCACAGAGCGACGCGGGAGTCGGCCGCGATCTTCGACGAGACGTCGTTCGCCAAGATCGAGGTGTCCGGCGAGGGGGCGGCGGACTTCCTGGAGCGCCTCTGCGACAACAAGGTCGTGCGAGACGTCGGCGCGATCACCTACACGTCGATGCTCAACGAGCGCGGCGGGATCGAGTGCGACTTCACGGTCACGCGACTCGCCGAGGACCGGTTCCGGATCGTCACCGGCACGGCATTCGGCCGGCACGACCTCGCCTGGATCCAGTCCCACGCGCCAGACGACGGCTCCGTCCGCGTCGAGGACGTCACCTCCCAGCTCGCCTGTCTGGGGGTCTGGGGGCCGCGATCGCGCGAGATCCTCGAGCCGCTCTCCGGTCCGCTCGACTTCCCGTACATGCGGTCGCGGGAGCTCGCGGTCGGCCCGGTGCCGTGCCTCGCCCTCCGCGTGACCTACGTCGGCGAGCTCGGCTGGGAGCTCTACTGCCCGAGCGAGTTCGGGCTCCGGCTTTGGGACGCGATCTGGGAGTCGGGCCGGGAGCATGGTCTCGTCCCAGGCGGCTACAGGGCGATCGACTCCTGCCGGCTCGAAAAGGGCTACCGGGTCTGGGGAGCGGACATCACCCCGGAGGACACGCCCTGGGAGGCCGGGCTCGGCTTCGCGGTCAAGCTCGACAAGGGCGACTTCCTCGGCCGCGAAGCGCTCGTGGACAGGAAAGAGCCCGAGCGGCTCCTGGTTTGCATCACGCTCGAGGACCCACGCGCCGTCGCGCTCGGATCGGAGCCGGTACGCATCGACGGCATCACGATCGGGCGGGTGACGAGCGGCGGGTACGGCTACACGGTCGAGCGCTCGATCGCGTACGCCTATGTCCCGGCCGAGCAGGCCGAGGTCGGAACGCCGGTCGAGATCGAGATCTTCGGGGACTGGATCGCCGGCGAGATCGCCCGGGAGCCGCTCTTCGATCCGGACGGGGAGCGGGTTCGTGCATAGGGCAATTGACACGAACCCCGAAAAGGTGGGTCAATTGCCGTGCCACGGCAACGACAACGGAGGGCTGCATTGAGTACCGAACCTGCGGCCGGCAGGCCAAGCGAGTACCTGGACGACGAGCGCCTGCTCCATCGGCTCGGCTACGCCCAGGAGTTGTTCCGCTCCATGGGCGGATTCCAGAACTTCGCGATCTCGTTCACGATCATCTCCATCCTGGCGGGGTGCCTGACCTCGTACTTCATCGCGTTCAACAACGGCGGGCCGATCGCGGTTACCTGGGGCTGGCTGCTCGTCGGGGGGTTCTGCATCATCGTCGCGCTGGCGATGGCGGAGATCGCCTCGACGTTCCCGACCGCCGGCGGCCTCTACTACTGGGCGTCCCGTCTGGGAAGCCCCGCCTGGGGCTGGTTCACGGGGTGGTTCAACCTCCTCGGGCAGATCGCTGTCACGGCGGCGATCGGCTACGGCTGCGCCATCTTCTCGACCTCGCTCCTGAATCTGGTCACGAACGGCAGCTACGGCAACACGCCGCGCTGGATCTTCTTCAGCTACAGCGTCATCCTCGCCGCGGCAGGCCTGATCAACATGATGAAGGTGCCGATCACGGCGATGCTGAACACGATCTCGGCCTGGTGGCACATGGCCGGCGTCCTCGTGATCGTCGGGATCCTGATCGTCGTCCCCGACAACCACCAGTCCGTCGGGTACGTGTTCGGCGAGACGATCAACAACTCGGGCTTCTCCGGGAGCAACTTCAACAGCATCGTCTTCTGGTTCGTGTTCGGGATCGGGCTGCTCATGGCCCAGTACACGATCACGGGCTACGACGCGTCGGCGCACATGAGCGAGGAGACGCGACAGGCCTCGCGGGCGGCAGCGTGGGGCATCGTGATGTCCGTCGTCGTCTCCGTGATCTTCGGGTTCATCCTGCTCGTGGCGGTCACCTTCGCGGTACCGGACACCCAGGGCACGCTCGACGCGGTGGCCAACGCGGTGACCTACATCTGGACGACGTCGATGTCGGAAGGATGGGCGGAGTTCCTGCTCTTCATCGCCGTCGTCGCGCAGACGTTCTGCACGATCGCCTCGGTCACCTCGGCGTCACGGATGAACTTCGCGTTCTCGCGCGACCGTGCGGTTCCCGGCCACCAGCTGTGGAGCAAGGTCTCGCGGAAAGAGCGCATCCCGATGTACTCGGTCTGGTTCATCGTCATCCTCTCGTGGGCGCTGATGCTCCCGACCCTGTCGAACGCGGCGGTCGGGTACCTGGTCGGCACCTCGATCGCGGTGATCGGGCTCTACATCGCGTTCGCCCTTCCGATCCTGCTGCGCCTGCGGCAGGGCGAGAACTTCGAGAAGGGAGCCTGGAGCCTCGGCAAGCACTACAAGTGGATCGACGTCGTGGCACTGCTCTGGATCGCGTTGATCTGCATCCTCTTCCTGATGCCGACGGTCCCGACGGGGATCCCATGGAACGACGGCTTCGACTGGAACGTCGTCAACTACGCCCCGCTGACCGTGGGCGGATCCCTCCTGTTCTTCGGGGGCTGGTGGCTGATCTCCGCCAACAAGTGGTTCATCGGGCCGCGACGCCAGGGCACCGAGGAGGAGCTGGCGCGGATCGAGCGGGAGTACGAGCCGGGCCGCACGGCAACGACCGTTTCACCGGCGGAATAAGCGCGTCACGACTTGGCGAGAGGGCGGGGCTTCGGCCCCGCTCTTTCGTTGTCCCTACTCCACCAGGTGCTCGAACGCGTCGCGCTTGTCGACGACGAGGTAACGGTCGGACCGCACGACCACGTGCTCGATTTCACCGTTCTCGTGACCGGGCACGACGGCGAAACGATCGCGCTGGCCGCGGACGTGCTCGTACTCCTCGAGCGTCATCAACAGACGGCTCTCGCACCCGTCGCCCTTCCCGCATTCGCACTGAAACTCGAACTGCTGCCCCGACTCGGCCCAGCCTGTCGCACGCTCGTCGATGGCGGCGATCTCATCGTTCACCGTGCGCATCAGAGCTTCGTTGCGGGCCTGCCGGTTGAGCCGCTCCTTCACGACCCGAATCTTACGACGCGTGCCGGGGGTTTCGGCTAGCCGAAGCCGAGGATGAATTTGGCGTCGTCGGACATCTTCTCCGGCGACCAGGGCGGATCCCAGGTCAGCTCGGTCTCGACCTCCTCGACGCCAGGGACTTCGGCGGTGACCTGGTTGATCTGCTCGTCGATCATCGGGCCGACCGGGCAGCCCATCGACGTGAGCGTGTAGATCACCTTCACCTTCGGCCCCTCGACCTCCACGTCGTACATGAGCCCGAGGTCGACGATGTCCATCCCGAGCTCGGGATCCTCCACTTGGCGGAGAGCCTCGACGACGTCATCTCTCGTTGCCATGAGGGCAGCGTACCCCTAGAAGCCGGGTAGCCGAACTTCTTCCCGGCGCTCGCGCTGGAAGAAGTGGATGCCTTCGGTGAAGCGTACCCAGTTGCAGCGCGTGCACATGACGAGTGTGTGCGTCCAGGCGCTGTCCGCGCGGAAGCGCACGCCGCGGAGGAGGTCGCTGTTCGAGACCCCCGTGGCGCAGACGATCGCCTCTTTCGGGGCAAGGTCCTCGGTAGTGAAGACGCGCTCGACGTCCTCGACCCCCTGCTCTCGCGCCTCGTCGATCTCCCGGCGAGACACCGGCCACAGCTGTGCCTGCAGCTCGCCGCCGAGGCAGCGAAGCGCCGCAGCCGCGAGCACCGCCTGCCGCGTTCCGCCGATGCCGACCGCGAGGTGGTCGTTCGTGCCGCGGATGGCGGCGGAGACCGACGCGGTGACGTCGCCGTCCTGGATCAGCTTGATGCGGGCGCCGGCAGCGCGAATCTCTTCGATCAGGTCGTGGTGTCGCGGCCGCTCCAGGACGATCGTCGTGATGTCGCCGACCCGCCGGCCGAACGCTTCCGCGATCGCCTCGATGTTCGCGCCGACAGGCCGCCGGAGGTCGATGTTCCCCCGCGCGACCGGCCCCACGGCCATCTTCCGCATGTACATGTCGGGAAGCGCCTGGAGGGACCCGGGCTCGCCGACCGCGATCATCGACATCGCGCCGTTACCGCCCCGCGCGACGATGCTGCTGCCCTCGAGTGGGTCCACGGCCAGCGCAACTTCCTCGCCCCCGTGCCCGAGCTGCACGCCGGTCTGGAGCCGCTCGCCTTCGCCGGCGGCACCGATTACGACGGTGCCGTCGATGGGAAGCTGCTCGAGCGCCTCGAGCATCCCGGACGTCGCAGCCTCCTGGGCCGCCGCCTCGTCGGCCCGCCCGAGCCACCGGGCGCTCGCCAGCGCCGCACGCTCGGTCCCCCGAGCAAAGCCCTCGCAGAGGCAGTTGCGAAGGGTTCCCTTGCCCTGGGCGGCGTTCTCCGTACCTCGCGCGGCGACGTCCGTCATGACGAGACCCTGACCCGATCGGCCGCCGCCAAAACAAGCTCCAGCACGCCGCCGATCGCCTTCTCCCGCTCGGAGTTCTCGATCACGGGCACATCCTCTACCTGCGCGCGCTCGACGATGTAGTCCTGGAGGTACCGGATGTCGCCGAGGCGTTCGAGGTACTTGTCCAGCGGCCGGACGCCCTCGGAGGCGATGTCGCGGATCCAGAAGTGCCCGGCGTGCGTCTCTTCGTTCCCGATCGTGATCACACAGTCGACGACGAGCGCGTTCTCGACCATGCGCGGGAGCATCCCCGGGACGAGGTGGACGCCTTCGATGACCATCGACCAGCCCTCCTCGAGCGAGCGGTCGATCGCCGCCTGGACGCCGACCAGGACGTGGCGGGTCTGCTCGAGGAACCCGTGGAGGAGCGGGTCGACCTCCTCCTCCTGTGCCGTCGGCAGCGCCCGGCCGGCGTCGAAGCTCGAGTAGTGGATCGCCGGCAGAAACTCGGGCGTGAAGAGCGCGCGCATGGTCTGGCGTACGAAGTCCGTCGACGTTACGCGCGTGATCCCGAGCCGGTACGCGACCTCGGCGGCGACCGTCGACTTGCCTGTGCCTGTGGCCCCGCCGATCAGGATGATGAGCGGCATGTCGAGCTCGTCCAGCTCCTGGTAGCGGCGGAGCCGGCCGATCGTGACGCTGCCGTCGGGCTCGCCCAGCACCTCGACTGCGAGCTCTTCGATCCGGTCGAAATCAGCTGTCCGCTTGCCGCTCGCCGCCAGATCCTGCTCGATGCGGCGCGCGACCTCGTACGCCCCGGCGACGCCGAGCCCGGTGCGCATCAACGCCCTGGCCATCAGGCCCTTCGAGTAGGGATGCTCGTCGGTGCCGAGGTGGAGCGGATCGAAGCGGCGGCGCTCGGGCATCAGCTGACCGGCTCTGGTTGAGCCGTCTCCGCAAGCGCGCGCAGCTCGTCGTCGAGGTTCGGCTGGCCCTCGAGCGGTACTACGTCGTTGTCCGCAAAGACCACCGGAACGCCACGATCGGCCGCGGCCTGCGCCACGACGTCGATTGCGGCGGCCTTGATCTCGACGACGAAGACGTCGGCGACCGCCCTCTCCACGTCCTCTCGGAGCTGCTCGCGGCGCGAGAGGTTGCAGGAGACGGTCACGTCGGCGGCACCATGCTCCTCACGGAGATGCTGCTTGAGGAGCCCGGTCGCTGAAGCGTCGGCGGTGGTGAAGAACGCGACGCGCCTGCCGTCGATCGGCTCGACAGGCCGCGGACGGAGGACGGTCGCCACGACGGGGACGTTCTTGACCTCGCGGATCGCGTCCGCGACGTCCGAGTGGCGTGTGCCTTCCTCGGCCATGGTCAGGACGACGAGGTCCGAGACGAGGATGCGGTACGCGTTCAGGTAGCCGACCACGAGCTCCGGCGGCTGGTGGGCGCCGGCGACGAGCACCCGCTTCCGGGTCGCAACCGGCGGGATCGCGGCGCCGCTCCCGTCGAAGATCACGAACTCGGGCTCCCGTCCAAGCGCCTTCTGGACGCCGGCGGAGACGTTGCTAGTCCACGGGACGCCGGCCAGCCCACCGCCGGCGCGCCGGCAGCCGATCGTCGGAACGCCGGAGAGCGCCGCGGTCTCGAGGTAGTCCGACGCGGCATGTGCGCCCGCGCGCGAGAGCTCCAGGAGATCCTCGACGGTCGGCCGCAGTTCGGCGACCTGGGGCTCCGCGGGGCCTCCCCTTCCCATCGAGACGACCACGAGGTCGCGGTCGCCGGAAAGCAGGCGCGCCGCGTATCCCGTGACCGCCGTCTTGCCGAGCCGCTTGCCCGTCCCGATCACGGCGAGCGACGGGAGCTCGAACGGTTCGTACTCCGGGACGCGAAGCGAGAAATCGGCGCCTTCGTAGGCGATGCCGAGCGCAAGGAACTTGCTCGCGAGGCGGAACCGCTCACGCGGGCCGAGCACGGGCTCGTCCGAGACGTCCACGGCGACCTCCGGCTCGAACAGTGAGATCGCCTCCTCGAGGTCGGCCGCCACCGGAACGCCGTACTCGTCGCCGCCGACAAGCTTCTCCGTCCCGCCGACGAGCAGCGCGCCGACGACCTCGTGCGGAATCTCGGCCAGCGCGTCGCGCACGACCGGCGCATAGTGCTCACCGTCGATCAGCGCCAGGGCCCTCACCGGATCGTCACCTCGCCCTCGATCCGGGCCGTGTACTTCTCGAACGCCCGCGTGTCGAGCGAGAACTGGATGATCCGCTCCTGCCCGTGGAACGGGTACTTGCGCCAAACGTCCACGTGCTTTCCGTGGACCTCGATGACGTTGTAACACGGTCTCGTATTGCCCCTGAGCCGGATGGAGGAGACCGTGCCGGTGTTGACGACGAACATGTCCTCGAGGCGCCAGGCGTACGGGACATGTTTGTGACCCGACAGGACGAGATCGACCCGAGCGCCCTGGAGGCACTCGATGACGTCTCCGGCGTCGTAGACGATGTTGCGCTCCCGGCCCGTCCCCGGCACCGGGAGCAGGTGATGGTGCATTACGAAGATCCGGAAATCTGCCGGCGGCGCGAACTGCTCCTCGATCCATGAGTAGCGCCCCCGGCCGATCTGGCCGTGGTCGAGATCGGGCTCGCTGGAGTCGACGGCGACGACGGTGATCTCCTCCATCCGCAGGACGGAATGGCGGTCGCCGAAGAACTCCTCGAAGTGCAGGTAGCCGACGTTTCGCGAGTCGTGGTTGCCCGGGATGACGACCATCCGGTCGCAGTGGAGGCGATCGAGATACTCGCGCGCCATGAGGTACTCCTGCTTGAACCCGAACGTCGTCAGGTCTCCCGAGCAGATGATCAGATCGGGCTCCAGCTCGTTGATCTCGGCCACAGCGCGCTCCATCAGGCTCGGCACGAAGTCGGGGCCACCGCAGTGGATGTCCGAGATGTGGGCGATCGTCCTCGACCCGTCGCGGCCCGGCATGCTCGAAGTGTAAGAAGGCCGCGAGGGGCGGTGTCCGAGGCTGTCGGTACTCTCCGGAGCTGGTGGCCGAAAAAGTTCCTGATTTCCAGGCATATCGTGGAGAAGGGCAGCCGTGCTTCGCCCACGAGGTCGAGTTCGAATGCGCGAAGCTGCTCGACTACTACGGGATTCCCTGGATGTACGAGCCGCACACGTTCGTGCTCGAGAGGGCGCCCGACGGCCGGGTGGTCGAGGCGTTCGCGCCCGACTTCTACCTCCCCGAGCAGGACCTCTACGTCGAGCTGACCGTGATGAAGCAGTCGCTCGTCACACGGAAGAACCGCAAGCTGCGCAAGCTTCGTGAGCGGTATCCGGATGTGAACGTCAAGCTCTTCTATCGTCGGGACATCGAGAGACTGGCGCAGCGATACCGACTGGATCTGGCCTCGTAGCACCCGAACTGGACGCGAGAATCGGCGAGATCTATCTCTCGGCCGGGGACCTCAGGGCTCGGGTCGGCGAGCTCGGAGCCGCCATCGCGGCCGACTACGGCGGCCGCGAGCCGATCCTCGTCGCCTCGCTGAAGACGGCCATCGTCTTCCTCTCGGATCTCTCCCGCGCCCTGCCGATCGTCCACAACCTCGACTTCTTCGCCCTCGCAGGCTACGAGGGGAACGGAGGCGGCGGCGGACGTGTCCGGCTCCTGAAAGACCTGGGTTTGAGCATCAAGGGCCGCGACGTGGTGCTCGTCGAGGACGTGGTCGACACCGGGATGACGCTCAACTTCCTCGTCAAGACCCTGGCGCTGCGGGAGCCGCGCTCCCTCACGGCCGTCGCCCTCCTCGACCGCCCGTACCGGCGTCTCGTCGAGGATCTCCCGGTCCGGTACGTGGGCTTCACGGTGCCGGACGAGTTCTTCGTCGGCTACGGATTCGACCTCGACGGGCGCTGGCGCAACCTGCCGGACCTGCGACTGCTTCGCTGACAACGACCGGCCGCCCCGGAGGGCGGCCGGCGCCGTCGGGAGACGACAGTGCCGCAAGCCAAGAGCGCGCGAGGCTTGCAGCGCGGAAACTATAAGCGCCTGGCTTCAAAAATGGGGCATTTCTTCCCGGCCGCCGCGAAACGGGCTTTGCCCGTTTCGCTTGAGTACAAGCCGGGTGGGATCGCGAGTGGCGCGCTTTCGCGCCGCGCGGCGCGAAGCGCCGCCCGGCTTCCGGGGGGTCGCGGAAAGTCGTGAGACTTTCCGCGAAACGCGGCGCTACAGGTAGCCGAGCGGATCCACGGCCGAACCGTTGACGCGCACCTCGAAGTGGAGATGCGCACCGAAGCAGTGCCCCGTGCAGCCGACGTAGCCGATCGTCTGTCCCTGGGCCACGGGCCCGCCGCCGACGACGAAGCTCGTCTGGTGGGCGTAGGCGGTCGCGACGCCGTTGCCGTGGTCGATGATGATCAGGTTTCCGTAGCCACCCATCCAGCCGGCATAGATGACGTTGCCCGACGCCGAAGCCTGAATCGGCGTCCCGTAGCCGGCGGCGATGTCGATCCCCTCGTGCATCCGCCCCCAGCGCCAGCCGAAGCCGCTGACGACCGGGCCGCCCACGGGCCAGACCATGCCGCTCGCCGAGACCGTGCCGTCGCCGGTGCTGGAGTAGCTCGGACCGGACTGTGCCGCGTTGATCCGGGCGGCGAGCTGGGCACTGACCTTCAGCAGCTCCTCCGCCTTGCCCTCGTAATGCTCGGCGGCCTCGTGGGCCTCATCTCTCGCTTCGCGCTTCGCGCTTCGCGCCTGGGCCAGTCCCTTGCGTGAGATCAGCAGCTGGTCGTAGGCGGCTCGCTGCTGCTGGGTCCGGATCTCGACGACCCGCGTGACCGCCGCAACCCGATCCTTGGTCTTCCCAGTGCGCTCCTTGAGCGCACGCATGTGGTCTCGCGCCCCCGTGACGTGCTGCACGACCCGCCGGTCCTGCGCCGCGATTGAGTCCAGATAGTCGATCTGGTCGAGCGCGTCGCTGAAGCTCTGCGCCTCGAGGACGACGTCGAGCGTCGTCGGATCCTCGCCCTCGTAGATCGCCACGAGGCGGTCGGCAAGCCTCATCTGCGCGACGGTGTACTGCCCGCGGAGGTACTTGAGGCGCTCGCTCTGCAGGCGGTAGAGCGCCTTCACCGCCTCAAGCTTGCGCTGGTGGAGCGCGAGATCTTCCTCAAGCGCGACCAGTCGGGTGGAGACGTCGCCGACCTCGGCCTCGAGCTCCTGGATTCGCTCAGAGACCGATGCGATCTCCGCGCGAAGCGACTCCTCGCGCGCTCGGGCTTGGTCCGCCTTCGACTGCAGAGCCTGCGCCTGGTCGTCGAGCCGCTGCTTGCGGTCGTAGAGGCTGCCCGAAGCAGGAGCCGCGACGAGCAGGACGAGAACGAGGCTGCAGACGAGTCGTCGAGCCATAGGGACCGTGTTCGCGAGCCGGAGAGACCTCCCTCCCGGGCCCGGAATGCGCGGATCCTACCGGTCGGATCGGCTGGATGGGAGGCTTGGCGGCGAAAACTGCTGCTCCGGGGCGTCTTTTGGAGTCTCTTGTGGCAACAGTGCCGCCGCCTGCCGGCGAAGCGGATAGACCTGCTTTCGGTAGTCCTCGTCGGTGATCTTCCCCGTGCGGTGGTCGAACTCGAGCTCCTTGAGCTCGGCGAGGACGCGGTCGCGCTCCTCCGCTCCGGCGAGCGCGGCGTCGGTCGGCGTCGGCGCCGCGGGCGGCTCCTTGGCCCGCAGGAATGGGACCGCCACGAAGATGACCGCGGCCGCCGCCAGCAGCGCGCCGAGCAGGAGCTCTGGGCTCACGCGCGGGCGAGTGCTTCGCCGCGGCCGTACCGAACCGCCAGCCGGCGTTGCTCGCGGGCATCCGGCCAGAGCGCGATCGCGGCGCCGCCGAGGAAGACGAAGCCTGCGATCCAGATCAGGTTGACGAGCGGTTTTACCAGCACTTTCAAGAAGAGCGTCTCGCCGTCGATCTGGTCGGCGATCAGGAAGAGGTCCTCCCCGTTCAGCGGGTCGGACCGAATCGCCGCCTCGTTGGAGACCTGCTGCTCGGCGAAGTAGCGGTTCTTGCCCGGCCGCAGCGTCCCGAGCCGCTCACCGTCCCGGGAGACATCCACGACGGCGCGGATCTCCTGCGCGTTCGCTCCGCGCGACTCCTCGACTCCCCGGTAGCGCAGGTCGTAGCTCCCGACCGACACAGACTCGCCCGGCCGGAGGCGCTGGTCGGCGATCGTGTCGTAGGCACTGGAACCGACGACCCCGATCGCGAGCAGCACGATCGAGGCGTGGACGACGTAGCCGCCGTACCGCCGCCGGTTACGGGCGATCAGGGAGCCGAAGGCGCCCGCCCAGGACGAGCTTCCCAGCGCATGCCTCGCCCGGGTCCCGCGCACGAACTCGAGCACGATGGACGCGAGGACGAAGGCGCAGAACGTGTAGCCGACGAGGCCTGGAATCGAGGAGCCCGCGCCCAATGCGACCAGGATCACGCCGCAGCCCAGCGCAACTGCGGCGGGCCAGGCGAAGATCCGCCCCAGCCCCCGCAGCGACGCACGGCGCCAGGCGATCAGCGGCCCGATTCCCATCAGCAGGAGCAGCGGCAGGCCGAAGGCCTTGAGGAAGAAGTTGTAGTACGGCGGCCCGACGGTCACGGGCTCGCCGCGGAGAGCCTCGGTCAGGATCGGGTAGAGGACGCCCCAGAGGATCGTCAGGCAGAAGGCGACGAGCAGCAGGTTGTTGTAGAGGAAGCTCGCCTCCCGCGACACCGGCGACTCGAGCCGGGTCTTCGAGCGGAGGAGCGGCAGCCTCGACAGGACGAGCAGGATCGACCCGGCCAACACGATGCCGATGAAACCGAGGAACCACGGCCCGATCGAGCTCTCCGTGAAGGAGTGGATCGAGCTGATGATCCCGGATCGGGTCAGGAAGGTGCCGAAGAGCGCCAGCGCGAACGCCCCGATTACGAGGACCACGTTCCAGATCTTCAGCATCCCGCGCTTCTCCTGGATCATCACGGAGTGGAGAAACGCCGTCGCGGCGAGCCACGGCATCAGCGCGGCGTTCTCGACGGGATCCCAGGCGAAGTAGCCGCCCCACCCCACTTCGACGTACGCCCAATGTGCGCCGAGGAGCTGGCCGAAGCCGAGAAACGTCCAGGCGACGAGCGTCCACCGGCGGGTGACGACGATCCAGAGCTCGTCGCTCCGCCGCGCCGCCAGGGCGCCCATCGCGAAGGCGAACGGGATCGTCAAGCCGACGAATCCGAGGTAGAGCATCGGCGGGTGGACGAGCATGTACGGGTTCTGGAGGCTCGGGTTGAGGCCCGCCCCGTCCGCCGGTGCCGCCTGGGTCGCGAATGGGCTCGAGACGGCGACGAGCATGAACGCGAAGAACGTGATCACGCCGCCGAGGATTGGCACCGACCACGGGAGGAGGCTCGACGCCGAGCGGCGCGCCAGGAGCACCGCGATCGCCGAGAAGCCGGTGAGGATCAGGAGCCAGAGGAGCAGCGAGCCTTCCTGACCGCCCCAGAACGCCGAGATCGTGTAGCCGAGCGGCAGCTCCCGGCTGGTGTGGTCGGCGACGTACACGAAGCTGAAGTCGTTCTGGACGAGAGCAGCGAGCAGGACCGCCGAGCCGACGAGGGCGGCGCCGAACGAGGCCAGGACGGCATTCTGCGCCGACTCCGCGAGCCGTTGCCGACGCTGCCGGGCAGCAAGCGCACCCGCCACGACGGCGTAGACGGCCAGGCCGAGGCACACGATGAGCGCTGCGCGCCCCAGCTCAGGCATCAGTGCCCCTTCAGGTGACGCTGCCCCGCTTCTGGGTCGCGAGCACCAAGCCAGAGCGCGCACTCCGACGAGCCAAGGCTAGACAGCCTTGGTGAGGAGGAGGGTCGGCTCTGGCGCAGCGTGATCGGGGGCCAGAAGCCGGCGTGTGTCGCCTGGAGGGGCACTAGGTCTCTTTGGAGCTGTACTTCGACGGGCACTTGGTGACAAGCGTGCCCGGGGCGCCCACGAAGGTGCTGCCGCGCAGCCGGCCCTTCAGCGAGATATCGCGCCCGACCCTGAACATGTCGGGCACGGAGCCCGTATAGCTGACCGGGAGCCGGACGGACGAGCTCCCCTCGATGTCCTTGATCCGAAAGCGGATCGTGCGCCCGCTCCGCTCCACCGGCGCGACGACCTGTCCGACGATCGTAATCTCGCCCGTACGGCCGTCCAGCTGGCTCGGCCGGAGCTGCGGCGTCCCGCCGGCGATCGACGTGTAGAGGAGGAAGATCGCCAGCATCGCCGCCACGGACAGGGCGATGACGAGGCGGGCGGGGCTGGATCGGCGCGCCACGCCGAAAAGTCTAGCCCTGGCGGGATCAGCCTTCGCGGGTGGGTGCCGGGCGTCGCCGATCCGGGATCCGGTACCCGTGCTCCTCGCACAAGCTGCCCGGCGCGTCCTCGGTCAGCGCGTCGCAGTAGCCCTTCCCGTACGCGGCCCGCATGAAGGCGGCGACGATCTCGAGATTCCACTCGCCCACGTCGGCGGCCTCGCGCCACAGGTCGGTGAGGCGAAGGTCGATGTCGAGCTCGAGCAGATCGATCCTGGACGGACGCTTGGACATGAGCTCAGGGTAGGAACGCCGTCGGACGGCATCACCGGTGGGCTACGGTCCCGGCGTGGGCGAGCTCCGATTCGGGCCGGCGCGAATCCCCTCGCGCGAGTCGCCGGAAGAGGCGGTCGCGATCCTCCAGGAGCGCGGTTACACGGCCTGCGAGATCGATTTCGAGGGGAAGTTCTGGATGGACTACCCGTGGGCGGAGCGGCTCGGCGAGCTGGCGCGCGATGCCGGGATCGTCCTTTCCGTCCATGCTCCGATCGCCGGCTTCGTCGGGCATGCAGAGCGTGGCAAGAAGCTGAACATGGCGATCGGGATGCTCGACCACTCCGCGGGGATCGCCCTCGCCGCCGGCGCCGAGCTCGTCGTCTTCCACCCGGGCTTCCTCCTCGGGAGAGAGCGCGAGCAGGCGCTCGACGACGTCGTCGAGCAGGCGGGCGAGTTGCGCGAGCGGCTGGAGAAGAAAGACCGAGGCGTGCCGTTCGGTGTCGAGGTGATGGGCCGCGTGCGAGAGCTCGGGACGATCGACGACGTGCTCGCGATCGCCGAACGCGTGCCCTGGATCCGTCCCGTGCTCGATTTCGCCCACATGCACGCGACGTCGGACGGAGCGTTCATGGATGTCGACGCTTTCGCGCCCGTTCTCTCGCGCACGGATGCGCTCCTCCCGCCGGAGGCTCCGTTCCACATCCATTTCTCGGACATCGCCTACGCGAACCGGAACGAGACAAAGCATCTGCCCTACGGCGAGGGCACGCTGCGGGCAGAGCCGCTCGGCGAGGCGTTGTCGAGGTTCGAGCGACCGGCGACCGTGATCAGCGAGTCGCCTGACGAGGAGTCACACCAGGCGGTCTACGCCGCGCTCTCGGCGACGCTCTCCTCGTCCATCGTTCCGACCCGCACCTCGGCGAGCCGGTCGGCGAAGACCTCGGCATCGTCGCCGCGGTCGCGCTCCTCCAGGAATTGAACGATTGCGTTGAGCGGCTCCGAGAGGTAGCGGACGTACTCCGTCCGCTCGAGCGTCTCGACGGCGTCGCGGAACAGCGCCTCCGCCTCGTCGTCCCGCCCCTGAGCGGCACGAACCAGCGCGAGCGTCTTCTTCGTCGTCGACTGGGAGTGCACGTCTTGGGCCGCCACGGTCTCGACTGCCTTGAGCGCATACATCTCCGCCTCGTCGAGCCGCTCTTGCTCCAGTAGCGCCTCGGCGAGGCTGCGTTGCACCTCGCACAGCGTCCCTCGGTCCTCGACCGGCTTGAGAATGCGGATCGCCTCGCGGAAGAGTCGTTCCGCCTCCGCCACGTCGCCCTGCTTCCTCACGATGCGCCCGATCCGCAGGTGCGTCTTGGCGATCTGCGTCGCGGCCCCGACCTCCTCGAAGAGTTCCCGTGCGCGGTGGAACTTGACGAGCGCGTCCTCGCGGCGGCCGCGCAGGATGTCCAGCTCGCCCGCCTGGCGGTACGCGTGGGCCTTCGCGGTCGGCGAGCCGCTCTCCTCGGCGAGGGCGTGGGCCCGCGCGATCAGCGTCTCGGCCCGGTCGTCTTCGCGGCGGCTGACGCTGATCGCGGCCAGCGAGAGCAACGCCTCGCTCTCGACATCCACACGGCCGAGATCGCGGGCGACCTCGAGCTGCTCCTCGATGTAGGACTCGGACTCCGTGAGGCGCCCGCGCCACCAGGCCACGGTCTCGAGCATGCGGAGGGCGTCGATCCGGCTCTCGCCGTCGTCCTCCGGTGCAACCTCGAGCGCCATGCGCGCGAGCTCCTCGGCGCGCGAAACGTCGGCCTGGCGGAGCAGCGTGACCTCGGAGAGCGCCGCGAGCGCACGGGCCTCGAGGCCTCGGTCGCCGGCCTCGCGTGCGGCCTCGAGAACTTGGTCCATCTCGGTGGAGAGGACGGGAAAGTCGGCCATGCGCCAGGCGGCGCGCGCGGCCTCGTAGCGCCGCTCGAGGGTGGGCTCGAGCTCGACTGCGCGAATCAGGAGCTTTCTCGCGGTGGCGTTCGCTTCGCGCGCGAGCGCCCTGCGGCCGGCCTCTTCCAGCGCCGCGGCGGCCTCGGTCGCGAGCTGCGCCGGCGGCGACCCGTCGAGCTCCGCGAGGAGCGCGGTCGCATGATCGAGGTGGTACGCGCGGACCTCCAGCAGTTCCTCGCCGGCGTGCTTTCGCAGCCACTCGGCGAAGCGCTGGTGGTAGCCGGCTCGCGCCGCTTTCGAGAGGCCGCCGTACGCGACCTCGCGGATCAGCACGTGCTTGAACTTGAAGGCTTTCTCGCCGGAGATCGACGAGCGGGGCTCCGGGTGCACGAACTCGCGCAGGTGGAGGTCCTCGAGCAGCGGATCGATGTCGGTTCCCTCGAGGACGAGCTCGCCGAGCGCGCCCTTCCAGAAGATCCTCCCCATGACGGCCGCGCCCTGGAGTAGCTCCTTCTCACCCGGCGGCAGATGGTCGATGCGGGCGGCGATGAGCGCCTGAAGGGTGTCAGGGATTCGCTCGATGCCGCCTCCGTTCGCCTCCGAGAGCATCCGGACCGTTTCCTCGACGAAGAGCGGGTTGCCTTCGGTCTTGTCGAGCAGCGCCTGGCGGGCGCCGAACGCCATGTCGCCGTCGAGCAGCGCCTCCACCAGCGCCTCGCTGTCGACCCGGCCGAGCGGCTCGAGCTCGATCGCCGTCGCACGGACGCGGCCGCCGCTCCAGCCGGGCCGCAGGTCGAGTAGCTCGGGGCGCGCCAGGCACAGGAGCAGGATCGGGACGTCCCTCACCCAGGTGGCCATGTGCTCGATCAGCTCGAGCAGGGCGTCCTCCGCCCAGTGGATGTCCTCGAAGACGAGCACGAGCGGCTGCGGCTCCGCCAGCTTCTCCGCCCACTCGCGAGCCGCCCAGGCGATCTCCTGCTGGTTCCGCTCGCCCTTGACCGCTTCCAGCACACCGGAGGCGAGCGCGAGCAGGTCGGCGACCGCCTCGTCGGGGCAGCAGTCACGCAGCTTCTCCAGCGCATCGTCGAGCGGATCGTCGTCCGCAATTCCGGCGGCCGTCTTGACCATGTCCGACAGCGCTGAGTAGGTCACGCCTTCCCCGTACGGAAGCGCCCGGCCGTAGAGCACCGTGGCGGCCTCGAGGCCGCCGACGAACTCGGATGCGAGGCGGCTCTTGCCGACGCCCGCGTCGCCGTAGATCGTGAACAGGTGGGCGCGTCCGTCGCGAACCGCCCGCTGATACGTGTTCTCGAGGAGGTCGAGCTCGGCGTCGCGGCCGACCAGCGGCGCCCGGCGCACGCCGGCGCGGGCGCTGACTCCGGCCAGGCAGATGATCTTCCACGCCCAGACGGGCTCAGCGCGACCCCGAATCTCGACGGGGCCCTCGTCCTCGACCTCGAAGCGGCCGAGCGTGAGTCGATGCGCGCCGGGGCCGATCAGGATGGCGTTGACCGGTGCGGCCTGCTGGAGCCGCGCCGCGATGTTGACGGCCTCGCCGGTCGCGAACGTGGACTCCGTCGCATCGTCGACGACCACTTCGCCCGACTCGATCCCGATCCGGACCTCGAGCCCGAGCTCCTTGACGGCGTCGAGGATGCCGAGCGCCGTGCGGACCGCGCGCTCTGCGTCGTCCTCGTGCGCCTGGGGGATGCCGAACGCCGCCATCACCGCGTCCCCGGCGAACTTCTCGACGAGCCCGCCGTGCGTCACGACGCAATGGGAGACCTTGTCGAAGTACTGCTGGACGCGCCGGCGCGCGACCTCCGGATCGGTTCCGGTGACCAGCGCTGTCGAGCCGACGAGATCGACGAACAGGACCGTTGCGAGCTTGCGCTCCACCCTTCAAGTGTATGAACGAACGGGGAGGCGAGAAAACTCCCGCTCTCGAGGCTTTTTTCAGGCTGTTCGCGTCTGTGCCGGGCGGATTCGGCGCACCAGGACCGGCGCGACGAGGATCACGAGGATTCCTCCGGCCGCCAGCAGGTAGCGGAGCCAGCCTTGCGTGTTCCGGGACGACGCCGGACGCGCCTCGACCGCAGCCGGCCATGTCGTGGGGGGCTGGAAAGGCTCCAGCTCGCGGATCGCCGGCGAGAGTTGATCCAGCGCCTCCGTGCGAGGGACGTACCAGAGGAGCGCCCGCGCGGCACCGACGTTCGACGCGATCAGCGCCGACGACGGGACGAACAGGACCGAGTATCCGTTCCGGTCGCCACCCGCCTCGAACTCGATGTCCACGCGGTAGAACGAGGCAACCGGGGGAGGCTCGAAGACCGTTTCCGCCGGGCTGAGCAGGTACGCCGCTCGATCCTCGAGCGTGACGCACGCCTCCGCTCCACAGACTCGGATGGTCACCATTCCCTTGGCGTTCGCGGTCGCGGGCAGCGCGAGGGTCACAAGGGCGAGAACCGCAGCGAGCCTCTGCACAGCCGATCTACACCGTAATCCAGCGCACGGTTCCGGGGATAGAGTCCGGCCGTGCTCGATCCGAAGGTTTTCAAGGCGTACGACATTCGGGGAATTCACCCGACCGAGCTTGACGAGGACGGCGCGTACGCGATCGGGCGGGCGTACGTCGAGCAGTTCGAGCCGCGGCGAATCGGCGTCGGGCGGGACATGCGCGTGTCGTCGCCCTCGATGGCCGCCTCGCTGATCCGCGGTGCGACCGACGCAGGAGCCGACGTCCTCGACCTCGGCCTGGTGGGCACTGAGATGGTCTATTTCGCCGTCGGCGAGCTGCAGCTCGACGGCGGCGTCGCCGTCACCGCTTCGCACAACCCGAAGGAATACACGGGGATGAAGATCGTCCGCCGGGGGGCGCTGCCCGTCGGCGGGGACTCCGGCCTGCTGGACATCCGCGACCGGGCCATGGCCCTCGGGGACACGCCTGGGGGTCAGACCCCAGGACAGGTCCAAGAGCACGACGCCTGGCCGGCCTACGTCGAGCGCGTCCTGTCGTTCGTGGACGTGTCGTCGATCGGGCTGCTCCGGGTCGTGATCGATGCCGCGAACGGGATGGCGGGCGCAATGCTGCCTCCCGTGCTCGAGCGCCTGCCCATCGAGGCGATCCGCTACTACTTCGAGCCGGACGGGACTTTCCCGAACCACGAGCCGAACCCGCTGCTCCCCGAGAACCGCGAGTTCATCATCGAGCGGACGACGGCGGAGGGAGCCGACTTCGGCGTCGCCTTCGACGGGGACGCCGACCGGTGCTTCTTCGTCGACGACGAGGGCGAGTTCGTCCCGGGCGACTTCGTGACCGCGCTCCTCGCGCAGTCCGTGCTGGAGAAGAGCCCGGGCGGCAAGATCATCTACGACGTCCGCGCCAGCTGGGCCGTGCCCGAGACGATCGAGGGCGCCGGCGGGACGCCGCTCGTCAACCGCGTCGGCCACGCATTCATCAAGCATCGGATGCGCGAGGAAGGTGCCGTCTTCGGCGGCGAGGTCTCGGGCCACTACTACTTCCGCGAGTTCAGCCAGGCGGACTCCGGCGTCGTTCCGTTCCTCCTGATGCTCGAGCTCGTCTCCCGTCGCGGCAAAAAGCTCTCCGAGATCCTGCGCCCGTACCGCGACCAATACTTCATCACCGGCGAGCTGAACACGCCGGTTCCCGATGTCGCGAACAAGCTCCAGGAGCTCGAGGAGCGGTTCGGCGCGCAGGGAGAGGTCTCGCACCTCGACGGGGTCTCTGTCGACGCCGACGGGTGGCACTTCAACGTGCGCCCCTCGAACACGGAGCCGCTGCTGCGGCTGAACCTCGAAGCGCGCTCCGAGGAGCTGATGGAGCAGAAGCGCGACGAGGCGCTCGACGTCATCCGCTCGTGACCGGCCTCGAGCTCGGCCGGGTCACCGACCGCAAGCCGCCGTTCAAGTACGCGGCGCTCACGCGCGTCGGCTTCTCGGACACGGATGCCCAGGGAATCGTCTACTACGGCCGGTACCTGCCGTACTTCGACACGGCCCGCGTCGAGTACCACCGTCACCTCGATCTCCTCATGGCCAGTGCCGACGAGGAACAGCAGCCCGTCATGCGCGCGACGACGATCGAGTACCACGCGCCGGCGCAGTTCGACGACCTGATCGAGGTCTACATCCGCGTTTCCCGGATTGGCCGGACGAGCGTCACCTTCGAATGTGCCGCGTACCGCGTCGACGACGAGGTCCTGATGGTCACTGCCAGCCAGACGCTGGTGCTGGTCGACCTCGAGGAGCGTCGCCCGTGCCCAATCCCGGACGCGTACCGCGAGAGGATCGAGGAGTTCGAGGGCGCCGCCCTCGAAAGCTAGGCGGCGACCCTCTGACTCACGCGGCTCTCACTCGAGAGACCTAAGCCGCGCGCCCATCCGATGGACGGATGGGCGCCGCAGCTGCCCTCTCCCCCTGCACTCGTTGTAGTCCGAGGGCGAACTGCGTCTATCCCTTGTTCGAGGTACCCCTCCCATTCGGGGGATCATCCCCCGAAAGGGTGATTTGCCCTATTACCTGGGGTTTTTCAGCTGTTGCACCCCTCGTTCGGGCTGACGATTCCCTCGAACGAGGGATGGGAGGGCTTGGCAAAACGTGGTCAATGCCGTCGGGCGACGTTTCACCAAGCCCTCCTAGCTGGGGGTAACGCGATAGGCGTCGAAGACCGAATCGACGTTGCGGAGCGAGCCCAGCAGGCCGCGAAGGGCCTTCACGTCGCCCACTTCCGCCGTGTACCAGTTCTTCGCGAGCTGATCCTCGACAGTGCCGCCGTACGAGACGATGTTCGAGCCGTGCTCGGCGAACGTCCTTGCGACGTCTTCGAGCAGCCGGGGGCGATCCCACGCGTCGACCGCGATCTGTACGCGGAAGCTCTTCGTCGAGCCGCCGTCCCAGTTCACCGGGGTGAACCGCTCGGGGTTGCGGCGCAGCGCCTTCACGTTGGGACAGTCCTCGCGGTGGATCGTGATCCCCTTGCCCAGCGAGATGTAGCCGACGATCTCATCGCTCGGCACCGGCGTGCAGCACTTGGCTAGGCGGACGAGGACGTCCTTGATCCCCTCGACGTTGATCCCGAGCTGGTCGCTGCCAACCGTCTCGGCCGACCGCGTCGGCTTGAGCGGGACCGCCTCCTCCTCGGCGACCTCGGTCGTCTTCAGGCGCTGGAGGACCTTGTTGACGATCTGGTTGGGCGGCAGCTTCCCGGAGCCGAGCGCGAGGTAAAAGTCCTCGGCCTTCTTGAAACCCGCCTCCCGGATCACCTGAGCGAGCATGGCCGAGCCCGCGATCTTCCGGTAGGGCAGCTTCTGCTGCTTCAGCGCCTGCTCGAGCGCCTCGCGGCCCTTCTGCTCGGTCTCCTCGCGCGTCTCGCGGGAGAACCACTGGCGGATCTTGTTCCGCGCGCGGGAGGACTTCGCGAGCGTCAGCCAGTCGCGTGACGGGCCTCGCCCGCTCTTCGTGGTCAGGACCTCCACGAAGTCACCGCTCTGGAGCGAGTAGTGGAGCGGCACGATCCGGCCGTTGACGCGCGCACCGACGGTCTTGTGGCCGACGTCCGTGTGCACCGCATAGGCGAAGTCGATCGGGGTCGAGCCGGCGGGCAGCATCTTCACCTCGCCCTTGGGCGTGTAGACGTAGACCTCGTCGACGAACAGGTCGCCGAGCATCGACTTCTTGTATTCGCGCGGGTCGGTCTCGTCGTTCCAGTCGCGGAGCTGGCGCACCCAGGCGAGCCAGCGCTCGTCGGGCTTGCGGCCTTTGCCGCCGCGCTTGTAGAGCCAGTGCGCCGCGACGCCGAGCTCGGCGGTCTCGTGCATCGCCTTCGTGCGAACCTGGATCTCGAGCGGCTGGCCCTCCGGCCCGATCACGGTGGTGTGGAGGGCGCGGTAGCCGTTCAGCTTCGGCATCGCGATGTGATCCTTGAAGCGGCCGGGCATCGGCTTCCAGAGCGAGTGGATCAGGCCGAGCGCGCCGTAGCAGTCGCGCGTCCCCTCTTCCGCTGAGCGCTCGACGATGACGCGCATCGCGGTGAGGTCGTAGATCTCGTTGAACTCCTTGCCCTTCTTGGCCATCTTGTCGTAGATGGAGTAGAAGTGCTTGGCACGGCCAGAGATGTCCGCCGGGATGTCGACCTTGTCCAGCTCGCGCTGGAGGACGTACGCCGCTTCGCGCACATGCTCTTCCCGGTCGGCGCGCCGCTCGTTGACCATCGCCTTGATCTCGGTGTACTTGCGCGGGTGCAGTGCTTCGAACGCGAGGTCCTCGAGCTCCCATTTCATCTGGTGGATCCCGAGCCGGTGCGCGAGCGGCGCGTAAACCTCGAGCGCCTCGCGTGCCTTCTGGACCTGCTTCTGCTTGCCGAGGTACTCGATCGTGCGGAGGTTGTGGAGCCGGTCGGCGAGCTTGATGAAGATGACCCGGAGGTCCTCGGCCATCGCCAGGACCATCTTGCGGTAGTTCTCCGCCTGGGCCTGCTCGCGGCTCTGGAAGCTGACGCGCGTCAGCTTCGTGACGCCGTCGACGAGCTGCGCGATCTCATCGCCGAACTCGGCCTTGACGTCCTCGAGGCTGACGTCGGTGTCCTCGACGACGTCGTGGAGCAGCGCCGCGGCGATCGTCTCGTCGTCCAGCTGGAGCTCGGCGCAGATGCGCGCGACCGAGTAAGGGTGATGGATGAAGTCCTCGCCGGAGCGCCGCTGCTGCCCCTCGTGGGCGGCCGCCGCGTAGCGGAAGGCGCGCGCGATCAGGTCGCGATCGAGGTCCGGGTTGTACTCGGCGACCTCGGCGATGAGCTCGTTGATGAGGTCTTGATGCCGTTCCGGAGCCTCGAGAAGCGTCATACCCGAATGGTACTCCGCGGGTAGGAGCTGACCTCCCGGGCGCGAAAACACCTGGTCCATGCCTACTCCCCTCCGTCACCGACGCAGAGTCCTCGCGCTCGCACGGCTGCTTGCGAGCCTCGACTCCCAGGCGCGCCGCGACCGCCCTTTGGGGTCTCGCAGGGCGTTTCGGACGTCACTCGGGCGCGTCTAAGCCGCTTCGGCCACCGCCGCCGGCTCGTCCTCCAGGAACGCCCGGAAGGCGTCCGACTCGAGCAGCTGCCGCTTGGGACCGCCGGCCTCCAGGCCGAGCTCCTCGAAGATCGCCTGCGCGGTCGCGTCTCTGGCGTCCGAGTCCTTGCGGAACTCGGCGGCCAGCCACTCGCGCAGGCTCTCGTGGCGCTCAGGCGTCTCGAGGATCTGGCGAACGACGAGCTGCGGCGCGACCGTGCCGTTCCAGCGGTTCTCCTCGAGGCGGAAGAGGACGTCGTGGCGCACCTCGCGCCGGGCCCGGTCGGCGTGGCGTCCGAGGCCGAACGCGATCGCCGAGCCGGCCGGCCGGTCGCGGTGGTGCACACGGAAGCGGAGATGCTTTCCGTCGGCCGTCTGCGCGACATCCGAGAGATCGCACGACGGGAGGAGCAACGTCACTCCAGGGTTGCCGAGGCCGAACGGCGCGAGGTGACCGAGCTCGGTGGAGAGGCCGAGCGTCAGCTCCTCGCCGGAGACGACCGCGTCCACCTCGATTCTCGGCTGGAGATCCTCCTCGGGCAATTCGGCATCGACGGCCTCGCCGAAGGCTTCGGCGAAGGCTCCGACCCTGGCGGGGTCGATCGACAGACCCGCGGCGGCGCGGTGCCCGCCGAACCGCGAGAGATGCTCGGAGCAGGAGCCCAGGGCGGCGTGGAGGTCGAACGAGGGAATCGACCTGCCCGACCCCTTCCAGTCCCCGTCCGTGCCGGCAATCAGGACGACGGGCCGGTTGAACCGCTCGACGAGCCGCGACGCGACGATCCCGATCACGCCCTCGTGCCACTCCTCGTGCGCGACGACGTAGCCGCGGCGCCGCCGGCGGGCCTCGGGCCACGCTTCGACCTGGGCGACTGCCTCGCGGAGGATTCTGTCCTCGACCGCCTGCCGCTCCCGGTTCAGCTCCTCGAGCCGGCCGGCAAGCTCGGCGGCCTCGGTGTCGTCCTCGGTGAGGAGGAGCTGCAGCGCCGTCTCGGGATGAGACAGCCGCCCGGCCGCGTTGATCCGCGGCGCCAGCCGGAACCCGACAGCGCCGGCGTCTACGGCGGCCGGGTCGACGCCGGCCGAGCGCATGAGCGCCCGCAGTCCCGGCTTTTGGGTCCTCGCCAGCGCCTTCAGCCCGTCCCGAGCGAGGTACCGGTTCTCGTCCACGAGCGGGACGACGTCCGAGATCGTCGCGATCGCGACCAGATCCAGGTGGCGGCGCAGAGCCTCGGATCCCGGCCCGAGCAGGGCCTGGCCGAGCTTGTAGACCACACCGGTGCCGCACAGCTCCGGGAAGGGGTAGTCGGACGGCCGGGTGGCCACGATCGGGCAGTCAGGCAGCTCCTCGCCCGGCCGGTGGTGGTCGGTGACGACGACGTCGAGCCCGAGTGCCTTTGCGCGTGCGACCTCGGCGGCAGCGGTGATCCCGCAGTCGACGGTGACGACGAGCCGACACCCGTCCTCGGCGAGTCGGTCAAGAGTCTCGCCCGAGACGCCGTAGCCCTCCTCGAAGCGACTCGGCAGGTGCCAGGAGACGTCGGCACCGAGCTCCCGCAGGACGAGGACGGCGAGCGCTGTGGCGCAGATCCCGTCCGCGTCGTAGTCGCCGTGGACGCAGATGCGCTGTCTTGACGCAATGGCGGCGCGAATTCGTTCGCAGGCGGCGTCCATGTCGCCGAGCAGGCGCGGGTCGTGGCCCGGATCGGCTCCGGCCAGGAACGCCCGCGCCGTGGCGGCGTCGCCGTGCCCGCGCCGGAGGAGCACTCGAGCAGTGGTCTCGCTGATCCCCAGCTCTTGAGCCAGCTGAGCCGACTCCCGGTGCGGGCACGAGGTGATCGTCCAGGTTGCCTCGTGCATCGCGGATGTCCACCGTAGGGAGACCGCCGGACGACATCTGGCCGACGTATCCTCAGTCAGGTGAGCGATGCCAACTACGAGTCCGGCGACGATTACGTCGTCCAGTTCCTGGGCTACCGGTTCGCGTTCAACGCTGAGGACTTCGAGGAGCGGGTGATCGGCGCCGCCGTCAAGCTCCGACTCGTCGAGAGCAACGACCTGGACGAGGACGAGGCCGCGGACCTGGTCGAGCTGACCGCCGACCAGCGGATCGAGGAGGCGCGGAGCGAGCTCGGCCGCTACCTCGTCCGTCACTGGGAGGCGCTGGCGGCCGTGGACGGGGAGTCGCTCGTCTACTGGCTCCGCAAGCTCGTCTTCCGCGGTGCCTGGCTCGATCAGCGCGTCAAGCTGGGGCTGCTCGACGTCGACTGGGACGAGGAGGTCGCGGAGTTCGGCTACCGGGATCCCCGTGGCGACCGCGCGCTCCTCGAGCTCGCACCCGTGCCCAGCTGGCACGAGCTCCAGTTCCGCCGATAGCAGAACCTCTCTACGACGGAGGGCTAAAAGAGGCTCGCCGTCCGTACTCTTTCGTCAGGCGAAGCGCCAAGGTGCTCGCGGCCAAGCTTCGTCACGATTCGGCCCCGCGGCGTCCGCTGGATGAAGCCGAGCTGGAGCAGGTACGGCTCGTAGACGTCCTCGACCGTATCCGGCTCCTCGCCCAGGGCGACGGCCAGCGTCGAAAGGCCGACCGGGCCGCCGTCGAAGCGCTCGACGACGGCACGGAGGAGCGCTCGGTCGGTTCGCTCCAGCCCGCAGCCGTCGACCTCGAGGAGCTCGAGCGCCTCGCGCGCAATCTCCGGAGTGATGACACCCTGATGGCGCACTTCCGCGACATCTCGAACCCTTCTGAGGATCCGGTTCGCGACCCGCGGCGTGCCGCGCGAGCGGCGCGAGATCTCCTCGGCAGCGTCGTCGCCGATCTCCACGCCGAGGATGCCCGCCGAGCGCCGCACGATCAGCGCCAGCTCCTCGGGCTCGTAGTAGTCGAGCCGGAACGTCATCCCGAAGCGGTCGCGGAGCGGCGTCGTCAGCAAGCCGGTGCGAGTCGTGGCGCCGACGAGCGTGAAGGGCGGCACGTCCAGCGTGAGCGTGCGGGCCGCGGGGCCCTGGCCCACGATGATGTCCAGGCGGAAGTCCTCGAGCGCTGGATAGAGCACCTCCTCGACCGCCGAGCTCAGCCGGTGGATCTCGTCCACGAACAGGACGTCGCGGTTCTCGAGCGCGGTCAGGATCGCCGCCAGATCGCCCTTCCGCTCCAGAGCCGGCCCGGCAACCGTGCGGATCCCGACGCCGAGCTCCTCGCGCACGATGTACGCGAGGCTCGTCTTGCCGAGGCCCGGCGGGCCGACGAGGAGGACGTGGTCGAGCGCCTCTCCCCTGGTCCGCGCCGCCTCTAGCGCGATCGCCAGCTGCTCCTTGACACGGGTCTGGCCGACGAAGTCGTCGAGCGAGCGCGGCCGCAGCGAGCGCTCGAGCTCGTCCTCGTCGGGCCTCACCGTGGGCGCCGTGAACTGTGGAGCCGTGCTCACGCGGCCCTCAGGGCCTGACGCACGCGCTCTTCCGGTTCGGCCTGCGGATCGGTCGAGGCCAGGGCCCGTTCCGCCTCGAGGACCGAGTAGCCGAGCTCGACGAGCGCATCGCGCGCGACGAGCTCGTGCTCGGGGGCACCGGGCAGCGAGTTGACCGGGCCGATCTTCTCCTTCAGCTCGAGGACGACGCGCTCGGCCGTCTTCTTGCCGATCCCTGGGATGGCGACGAAGCGCGTCGTGTCCTCGAGCACGATGGCGCGGCGGAGATCCACCGGCGTCGAGCCTGAGAGGATCGCGAGCGCCACCTTGGGCCCTACGCCGGAGACCGAAAGGAAGTGCTCGAAAAGCTCGCGCTCCGACGGGTCGGCGAACCCGTACAGCTGGAGCACGTCCTCGCGCACGTGCAGGTAGGTGTCGAGCGTGACCTCGCCCTTCGCCTGCGCCTTACGAAGCGCGCGCAGCGTCGTCTGGACGCGGTAGCCGACGCCGTTCACGTCGAGGACGACGCCGTCGAGCATCCGCGCGACGACCTTTCCCCGGAGGCTGCTGATCATCCCGTCGCCCGGAGGAGCTCGGGCGCCATCGCATGACAGATGGCGACGGCGAGCGCGTCGGCCGCGTGATGCGGGGCCGGAGGAGCGTCGAGCCGCAAGATCGCCTGCACCATCCGCTGAACCTGGGCCTTCTCCGCGCGGCCGTAGCCGGTGACGGCGAGCTTCACGTGCGACGGGGAGTACTCAGCGCACCCGACGCCGGCGAGCGCGGCCGCGACGACTGCGGCGCCGCGCGCTTGCCCGACAGAGAGCGCGGTGCGGGCGTCGACGCCGACAAACGACTCTTCGATTGCGACCGCCCTCGGCCTGTACCGGTCGATGAGCTCCACGACGCCGTCGTGGATCTTCAGCAGGCGCTCTTCCGGCCGCTGGGACGCGGTGGTTTTCCAGCACCCGAAGTCCACCGCCCGTAGACGGCCGCCCTTTTCGATGACTACGCCGAATCCGCAAGACGCCGTGCCTGGATCGATGCCGAGAACCGTCACGAATCGAGGTTAGGCACCGGATCGGACGTTCCTGCCCAGGTGAATCCACCGGGGCGGTGCGTCCGTAGTTCGAGGCGTGAAGGCCCTACTGCTCGGGGCTGCGGCGCTACTCATTCTGCTGCCCGGCGCCGCACGGGGGGTCGGTGAGCCGCGCCTGATCGGGACGGTTCGGGACGACCTCACGATCACGCTGAAGGACGTGAACGGCAACCCGGTCACCTCCGTCGGGCCCGGCACATACGACTTCGAGATCCACGACGAGACCTTTAGCCACAACTTCCACCTGACCGGTCCGGGCGTGGATCGAAGGACAGAGGTCGCCGACGTCGCGACGACGACATGGGAAGACGTCGTCGTGCAGCCGGCGTCGACGTATCAGTTCGTGTGCGACCCGCACGCCGATTTCATGAAAGGCAGCTTCACGACGCCTGGGGCGTCTCCCCCGCCGCCGCCGCCGCCGCCACCACCTCCTCCGCCTCCGCCGCCAGGGCCGCCGCCTCCTCCTCCTCCTCCGCCGCCGCCGGCCGGTCCGCACGCCCACCAGTCCGTGTCAGGAGTCCGCATGCGGATCGCCCGGGCAGGCGGACGCCGCTGGCTCGTCGCCCGCGCGCGGGTCACGAGGGCTGCGTCGGCGCGCCTCCAGCTCCTGCGGCGGAACCGGACCGTGGCGAGTGCGAGGCGGCGCTTCCGCGCGGGACGGAACGAGCTCCGGCTCCGCCTCCCGCGCTCGCTGCCCCGCGGCACCTACGTCGCCCGCCTGACGATCGGCGGCGCGGCCCGCCCTTACACGGCCCGAATACCGATTGGCTAGCCTCTTCCGCCGTGCGGTGGGCTGCGCTCGCAACCGTCGCGGCCGGGGTCGGAATAGCGCTCTCGGTCGCTCAGCTGGCGCCCGGCCAGAGCATCGACCGTGTCCGCGTCGCGCCGAATCCTCCCGTGGCGAGCGTCCCACCGGGGCTCTTCATCGTCGTCGGCTCGCCGGACGCCTACTCGCGGGTCTCCGCCTCCGCCGGCCGCGGCAGCTGGGTGGGTCCGGGCTACGCGCCTCGCGGTGCGCCGAATCCGTGGGGGAACGTCGCGATCGACTGGGAGGTCGGCTACGACACGCGGCAGCTCGACACCGAGCGCGTCGCGCTCGCGAACCTGACCCGCGACTGGCAGGAGGACCAGCGCGCGGGCGCATCGATTCCGCACGTCGTCGGCGGCCGGATCGTCGGTGAGGTTCCGGGCTTCTTCGTCCTTCAGGTCGTGCGCCAGTCCGCGCCGGCCGAGCTCGTGGTCGCCTTCCCGTTGAGCCGGGACGTCCACGCATACGTGCGCTTCCTCCTCCTGCGGCCGGAGTCGAACGACTTCTACGTCAACGGCTCGATCATCGCGTCGAGCTGGAACCGCGGCCAGGCGTTCGTCGCGATGTCGCGCGTGCGGCTCGAGGGGAACCTTCCACCGTCGCTCGTCTCGATCCGCGCCCGGCGTGGCGGCCGGGTGGTTTCGGGGTTCGTGCTCGACTTCGTGCGCCACCCCGTCGTCCGGATCCCCGTCGTCTTGGAGCGGCAGAGCGGCCGCGGATGGCGCCGTGTCGCGACCGTCCGCACGACGCGGATCGGCGGCTACAAATTCAGGGTCGCGCCCGGGACCTACCGTGCCCGCGCCCAGCTCGGCGCGCGCTTCTCCGCCACGAGCAGCGTCGTCCGGATTCGCGCTCCGCGCTAGGCGGAGACGACCTCGAGCATCCGCTCCGGGATGTCGAAGTTCGCGTAGACGTCCTGGACGTCGTCGTTGTCCTCGAGCGCGTCCATGAGTCGCACGACCTTCTTCGCGGCGGATTCGTCGTCCACCTCGACGGTCGTCTTCGGCACCATCGTGAGGTCGGCCGACTCCACCGTCATTCCCGCCGCCTCGATCGCATCCCGGACGCTTGTGAGCGCTTCGGGTGCAGCGACCACTCGCCAGCTGTCACCCTCGCGCTCGATGTCGTCCGCGCCGCCCTCGGCAGCCGCGAGCATGAGCTCGTCCTCGTCGGCACTCCCGTCGACCAGCACCACGCCGCGCCGCTCGAACAGCCACGCTACCGATCCGGACTCGCCGAGGCTGCCGTCGCTCTTCGTGAAGATGTGCCGCACCTCGGCCGCAGTGCGGTTGCGGTTGTCGGTCACCGCCTCGACGTAGACGGCGATCCCAGACGGCCCGTAGCCCTCGTACGTGACCGTTTCGTACGAGGCGCCGTCGCCGGCGGGACCGGCGCCCCGCGCGATCGCGCGCTCGATGTTGTCCTTGGGCATGGAGGCTTCCCTCGCCTTCTCGATCGCGTTCTGGAGCGCGAGATTCCCGGCGGGATCGGGCCCTCCCTCCCGAGCCGCGACGATGATCGCCCGCGCCAGCTTCGAGAAGAGCTGGCCCCGCTTCGCGTCGGTGGCCCCCTTTTTCCGTTTGATCGACGCCCACTTAGAGTGACCGGACACCGGCGGACACCTCCTCCCGAACCATGTCGAGGAAAAGCTCGTGCACGCGCAGATCGTCGGTCAGCTCAGGGTGGAACGAGGCGACGAGGAAGCGGCCCTCCCGGAGCAGCACCGGCTCGCCTTCGAGCTCGGCCAGGATCTCCACTCCGGGCCCAGTCGAAGCCACCCGCGGAGCCCGGATGAACACGCCGCGGACGGGCTCGGTCTCACCCGCCAGCTCCAGGTCGGACTCGAAACTCGCAACCTGGCGCCCGTAGGCGTTCCGCCGCACCGACAGGTCGACCAGCCCGAGGTGGTCACGGTCGAGCAGGATCATCCCGGCGCAGGTGCCGAACACCGGCCGCTCGAAGCGCCGAAGCGCCTCCTCGAGCCCGTAGAGCTTTGCGAGGCGCATGATCGCCGTCGACTCGCCGCCCGGGATCACCAGGCCGTCGAGGTTGTCGAGCTCGTCTGGCTTGCGGACCTCGACCGGGTGCGCGCCCAGCCGCCGGAGCATGTCCGCGTGCTCCCGGAAGTCGCCCTGGATCGCCAGCACCCCGATGCGCATCGGGGAAATCGTACTCACCGCTGGGTGAGCTTCTGGGCGAGCCACTCCTGGCGGTCGGTGTCGGCCTCCGGCCCCATGTGGTGCCCGTAGTCGGGGTACCACTTGACCTCGGCGCCGTCGGCGTCCTCGGCCAGGCGCTCGTACTCCCTGAGGGGCCAGTCGTCGTCGCGCCGCGGATTCTGGATCAGGACGTCGCCGTCGAACGCGCCCAGGAGGCGAACCGGGTCGAAGTCCCGCAGCAGCTTGTGAAAGCTGTCGAAGGTCTCCTGGGGAACAAACTCCTTCGCCCAGTACCTGCTGGGCTCGGCCGGCACCGCCGACAGCACGAGGGCGTCGACGCGGTCGTCCACCGCCGCAAGGCCACCGGCCGACAAGGCCCCGTACTCCTGGCCCACGACGGCGATCCGGTCGTCGATGTCGTCTCTCCGCTCCAGATAGTCCAGCGCACGGCGGAGGTCGACGAGGTCGTGGCGCACGATCGACCGGAA
This sequence comes from Gaiellaceae bacterium, assembly GCA_035941215.1. GTDB lineage: Bacteria > Actinomycetota > Thermoleophilia > Gaiellales > Gaiellaceae > JACDAN01. The sequence continues at coordinate 34,555 of DASZEE010000005.1, forward strand.
CGAATCCGCTGCGTACACGGGATCCAGGAGATCGACCTGCGGGATGTCCGGTCGGGTCATCACGCCGTTGACGAGCAGCACCGCGACACCGCGCGCCGCAAGGTCCAACGCCTCGCGGTAGTAGAGCGCGCGCGAGAAGCGGTACGGGTGGAGGTATACGGCAACGGGGTAGCGCTTCCCTTGCTCCGCGCCGGGCGGGAGGACGACCGTCGCCTCGACGTCGCCGCCGCGTGGGCTCTGGAAGGAGATGTCGGTCGAGCCCGAGTTCTCTGCCTCGATCTTGGTCCGCAGCGGCTTCTGCTCGTCGTAGGCGCCGAGCTCGGCGACGTGCGAGGCCGAGTCGCTGCCGCCGCAGCCGGCCAGCGCGAGCGCAACGAGCGTGAGAGCCGCAGTCCGACCGAGCACGGCGCCAACTCTAGTCCGCGTGGGTAGACGATCCTCGATCCAGCGACTACCCTCGGAGACCGCATCGCAACAGACATGACGAAGGGGGAGCACGTGGGATCAACTGCAGCAAGGGCGACGGTCGTCGCCGCACTCTCCATCGCGGTCCTGGCCGTTGCCACGGCGGCGTTCGCGGCCAACCCCGGTCCGGGGACCTCGACCGGATCTGGGACCGTCTTCGCACCTAACCCGGTCGCCGACCTGCAAAACCAGTCGCTGACCGACCAGAAGGACGCCGACTACGCCGCGCTCGCGCGGGCCTATCACCAGGTCGTCCTCACGAACCTCGACGGCAGCGGGTTCCTCCGCGGCGACTACGCGAACGTCGTCAGCGAGACGGGCGACCCCGCGTACTCGGCGACGAACGAATTCCACTATCGCCGAGACGACGATCGATTCGAGCAGGTCATGGCGTACTACTGGATCACCGAGGCGCAGAAATACATTCAGGGCCTCGGCTTCGGCACGACCCTGCGGCCCGTGAACATGGAGTCCCAGGACGTCCGGATCAACCAGTGGGGCGCCGACAACTCCTTCTCCTGGGACAAGAAGGACCTGCTGAAGTTCGGCAAGGGCGGTGTGGACGACGCCGAGGACGCCGAGGTCATCCTCCACGAGCTGGGTCACGCCATCCAGGACTCCCAGCAGGATCCGTTCGGCTACGGGTTCGGCTTCGAGGCACGCTCGATCGGCGAGGGGTTCGCCGACTACTGGGCCGTGACGGTGGCAGACGTCCTCGCTCGCACGCCTGACCCGGCGTGCGTCGCCGACTGGGACTCGGTCTCGTACACGAGCACGACCCCGCACTGCCTGCGCCGGGTCGACCTCAACCTGCACTACCCGGCGAACGTGAATCCGAACAGCGTCCACGCGACCGGCCGAATCTGGTCACGGGCGCTGTGGGAGATCCGCAAGGCACTGGGCCATGTGCGGGCGGACACGCTGATCCTCGAGGGCCAGTTCGGCCAGCGGGATCCGACGATGAGGACGCTCGCGGAGAGCACCGTTGCCGCGGCGAACCGCCTCTACGGCCGGTCGGTCGCGAGAACCGTTCGCGCCAAGTTCGAAGAGCGCGGAATTCTCTAGCAGCGAGCGGTTGAAGGGGGCGCCTCCGGGCGCCTCCTTCTACCAGCCGCGGGTCTCGAGCAGCTCTTCGGGCGCGAGAGAGGCCGTGGAGAGCCCGGCCATCGCGTCTCCGAGCCCGCGCGAGACGCGCGCCAGGATCTCCGCGTCCTTGAAGTGCGTTGTCGCCTCGACGATCGCCTTGGAGACGGCGACGGGGTCGCTCGCCTTGAAGATCCCGGAGCCGACGAAGACGCCGTCCGCGCCGAGCTGCATGCAGAGCGCCGCGTCGGCGGGCGTCGCGATCCCACCGGCCGTGAAGGTCACGACCGGAAGCCGTCCGTGCTCGGCAACCCAGCGAACGAGATCCAGCGGCGCCTGGAGATTCTTGGCCTCCGAGTAGAGCTCCTCTTCCGCAAGCGAGCCCAGCCGGCGGATTCCGCCGAAGACCGCGCGCATGTGCGTGACCGCGTTGACGATGTCGCCGGTCCCCGCCTCGCCCTTCGTCCGGATCATCGCGGCTCCCTCGGAGATCCTGCGCAGCGCCTCACCGAGGTTCGTACAGCCGCAGACGAACGGGACGGTGAACTTCCACTTGTCGATGTGGTTCGCGGTGTCGGCCGGCGTCAGGACTTCGCTCTCGTCGATGTAGTCGACCTCGAGCGCCTCGAGGATCTGCGCCTCGACGAAGTGGCCGATGCGCGCCTTCGCCATGACGGGGATCGTCACGGCCTCCTGGATTTCGGCGATCTTGTCCGGGTCGGCCATTCGGGCGACGCCGCCCTGCGCGCGGATGTCCGCAGGCACACGCTCGAGCGCCATGACGGCGACCGCGCCCGCCTCCTCGGCGATCAGGGCCTGCTCCGAGGTCGTGACGTCCATGATCACGCCGCCCTTGAGCATCTCGGCGAGACCGCCCTTGACCCGCATGGTTCCAAGCTCCGCCATCGGCGTCATCCTAGCCAGCCACGACAAAGTGATCCCGCCTGCGGCCGTCCGGCCGGACGGCCCAGCCGTCGAGGCGGTTCTGGCGGATGGCGAGGTGCAGGAACCCGTGCTCGGCCTGCCCGCGAGCCCGGTGCGGGTAGCCGGCCGGACAGGCCTCGATCGGGTAGAGCCGCGAGTTTCCGCCGCCGTGGACGACATAGCGAACACCGCGCTTCGGGCCGAACCGCTGGTAGTTGTGGTCGTGGCCCGAGAGAGCGAGAACGACGCGGTGTCGCTCGAAGAGCGGCACCCAGCGGCGCGCGACGTCGGGATGCGACCGGTAGCTGCCGCAGGTGTACGCCGGGTGGTGGAAGACCGCGATCTTCCAGCGGGCCCGTGACCGGGCGAGACTCCGCGCGAGCCAGGCCGTCTGGGCCGAATCGACGCGGTTCGAATCGAGGAGGAACAGCTCGGCCGGACCGGCGCTGCGCTTGTAGTACCGGCCGCGCATGCCGAGCGTGGAGAACTCGTACCGGCCTCCCTCGACGCGTGCGTCGTGGTTTCCGATCACGCCGGCGACAGCGAGGCCGCGTCGACGAGCCCAGCCGAAGCTCTCGGCCCAGTTCGCACGGAACGCCGTGGGGCTTTCGGTGTAGTCGTTGTCCCCGAGCGCGAGGAGCATGTTCGACCGGTTGCGTTCCTCGAACTTGCGCACGCCCTCGCCGAAACTCTGCTGGAACTCGCCGCCGACGCCGAAGTCGCCGATCGCGATGATCCGGTAGACGCCGGCCGGTTGCGCCCGGCCCGCTCCCGGCAGGAGCACAGCCAGGGCCACGAGCACGATCGCGGCGAGGTGCACCTTCGACGGTGTTCCTCGCCGCCCTCCCCCGACTGGGGCGACGACTCGCCTAGCGAGCCGTCGCGATCCGCTGAAGCAGGCCTGCGACCTGGAAGGTTCGGAGCCTGCGACGGAGGTCATCCGCAGCCATGTTTGCCGCCTTTCGTTTCCGCAGGGGTTACGAGGAACATGGTCGGAGCGATCAGGCAATCGCACCATCCCCCGAACGGACCCTTCTCGTGGGCGCGATCAGGCGCTCGGCGGCGAGAGGCTGAGCATCACGCCCTGCGTCGGCAGCTGCTCGAACGACGAGCTGAAGAGACGAGTCTCCGTGAGGCGGTTGATCGTGTCCGCCTCGCCGGGAGTCAGGTCTCCCGTGGCGAACGGCGGCTTCTCCGGCAGAGCTCTTGTGAGCTCTCCGCCGAGGAGGCCCTCCATGTGCCTGCGCTGGAAGTACACCGCGAAGGTCTGAGGCGGTTGCCCCTCTCCGCGCGGAACCGGCGGGAGCAGCGAGACCACGGTCTGGATCTCCGGCAGGAGCTTGAAGGTGTAGAACGAGAGCTCGACGGCCTCGCGGCGCAGCAGCATCAGGCGCTCCGGCGTAGCCTGGCCCGGCAGTGCGCAGTTCTGGTCGCCCGACAGGCCGCAGAAGCTGAAGAGCGCGGTCTCGCCAGGCGTGACGACGGAGACGTCACCCTGGGTGAGCTGCCTGTTTCGCCCGTGGCGAAGCGCGATGTACTGGAGAGGCAAGCCGGAAACCTCACCGGGCTGCGCGGTGACGGCGACGAGCTGCTCGCCGTTCGCTCCGCGGTACTGGCGGGCCACCTCGGTCGCGATCTCGCGCGCCCTCTGGAAGCCGCCCTCTTCCGTCGTGAGGCCGCCGACGGCCGTGGCCGAGCTCGAGTCGTCGCGGGTCATGACGCCGAGGGTCACTAGCGCGGCACCGGCCATGACCACGATCACCGCGTAGCCGATCATGAAGCGCCCACCGTGAACCGCCTTCTGGCGATCGAAGCGCGGCAGCGACTCCTCCTGCTGGGAGGTCGCCTCGCTCGAACGCTCGGGCATTACAGCTTCGGCCATGACTCGTCCTCCAGAGGATCGGCAGCCGGGATCTCGAGGTTGACCGACTCGAGGAGACTCAGGATCTCGTCGCCGTGAAGCTCGCGGCGCTCGACGAGCGTGTCGGCCACCTTGGAGACCCCGTCGCGGTTGTGCTCGATCAGCTGGTGCGCGGCGACGTACGCCTGCCCGAGGAGCTGAGATGCCATCGCACGCTTCGTGGGATCGCCGAGCACGCCCGCCAGCGGGTCTCCGTGCGCCCCGTTCCCCGACCGGTTCATGATCTGGTCGCCGATCCGCTGGTACTTCTGCCGGATCTCCTCGCGCACGTCGTCCTCGGTCTGGCCCTTCGGAGGCTTGAACCCGTCGGCGAACTCGATCCGCTCGGGAGCCATCGCGCAGGCGCCGACCATCCAGGCCGAGCGCGCGGTGGCGCTCTGGACGTCGCCCCCGACGCCGGTCGAGTTCTCGCCGTAGAAGACTCGCTCCGCCGCCATCGCGCCGAGCGTCCAGATCAGGCGCGCAAGCTCCTCGCTGCGCCAGGAACTGAAGCGCTCCTCCTTCTCGAGGGCCTGATGGTGGCCGAGCGCCTCGCCGCGGCGGCGGATCGACAGGCGGGTCGACTCAGCGCCCTTCATGTATGCGTGGCCGGCGACCGCATGGCCCGCCTCGTGGACGGCGATCGCCCGCGTCTCCTCCGGAATGTACTCGATGTTGATGGCCATCCCGGACTCGATGGTCGTCATCGCCTCGACGATCTCCGTCCAGCCGAAGCGCGGCTTCCCCTCGTGGTGGGCGTAGGTGAGCGCCATCGAGCAGACCTGCTCGATCATGGCCGGCGAGTACCCGTTCGTGATGCGCGCGATCTCGTCGCGGCGCTTCTCCGAGTCGAGGTCGGGGTCGTGCGAGACCCGGTTGAGATACAGGTCGAAGATGTCGAGCCGATCCTTCTTCGTCGGCGTGCGCAGCCACACGTAGCGGCCCATCCGGCCCGGCCGCGTGAGAGCCGGGTCGAGCGCCTCGAGCGGCACATTGGTGGCGCCGATGAAGTAGATCTGCTCCTTGCGCGGCCGCGGCGGCGGCAGCCGGAGAGACCGACCGCGGACCCGGCGCGGGACGATGTACGTCGCGTCGAGGAAGGTGTTGATCCGGTTCGTCCAGAACCGCTTCATGAACGGCGGGTTGTCGATCCCGTCCATGACGACGAGCAGCTGGTTCAGCGCCAGCTGGCCCATCCCGCCCATCATCGCCCCCGGAAACGCCTGATTCACGATCGCGCTGATGCGCCCAAAAGCGCTCGGTCGCCGCTCCGGGGTCCGGGACTCGAACAGCCTGTCGCGCCAGGCGCGGTTCTCGAGGATCAGGTCGCCGGTCGGCGTGAGCGACCCATAGCGGCCGTGGAATGCGAACTCCTCGAAGTTCATCGGCATCGGCGTCGCGAAGCCCCCCATCCCTCCGTCGCCGAGCGCCGACCGCCGCCTGCCGACGGCGTCGATCTCGTCGATGAAGACGATGCACTGGCCGCCCCACTTCCGGGCGAGCTTCTTCGCCTTCCACGCGAGATAGCGGACGATGATCACGTCCATCCCCATGAAGGTCTGGGCGAAGCCGGACCCCGGCATCGACACGAATGGGCAGTTGAAGCCGGTCGCGATCGCCTTCGAGAGCATCGTCTTCCCGGTTCCCGGAGCACCAAGGAACAGCAGCCCGCGCTCGCGCTTTCCGCCGGCTGCCTCGAACGCCTCGCCGGACTGCCAGATGGAGACGACGCGGCGAACCTCTTCCTTCGCCTCGGCCTGACCGCGGACGTCGTCCAGCTTGACGCCCCACTCCGCGTCGCCCGGCTCGAAGCCCTGCATCTGCGTGATGCCCATCAGCATCATCGGGCCGAGCAAGATCACGAAGTTCATGACGAAGAAGAGCGGGAAGATGATCGCGTAGAGCAGCATCGACGGATTCGTGAGGATCGGCTTCAGCGCCCCCCACGGATCGGTGATCGTCGAGATCCAGCTCGTGTCTCCGCCCGGGATCAGGAGCCGGATGATCCAGAACACCGTGATCGTTCCCACGATCCAGACCAACCAGCGATACCGCTTGGCCCAGTACCAGGCGCGGCGCCGGTTGACGACGTCGTCCTCGCGCACCTCGGGCTCGTCCGTCCCGAACAGGCTCGGCCACGGAATGAACCGGCGCACGACGATGTCCATCAGCCCGCGGAAGGCGATGACGGCGAAGAAGGTCCAGAAGAGCGCCCAGCCCCAGCTCACCTCGACCTCTTCGCGGAAGAAGAAAAAGACGACCGGGCTGGTGAGGACGGCGACGGCGGTGGCGGTCCGGATCAGTCGCCGCCACTGGAGCGTGAGTTCCTTCGTTGCCTCTCCGGACGGCAGCCCGACGAGGCCCTCGCTCGATGCCATCGTCAGAATTTAGACGTGCGAATGTTCACGTTTGATGGACAGTACGTTAAGTAGCGGCCGTCAGATCTTCGATTCGGGACAGATCGAACGGGCCCGGCGGTACCACCGTCCCGCGTACCTGGCCCGCGTTCTTGGGATCGCGCTCGGCCTCATCGTCCTCGCATTCCTGAGCTTCGGCGGCCTCGGCGATTGGCTCTTCGGGCTCGTGGACGGGCTTCCGTGGTGGGGTGAGGCGATCGCGTTCTCGGCCCTTGTCGCGCTGGTCGGCTCGCTCGTCGCAACCCCGATCGCGTTCTGGCGCGGCTACCTCCACGAACGGCGCTGGGGGTTCTCGACGCAGACCCTCGGCGGCTGGGTGACGGATCGGGTGAAGGGCGTCGCAGTCGGTGTCGCGCTGACCGTCATCCCGATGGTCGGGCTGATCGCGTCCGTGCACGTCTTTCCGTCGTGGTGGCCTGCGGTTGCGGCGCTGGGCGGCGCGGCGATCGTCTTCGTCATGACGTTTCTCGCGCCGGTCCTGCTGGAGCCGGTGTTCAACCGCTTCGCGCCGCTGGCAGATGCGACCCTCGCCGGAGAGCTCCGCTCCCTGGCCGACCGTGCCGCAGTGCCGGTGAGGGACGTGCTCGTCGCGGACGCGAGCCGGCGGACGACCAAGCACAACGCCTATGTCTCCGGAATCGGCAAGACCCGCCGCGTCGTCGTCTGGGACACGCTGCTCGACCGGGGCGAGCCGGGCGAGGTGCGGCTCGTCGTCGCCCACGAGCTCGGCCATCGCCGGTTCCGGCATGTCGCGCTCGGGACGGCGATCGCGATGGCCGGCACGGCGCTGTTCGTCCTGGGGCTGTGGCTGGTGCTTCGGTGGGACGGCCTGCTCGCCGCGATCGGGGCGGATGGGCCGGGCGACCCGCGCGTCATCCCCTTCGTCCTCCTCGCCGGCGTGGTGGTCGAGCTCGCGATCCGGCCGTTCGGGCTTGCGCTCTCACGCCGGTGGGAGCGCGACGCCGACCGATTCTCGCTCGAGCTGACCGGCGACCCTGAGGCGTATGAGGCCACGCACCGCAATCTCGCGCTCTCGAATCTCGGCGACCTCGACCCGCCGAAGGCCGCGTACCTCTTCTTCTTCAGCCACCCGTCGGCACCGGAGCGGGTCGCCGCCGGACGGGCTTGGTCGCGGGCGCGAGGCTAGTTGTCGATCCGCCCGCAGGTGCGCTCACCCACGGTCCGCGTCGTCGGATCGACGGTGATGATGCAGACGCGGCCGTCGTCGCCGCCGCCTGTCGGGAAGACCTCGCAGCGCCATTCCTGGACGCCGTCACCCTTCACGCACTGGATCGACTTGGGCGAGGTGTCGTCCAGGTTGACCACTCCCCCGCCAGCGACCTCGGCGCGGAACGCCTGCTCGACGTCGGCGGGCGTGAGCGGCGTCGAACTTGCTGAGGTCGTGACGGCCGTGGTCGCCGGCGGAGTGGCGGAGTCGTCGGAGCCGCAACCCGCCAGAATCGCGAGCAGGACAACGAACGCGAGCACCGACCTCATCAGGCGGTCGTTGTACCCGATCGGCCGGGATGAGACACGACAACAGAGGCCCGCCTGGGTTTCAGACAAGGTGCATCGTCGGCCTCGGCAATTTCAGCCAAGCCCTCGTATGCGAAGCGGCGAATAGTTAGGAGCTAAGGGGCGGAACGACCCTTGCGTCGCTACGGCTCCCCGACCCGGTTCGGTGGCCAATATGTTACTTCTGCCCTGCCGATGATGTTGTCCCGAGGGACGACGCCCCAACGGCGCGAGTCGCAGGACATCGTGCGATTGTCACCAAGGACGAAGTAGCCCTCGTCGGTGATACGCGCCCAGTCTCCGCTCTCGCGACCGCGATAGCCGGGGCGCAGATAGGACTCTACGAGCGGGACGCCGTTGACCAAGACGAATCCGTTCCGCATCGACAACGTCTCGCCGGGTAGTCCGACAATCCGTTTGATGAAGGTGCCACTCGCGTTGCAAGCGGCATCGACCCGGGCAGTTGCCTTGAAGACGATGATGTCGCCGCGCCGGGGCTGGTGGAAGCGGTACACGAGCCGGTTCGCGATGACTCGATCCGACACCCGCGAGAGGCAGCCGCGGGCAGGTTTCGCGCAGTGCAGAGTTGGCTCCATCGACGGCGAGGGAATGCGGTAGGGCTTCGCAACCTCCGCTTGGATAACGAGCACCGCGACGACAGCCAGGGTGATCGTCAGTGCCCAGTCCATCAAGGTTCGGAGCGGCTTCGGAAGCCGCGACCGAGACCGATCAAGAATGCGCACGCGACTCAGAATGCCAGCAATGTGCTCTCAGCACTGCCTCGTTGGCCCGACGGACTCAGTAGCACAGACCAAGGGGACAGAACGCCCTGGCTGAAGTTAAGGGGAACGGGGAATAGCAAGGGGAAACCGTGCGAGCGCTTCTGAACGTTCTGTGGCTTCTTGTCCTAGAAGGCCTGTTCTTCCTAGCATTCGCACGGCCGTTAGACCTGCCACTCATTGGCGGCTTCCTCGTCTTCGGATTCCTCTTCAGCCTGCCGGGCGCGCTCGCGTATCTCGTACTACTTGAGGCGCTTCCAAGCAACTGGCGCCACCGGACGCGCCGCGCGACGGCCGTTCTTCTCAGCCCGCTCGTCCTGGTCGTGATTTGGTGGTTCTTCTACCCCGCCGGCGCCGGAGTCTTGGTCTTCCTGATCGGGACGACCGCTTACGGCATGACGGTGGCGCTCCCCGGCGAGCAAACTCCATTCGGGAAGATGGGGCGGGGCGTAAGCCGGATGTTTCGACCGAGATCGTCGGCAACCACCTGAGTAGCACAGACCAATAGGCCAACGAACCCGGCTACGAGTTCTGTGACATCGACCCTCGGGAACTTTCCGGGTCGGCGTGGTCTACGCGCTGGTCGCATCAGAGTACGCCCACGCACCGGTTCGCGGCCGGCCCGCGACCTCGGAGACCCGAGTGACGATGAATCAGTCGTCGTCAATGCGAGACACGGCGGGTGTCGCGAACGGCGTCTCGTCGAGTCGTTCGAGAAGGGTTCGCGGCGAGTCGAAGACCGCAGCGGCGCCGGCCTCCCGAAGCTCGGACTCCGAATAGCCACCCGTGAGCACGCAGATCGTTGCGATGCCGGCGCGGCGTGCTGCTTCGCAGTCCCAGGGCGTGTCGCCGATCATGATCGCATTCGCGGTGCGTGCCCTGGCCAGGGCAGCTCGGACGAGGTCGGGATCGGGCTTCGACGCTTCGACGTCGTCCTTGGTCGTCCAGGCGTCCGCGAGTTCCCGGGCGTCGAGCTTGTCGTCGACGAAAGCGTCGAAGTGAGACTCGATCGCGGAGCTCGCGAGGACGATCGGATGCCCGACGTCCTTCAGCTGCGCCATCAACTCGTACGCGCCGTCGAGGGGCTCGATCTCCGGCAGCAACTGGTCGAACAGCCGCTCCCAGCGCGCGCGGAGCTCGTCGCCTAGCTCCCGTTCGACAACGTCGCCGGCAACGGCGGCGACGTACTTCTCGCCGCCCATGCCGACATGCCGGTGCAGGCGCCAGAGGGGCACGACGATGTCGTGTTCGCGAAAGGCGCGATACCAGGCGAGCGCATGGTGGTAGTTGGAGTCGACGAGGGTGCCGTCGACGTCGAGAATTGCAGCGTGGCGCCTCGTCGTCACAGACGACATCGAGTGGTGACTGGCCAACCCGATCTGTGAAGCCTCGGGAACCCAGAGCGCGGCCTGGTCAAGACGTCGCTCCCGACCTTGCCCCACTGACCCCTCCGGCGAATGCCTGATGGACAGCCTCGGCGCGAAGTTCCTCCACCTCTTCGCGCTGCCGTAGAGCTCGCTCGATTAAGTGGTTCGGCTCGAATGCCCGGAGACGCCGGCCGGGATCCGGTACCCGCTTCAAGGTCTCCCAGAGCGCCAGCTTGCCTGCGATGCCAACCGACAGCGCCTCGAGCTCGAGCACGCGACTAAGCGGTGAGTAACCACGCAGCTGGCCGTTCAGTTTCAGGCGCCCCACCTTCTCGGCAGCCCACGCGACGAGCTCCTTGGGCTTGGAGCCGGTAAAGCCGAGATCGGCCACCAGCCGGCGAAGAGTGTCCCTGTCCTCGTCGATCTCGGCAGTCAAGCGTCGCAGAGTGTCACCTGTGCGAGTGCCCGTATTGCTGCGTGCCGCCCGGCGCACGAGCGCTAACCCTGCGGCCGCAGCAGCGAGGTGGTCAGCGAGATAGATCTCGAGAAACCGATCCGGTGGACGGGCCATCGCCTCCCCTTCACCGGGGGTCGGTCGCCTCGGCGACGCGCCGTGGGATGCCTTCGTTTTTTCTGACAATCGCGTATTCCTCGCCTCGAGAGATGACCTCTTCTACGTCGGGTATCTCGTGGCCCGGCACGATCGCGAAATCCGCAGGCTCGGCGCGGAGCGCCTCATAATCGCCCGGCTTCATCGAAATTTGTTCGGCGCACGTGCTGTGACCGCACTCGCAGACCAACCTGAGCTCATCGGTCAGCGTGGCGAACGTCTCGTTGACCTCCCGAATCCGCTCGTTCGCTTCACGGAAGACCGCTTCGTTTAGCCCAATACGTCGCTCGCGTTCCTCCATAGGGCGTCACCTATCCTCGGAAGCAGCCTGGTCAAGGTCTTCAGCTGCGTCTCTCTCGTCGAGCGCCTCTGCGACCTCGCCGGCATGGCCGATCTTCTCCACAATGACGTAGCCGTTCCGCTCTTCCACTACGACGCTCACCCCCTGCGCTGCCGTCTGGTGACCGGGCACATTCAAGAAGCGACGGGAATCCGAGCGAATCTCCTCGTACTGATCGAGCTCTAGGCGTACAACCTCAGAGCAGGTGGGATCGGCGCACTCGCAGATGAACGGCACTGGCGTGGCGACGTCGTAGACGCCCGCCGCCGCGCCTATACGCTCATTGGCCGTGCGGAAGGTCGCCTGGTTCCGGGCGATCCGCTCCTCCATCAACCGCTCCATTTCCTGGGCATCTCCCTCCGTGATTCGGCCTAAACCGCCGCCAGCCCCTCTGCACAGATCCCCACTCCCCGCGCGAAACGCCCTAGTCCGTGGGCGGCCTGCTGGGGGTGCGGCAAGGACTCACGGACCCCAACCTCGGTCGGTGCCGACCCCGCCGCACCGCCGCCGTTCCCCCAGCACAGGCAGTTCTATACGACTGGTTGTGAGCGGACCGTCCGTCAGCGTATGGATCCCCAAACACGAGAATCGAGCGCCGTTCGCTCCCAGCCGTACAAAGGGCCGAGCTACCACCGGAGCAGAGCTCCGCGCGGCGTAACGGATAGACGGTTGAGCGCGTTACTCGGTCGGGGCGAGGTGCTGGGCTGCGGTGTGCGGCCGCCTGCGGAAGTACGTCGCCCCCTAACCTTTCCCGCATGCCTACCCCGGAGACACTGGCTGACGAGTTCACGTGCGGCGAATGCGGCCGGCGCCCGCTTCTCGGCGAGCGCTGGCACCACACGCGCTTTCCCGGCATCCCCGTCACCCCTGTCCCGCCAGTTCAAGCCGTTTCCGTATAGCCATACGGGTGGTGATGGGCCCGCCTGGACTCGAACCAGGGACCAACCGATTATGAGTCGGCTGCTCTAACCAGCTGAGCTACGGGCCCTCGGCGGACAGCGTAACCGGGCTAGGCCAGCGCCTTCTCGTAGGTCGCGTAGCGACGGGTGACCGCCATGCCCGCTCGCTCGTAGAGCCGCGTCGCGCCCGTCTCGTTCTCCGAGTCGACCTCGAGCCCGACCCGCGTGTGTCCCCGCCGCCGCAGCGCGACAAAGCCGGACTGGAGCAGCAGGAGCCCGAGACCGGCCCGCCGTGAGGCCGGCCGGACCGCGAGATCGAGCACCCAGCCGAATCCGTCCTTGCCGAAGCACAGGGCCGCACCCGCGATCTCACCGTTTTCCTCCGCGATCCGCCAGAGCGCGGGGTGGTAGTCGCCGCGCCGGTGACGCCACTTCAGCCAGTCCTCGAGCGGGCTCGGCGTGAACTCCCAATGCACCGAAAAGGCTTCCTGCTGCATCGCATGGAGGGCCTCGTCGTCCTCGCCGGGCCGGTAGTCCCGGATCGTTACTCCCGCCGGCGGGTCGGGCAGGCGAGGCGCCTCGGTCAGCTCGATCTCCATCCGCCAGGAAAACCGGATGGACTCGTGCCCCCGCCGCTCCACCAGCCGCCGGCCGTCCTCGTTGACGACGTGCACGTGGAGCCGGGGCAGGCCGTGCTCCCGGCCCCAGTGCTCCGCCTGGTCGAGCAGGTGCGACCCGATTCCCAGGCCGCGGGCTTCGGGATGGACGCAGGACTCGTCGGCGAGGTCAGCGACGTCTCCCTCTCGCCGCGCCGACGCATAGCCGACGATCTCGCCGTCGCGGAGCGCGATCCACACGTCGGTCTCGAGCCGGGGCTCCTCCATCGCCCACCACTCGCGAAGCTCGTCGCCCGTGAACTCCATCGGGTCGTCCTCGCCGAAGTCGGCGCGGTCCCTGGCGACGATCAGCGAGGCCACGCCTCCGGCGTCGTCCAGGGTCGGTCGGTGTACGACGACGTCCTCCACCTTCGGTGGGCCAGCGTACTCCCGAGCGCTCCTCGGACCCGTGGATAGGATTGCCGCCCATGAAGGCGTTCCAGGGGGAACGGCGACTGCGCACCGAGGGTGGGCTGTCCGTTCGGGACATCACGGACGAGGTGATGGAAGCGGTTCGCGAAAGCGGCGTGCGGAACGGAATCGTCTGCGTCTACTCGCCCCACACGACCTGCTGCGTGCGGGTCAACGAGTTCGAGAACGGCTTCCTGGAGGACTTCGCGACCCTGCTCCGCCGGCTCGTCCCGAGCGAGGGCTATTACGCCCACGACGACTGGGACCGGCGCACCGAGAACATCTGCGAGGAGGACATGGAGCTCGGCAACGGCCACTCGCACTGCATGTCGATGCTGCTCGGCTCGGCGGGCGAGTCGATCCCGGTGCGCGACGGCGAGCTCCTGCTCGGCACTTGGCAGCGTGTGCTCTTCATCGAGCTCGACCGCGAGCGCGATCGGCGCTGGCTCGTCCAGGTCGTCGGTTCGTAGATTCCAGCCCGGCATCGGCTTCGCCGATGCGCTGGCGACTCGATCTACTCCTGCTGCCAACGGATATGACGCGAGCCGGGTGCCGATTACAAAACCACTGAGCCGGAGCTAGTGTCTCGTGCGTCGCGACACATGCGCGACGGAGACCACTTCCTAAGGAGGTGCCAGCATGGCGAAGATCCTCATCCTCGCCGGAGACGCGGCGGAGTCTCTGGAGGTGATGTATCCGTACC
>DASZEE010000006.1:0-2396 GCA_035941215.1 Gaiellaceae bacterium
CGCGTCTCCTCCTCGCTGATGAAACGCGACAGCGACTGCTCGACGACCTCGTCCCGCCGGAAGCCGAGCAGCTCGGACACGGCGTCGTTCACCTGCAGGATCTTTCCTTCGAGATCGGCGACGAACACCGGATCGGGCGCGTTCTCGATCAGGCTCTGCGCGTACGCGCGCGCCTTGTCCAGCTCGCGCATGTCGCGCAGGACGCCGATCGCGCCGATCACGTTCCCCTCTTCGTCCCGGAGCGCGGAAGCATTCAGCGATGTCGGAATCACCTCGCCCGTGGCAGAACGCGGGTTCAGCACTGCGTTTCGCGTCACACCGCGCTCGACGACCTCCTTGAGCGCCGCGGTGAACTCCCGCGTCTCCTCCTCGCTGATGAAACGCGACAGCGACTGCTCGAGCACCTCATCCCGGCGAAAGCCGAGCAGCTCGGAGACCGCGTCGTTCGCCTGGAGGATCTTCCCCTCCAGGTCCGAGACGAACACCGGGTCGGGGGCGTTCGCGATGATGATGTCGGCTGCGAGGGCGCCGGCCGCAGGTGCACCGTTGGCGGTCGCGGTCGCAGAGCGATCGAGAGCGTTCTTGGCCACATTGTCCTCCGTAGGAGTCGTACCTGGGCGTTGCGACGGTGCTCCTTTCATTCTGAGTGCTCTCAACCCTCTCCGCAAACCCTATTTCAGGGCTTCGAGCCGTTCTTCGAGCTCGCGAACCCGAGCCTGGGCCTGCTCCAGCTGCTCCTCGAGCCGCTTCCGCCTGGCGGCGTTCGGGTCGCGCTTGGGCTTCGGCGGCGGTTTTGGCGGCGGCTTCGGCTTCGCTTTGGGCTTGGGCGCCGGCTTCACGGCCCGACGCGACTTCGGCCGCCCACTGGACGGGACCGCCGAGAGCAGCGGCCCGAAGCCCGCCTGCTCGACGTCCTCGGCGAGCGTCCCGGCCGTCAGCGTCTTCGAAGCCTCCTTGTCGATGGATGCAGCCCGGAGCGTCTGCGCGACCCGGGTCACGGTCGAGGCCGCGGCGGCCCCGCGCTCCTCGAGCGCTGCTCGCGCCTCCTCCGTCAGCTCCTCGACAAGGCGCCGGTGCGCTGCGGTCGCATCACGCAGCCCGCTCGAAGCCCCGCGCCCGCTGACGACGCCGCGCTGCGCCTTTCGCAGCTCGTCGCCGGCCTTCACCAACGCCTTTGCCTCTTGCGGACGGCGGCGGACGGCCTGGTTCACCGCCCAGGCGGAGACCGACGGCTTCCGCAGCGACTTGATTTCGTCCGCCGCCTCTTTCTTCCCCGCCTTCCGGAGCTCTTTCGCAAGGTCGTCGCGCGCCTTCGTGAACTCCTCGGCGGGAAGCGCGTAGAGGTCGTCCTTCCTCACAGGCATAGCTTGACGGAGCAGGCCGCTAGGCTCGCGCGATGGCGACTCCGAACGGCCTCGCGGAGCTCCACACCCACCTCGGCGGCTCGGTTGCGACCGAGATCATGTGGACGCTCGCGCACGAGCAGGGAATCGCGCTCCCCGTCAAGGACTACTGGGAGTTCGACGGGCTCGTCACCGTGTCCGACCCGCGCGGCGTCGCCGACCTGACGGCGCTCGACGCGATCTACAAATGGACGGAGCTGATCCAGTCGAGCCCGCTCGCGGTCGAGCGCTCCGTGCACGCGGCGATCGGCGGCGCGTACCGCTCGCAGGGGATCACGACGCTCGAGCTCCGCTTCAACCCGATGAAGCGGAACCGGGGCGGCGAGCGCGACCTCGACCACATCATCGTGGCCGCGATTCGCGGGCTCGACCGCGCAAGCCTCGAGTACCCCCAGGTACGCGCGGGCCTGATCCTGATGATGGATCGGACGTTCACCGAGCGGCAGAACGCGATCATCGTCGAGAAGGCGATCCGTTACGCCCCGCGCGGGGTCGTCGGAATCGACATTGCCGGCCCGCGGCCGGACAAGGGCTCGCCCTACCCGTACCGCGACCTGGCCCCGCTGGTTGAGGAAGCGCGAGAGGCGGGCCTCGGCGTGACGATCCACGTCGGCGAGGAGGGCGGGCGGCACGGCATAGCCGAGATCCGCGAGGTCGTCGAGACGCTACGTCCGGAGCGGATCGGGCACGGGATCCTCGCCGCGCGGGACGAGGCGCTGATGGAGCAGATCCGGGAGGCAGACATCACGCTCGAGATCTGCCCGACGTCGAACCTGCTGACGAAGGCGTTGCCGGACGAGGATGCGGTGCGGGATACGTTCAGGGCCTTTGCGGACCACGGCGTCCCATTCACGATCGCCACCGACGGGCCGGAGATGATGAGGACCCACCTGCGTGACGAGTTCGAGCTACTCGAGCGGATCGGGGCGCTCGACAGCGAGGGGCTGAGGGACGCGACTGCGCGCGGGCACCTTTCGGCGTTCATCGGTGGTC
>DASZEE010000007.1:0-3291 GCA_035941215.1 Gaiellaceae bacterium
GGGATGATCAAGGCCAACGTCCCCTCGCGGATCGCATTCGCGGTCTCCAGTCAGACTGACTCGCGCGTGATTCTCGACACCGCCGGCGCGGAGAGCCTGCTCGGCCAGGGCGACATGCTCTTCAAGCCGCTCGGCACCTCGCGGCTGCAGCGCGTCCAGGGCGCGTACGTGACGGAGGAGGAGGTCGCGCTCGTCGTCGAGCAGTGCCGCCACCAGCGCAAGCAGGAACTGGACGAGTCGCTGCTCGAGCTGCCGGAGGTCTTCGCCGAGGCGGACGACGGCGGCGACGACGAGTTCGACCCGGACGAGGATCCGCTGCTCGACCGGGCGATCGAGATCGTCGTCCAGACCCAGACCGCGTCGGTGTCGCTGATCCAGCGGCGCTTGCGGGTCGGCTACACGCGCGCCGGGCGGCTGATCGACATGCTAGAGCGCCGCGGAATCATCTCCGGCTACGAGGGCTCGAAGCCGCGCCGCGTGCTCGTCGGGGAAGCCGACCTCGAGCGCGTCCTGTCGCCGTCGAGCTAGTCGGCGAAGCGGTAGATGCGGCCGGTGAGCGTGACGGCGTAGAGCTCACCCGCGGCGTCCTCGGCGAACGAGACGAGATCCCGAGCCCGCACGGGCTCCAGGCGCGCCCGCGGGGCCCGGCCGCCGCGCACGATCAGGCTCCAGATGCGGCCAGAGCAGTAGTCGCCGAAGACGTAACGGCCGCGCAGGCGCTCCACGGCACGGCCCCGGTAGACGAACCCGCCTGTGATCGAGCAGTTGTCGGCGATGTTCGTCGGGTAGGTGTGCACCGGGAAAACGAGGCGGCCGGCGGGATCGCGCTCGACCGTGGTCGAGCGCCGGCGCCGGCCCTCGTAGACGCTCCAGCCGAAGTCGACGAGGCCGGTCGACCCGGCGGCGAGATGGTTCACCTCCTCGTTCGTCCTCCAGCCGACGTCGGCGAGGTAGAGATCGCCGCTCGCGCGGTCGAACGAGAAGCGCCACGGGTTCCGCAGGCCGTACGCGACGAGCTCCGGCTGGGGATTCGCAGCCGACGGGTCGAGGCGGAAGAGCTTGCCGAGCAGGACGTTGCGGTTCTGTGAGTTGCCGTCCGGATCGGGGGACTGGCCCGCGTAGCCGCCGTCGCCGACGCCCACGTAGAGCAGGCCGTCGGGGCCGAACGCGAGCTGTCCGCCGTTGTGGAACGGCCCGTGCTCGTGGGGCACCGAGACGAGGACGCGCTCGCTCGCCGCATCCACCCGGGCTCCCACGCGCCTGTATTCGGCCACGGTCACCGCACCCGAGATCCGCGCCGTGTAGGCGACGTACAGGAGCCCGTTCGCGGCGTGGTCCGGGTGGAACGCCGCCGACAACAAGCCCCGCTCGCCGCCGACGCCGACGAGGCGCCGGATGTCGAGGAACGGCGGAGAGAGCACACGGCGCGCGGCGACTACCCGGATCCGGCCTGCACGCTCGACGACATACAGCCGTCCGCGTTCATTGCGCGGCGCCGTCGCATGGACCGGGGCCCGGAACGTGGCGACAGGAATCAGCCGGAGGGCCGGGCGCGGAGCGCTCTCGCGCGTGAGCGCCGCCTCGGCGCCGAACGCGACGAGGACGAGCGCGACGAGTGCCGACACCTTCAACACCACGACCACCTACACGGGAAAGGCGCCGCTTGGTTCTCGCTTCGAATCTGCTCCTTCTCTCGTAATCGTCTGCCCAGCGGGTTAAAGTCGCCCTCGGGCATCACAGGAACCGGGCTAAGAGGAGGACACTTGAGAGGAAAGAGATGGCTGCTGTGCCTGTCGGCTCTGCTCGCCGTGCTGGCGCTCGCCACCGTGGCGGCCGGCTGCGGCGGCGACGACGACGACGCCGAGGCCACGACCCCCGCCGCAACGGGCGGCGAGACCGAGGCTGCCGAGCCGATCAAGGTCGGGCTCGTCACCGACATCGGAGGGCTGAACGACCGCGGCTTCAACGAGCTCGCGAACACGGGCGTCGAGCAAGGGGTCGACGAGCTCGGCGTGGAGAGCCGTGTGCTCGAGTCGAGGTCCGACGCGGACTACATCCCCAACCTGTCGCAGCTCGGCGACGAGGGCTACAACCTGATCATCTCCAACGGCTTCCTCATGGGCGAGGCGACGGAGACGGCGTCGAAGGAGTTCCCGGAGTCGAACTTCGCGATCATCGACTTCGCCTACGAGTCTCCCGGCCCGAACCTGCTCGGGCTCGTGTTCAAGGAGCAGGAAGTGGGCTACCTCGCCGGCTACATGGCGGCGAAGGTGTCGGAGACCGGGACGATCTCCTCGGTCGGCGGTCAGAAGATCCCGCCGGTCGACCGCTTCATCGCCGGCTTCCAGGCCGGCGCGAAGGCGGCGAACCCGGACATCAAGCTTCTGAACGGCTACTCGCAGGAGTTCGTCGACCCGGCGCCCTGCAAGGAGATCGCGCTCGACCAGATCTCCAAGGGCTCGGACATCGTCTTCCAGGTCGCCGGCGGCTGCGGCCTCGGCGCCCTCGACGCGGCGAAGGAGAAGAGCGTCTGGGGCATCGGCGTCGACAAGGACCAGGCGTTCCTCGGCGACCACATCCTGACGAGCGCCGTCAAGCGCGTCGACCAGGCCGTGTTCCAGACGATCGAGAAGGCCGTGAACGGCGAGTTCGAGGGCGGATTGACCGCGTTCGGTCTCGCAGAGGACGGCGTCGGGCTGGGCGAGACCAGCTCCGAGGTCGACCAGGCCATCATCGACGAGATCGACGAGCAGAAGCAGATGATCATCGACGGGGAGATCACGATCCCCGACACGGTTCCGTAAAGCCGGACGTCAGCGAGGTGGGGGCGGGTCCCGGCCCGCCCCTATCCTTGGCTTGCGGTGGTAGCTGAAGACCCGATGGCCGACGACGACGCGCCCCTCCTCGAGCTCAAGGGCATCACGAAGCGCTTTCCCGGCGTCGTGGCAAACGACCACGTCGACTTCGAGCTGCGGCGGGGCGAGGTGCACGCGCTGCTGGGCGAGAACGGCGCCGGCAAGTCGACGCTGATGAACATCCTCTACGGCCTCTACCACCCCGACGAGGGCGAGATCCGCATGAGCGGAAAACCGGTTCGGATCAGCTCTCCCAACGAGGCGATCGACCTCGGGATCGGGATGGTGCACCAGCACTTCATGCTGATCCCGGTGATGACGGTGGCCGAGAACATCGTCCTCGGCACTGACCCGAAGCGAGGCCCCTTCATCGACCTCGACACGGCCAAGGAGCGTGTGGCCGACATCTCCCGGCGCTTCGGGCTCGCGGTGAACC
>DASZEE010000008.1:0-14984 GCA_035941215.1 Gaiellaceae bacterium
GCTTCGTAGTCGTTGAGGGTCAGGCCGTGCTCGGCGAGCAGGCTGCCGCTCAGCGCACGCGTCGTGGAGGCGTGCGCCGGGAGCAGGCGCACCCAGGCGTCCAGGCCGACCGACGATTGTGTGCGCAACACTTGACGACTCAATCTTTCCTCGCTACCATTGCTTGCGGACTCAACTATAGCGCACTCAAGGAGGTACGGCAATGAGCACTACCACCACAGAACTTCGCCGCACGTTGACGGGTACCTGGCAGCTCGACCCGGTTCACTCCTCGGTCGGCTTCGAGGTTCCCTACCTCGTCGGCACGTTCAAGGGCCAGTTCCGCGACATCCAGGCCCAGCTCGTCGTCGACGACTCCGAGGCGACCCTCGAGGGTGCGGCCAAGGTCGACAGCGTCGACGTCAAGGACGAGAACCTGGCGGCCCATCTGCAGTCGCCCGACTTCTTCGACGCCGAGCGCCACCCGGAGCTCCGCTTCACCGCGCACGACATCGACCTCGACAGCGAGAAGGTGCTTGCCCGCGGTGAGCTGACGATCAAGGGCATCACGAAGCCGGTCGAGGTGGCAGGAATGCTGACGGCTCCGATCGTCGACGCCTATGGCAACGAGCGAATCGGCCTCGAGCTCTCGACGACCGTGAACCGCCACGACTTCGAGGTGAGCTGGAACATCCCACTACCGACCGGACAGCCGGCTGTCGGCGACGAGGTGAAGATCGTCACCGAGCTCTACTTCGTGAGGGCCGCGTAACTCCGATGAAGATCCTGGGTATCTCGGGCAGCCTGCGCGACGACTCCTACAACACGAAGCTGCTTCGTGCGGCCGCTGAGCTGCTGCCGCACGAAGTGGAGTTCGAGCTGTGGGACGGCCTGAAGGCGATCCCGCCCTACGACGAGGACGACGACGTCGAACCGGCGCCGGCAGCTGTCGCTGCGCTCCGCGCCGCGATCGCCGGCGCCGACGCCGTCCTCTTCGCGACGCCGGAGTACAACGCGTCGATCCCCGGCGTGCTGAAGAACGCGCTGGACTGGGTCTCCCGTCCGCTCCGGTCGAACCCGCTGCGGAACAAGCCCGTGGCGGTCATCGGGGCGAGCACCGGCGCCTTCGGCGCGGTCTGGTCGCAGGCCGAGCTGCGGAAGGTCCTCGGCACGATCGGGGCCCGTGTCCTCGAGGGCGACGTTGCCGTCGGGCACGCGCCGTCGCGGTTCGACGACAAGGGGCGCCTGACCGACGAGCAGCTGCTCGAGCAGCTCGAGGAGGCCGTCGAAGGCCTCGTCCGGGAGCTTTCGCCGGTCCCGACCGCCCTCGAGGCCACCGCCTGATGCGAATCGAGTCCTCGGTGACGGCGATCACGTGGCTCCCGTTCGCCGTACTCGATGCGATGCCGAGCCTTCCACTCGGGATCGCCGTGGCGCACTATGACGAGCCACCTCCCGACCCACTCCGCGACCTCGATCGATTGCGCGGCGCCGACGCATTCCGCGAAGCGAACGAGCTTCGTGCGTGGATCAGCGTCGAGAACGGTCGGATCGTCGACTACGGCCGCGACGGCCGCGGCGTCGTCTCGGGCGCACGGCCCGACCTCGGCGGCGACCAGGTCGCCTTCCCTGCGGTCGAGTTTCCCGTCATCCGGCCGGAGGCTGAAGTCGGTGAAGGTTTCGTGCGCTTCCAGCAGACGGTCGGCGGTCGGATCGGCCTTCCCGCCCCGCGACCTCTGCGCGGCAAGCCCTATCTGCACATCGGTTCCGCGACCGCCTGGACGACCCTGGAGCTGACCCTTCGCGCGGACGGCTCATCGCAGGGCAGGCTCGTCGCGGCGAGTCCGTTTCCACACCATTCCCTCTACGGTCCCGACGGCAGCCTGGTGTCGGAGCAGGGAGTCGCCGACTTCGACGGCTGGTACCGCGAGTCGTTCGAGGAGTCACCGTGGAGCGGCGGCGAGCTCGAGGCGGAGCTGGACGAGATCGTGCTTCGGAGCGGCGCGAAGCTCCAGAGGCGCCGCCTCGACCCTGGAGAGATTCTCGTCGAGCAGGGCGAAGCGGGAACCGAGATGTTCATGCTGCTCGACGGCGTGCTTCAGGTCGAGATCGACGGCGAGACCCTCGCCGAGCTCGGCTCCGGCGCGGTGCTCGGTGAGCTCGCGGTGCTCGGCGACGGGAGGCGGACGGCAACACTGCGCGCGGTCAGGGCATCGCGTGTGGCTGTGCTGGCCGGCACGTCGCGCCTGGCGGAGCTCGCCCTCGCCCGCCGCACCAGCGTCTAGCGGTTGTGGTTCACGAGCTCGATGTTGTGGCCGTCGGGGTCGAAGACGAACGCGCCGTAGTAGCCCTCGTGGTACTTCCGTCGCTCGCCCGGGCCGCCGTTGTCGCGGTAGCCGAGGCCGACGACGTCAGCATGGAAC
The DNA here is from genome assembly GCA_035941215.1 of Gaiellaceae bacterium. Taxonomy (GTDB): domain Bacteria; phylum Actinomycetota; class Thermoleophilia; order Gaiellales; family Gaiellaceae; genus JACDAN01. The sequence goes on from DASZEE010000008.1 coordinate 2,403, forward strand.
GTCTCGACCGCGCCGTTGTCGTCCACCGGAAACGCCATGTGGAAGGGATCGGTCCGTTCGCCTGAGACGACCGAGAACGATCCTGAGGTGCCCACGAACTGCGCTCGCTCGGGGCTGTCGTGGTTCAGCCGGTAGCCGGCGTGACGCCCGACCGCCTCGTAGAACTCCTTCGCGGCTGCGAGGTCAGCGACCCTGAACCAGAGGTGGTCGATCACGCCGCCCTCGCGCATCGCCCCATGGTGGACGGCCTCGGCGCTGTTCCCGTCCGGGTCGAGCAGGAAGGCGCCGTAGTAGTCGTCCCGGTACTCGGGCCGGGGGCCTGGCTCCCCGTCGCTTCGATAGCCCGCCCCGGTGCCGGCGCGCCAGAATTCGTCCACCGCCTCGCGCGACGGTGCGACGAACCCAAGGTGCAGCCTGCGCGTGACGGGCTTCCCGGGGCTCCAGCCGGAGACCGAGAAGTCCTCCCACTCGGTGAAGTCGTCCTCCGAATAGGTGGCCTCGAACCCGAGCGTCCGGAGCACGAGGGCGTAGAAGGCCTCCGACGCCTCCCGGTCCGAGACGCGGATCGTGACGTGGTCAAACACCGACGGAGAGCACGCGCGCGCGCCACGAGCCCTTGGGCGCGTGGACGTGGACCTCGTCTCCCGCCTTGGCTCCGAGCAGTGCGCGGCCGAGTGGTGAGTCGGGCGAGACGCCGCCCACGCTCGAGATCTCAAGGCACATCCGCTCCCCGTGCTCGTCCTCGATCTCGGCCTTCGAGCCGACGCCGACCCTGCCGCTCGTCGAGGACGTCTCGTCGACCAGCACGGACCGGTCGAGCCGGTCGCGGATCTGCCGGATCCGGTGCTCGAGCAGTCCCTGGTCGTTCTTGGCCGCGTGGTATTCGAAGTTCTCCGACAGGTCGCCGAATCCGCGGGCGGTGGCGATCGCCTGGACGACCTCGGCTCGCCCTGGTCCCTCGAGCTCGGCCAGCTCCGACTCGAGCTGCGCCTTCTGGGCCTGTGTCATCGGTTCCGGCTTTTCGCTGGGCACTGGCGCAGGGTACCGGCGGTACCCTGGCCGGTCTTGCCCGCGCGCCCTCAGCCCACCGCCAGGAGAGAGGACCTTCGGAACGTCGCCATCGTGGCGCACGTCGACCACGGGAAGACGACGCTCGTCGACGCCCTCCTCTGGCAATCGGGCTCGTTCCGCGAGAACCAGGAGGTCGCAGAGCGCGTGCTGGACTCGATGGACCTCGAGCGCGAGAAGGGCATCACGATCCTCGCCAAGAACACGGCGGTCCAGATCGGCGACACGAAGGTGAACATCGTCGACACGCCTGGACACGCCGACTTCGGCGGTGAGGTCGAGCGTGGTCTGACGATGGTCGACGGGGTGCTGCTACTGGTCGACGCGAGCGAGGGCCCGCTTCCGCAGACCCGCTTCGTCCTCCGGAAGGCGCTGGAGGCGCGGCTGCCGGTCGTCCTCGTCGTGAACAAGGTCGACCGGCCGGACGCCCGTCCGGCCGAGGTCGTGAACGAGGTCTACGAGCTCTTCCTCGACCTTGACGCCGACGAGTCCCAGATCGAGTTCCCGATCGTCTATGCCAACGCGCGGGCGGGCCGCGCGGGCCTCGCGACCGACGACCTCGCCGACGATCTGGGCCCGCTCGTGGAGACGCTGCTCGAGACGATTCCACCGCCGTCGTACGACCCGGACCACCCGCTCCAGGCGCTCGTTACAAATCTCGACGCGTCGCCGTACGTCGGCCGGCTCGCGCTCCTCCGCGTCCTGCACGGGACGATCCGCAAGGGCGAGGAGGTCGCCTGGTGCCGCGCCGACGGGGCGATCGAGAAGGCTCGCGTGACCGAGCTGTACGTGACCGAGGCGCTCGACCGCGTTGCCGCGGAGGAGGCCGGGCCGGGTGAGATCGTCGCACTTGCCGGCCTGCCAGAGGTGACGATCGGAGAGACGATCGCCGACGCGGAGGATCCGCGGCCGCTGCCTGTCACCGCCGTCGACGAGCCCTCGCTGGGGATGACGCTCGGGATCAACACCTCGCCGCTCTCGGGCACCGAGGGCGACAAGCTGACCGCCAGCCTGTTGATCGGCCGGCTCGAGCAGGAGCTCGTCGGAAACGTCTCGCTTCGCGTCCAGCCGACGTCGCGCCCGGAGGTCTGGGAGGTGCAGGGTCGCGGCGAGCTGCAGCTGGCCGTCCTCGTGGAAATCATGCGCCGGGAGGGCTTCGAGCTCACCGTCGGCAAGCCGGAGGTTCTCACCCGCGAGATCGACGGCAGGAAGCACGAGCCGGTCGAGCGCGTCTCGATCGACGTCCCGGAGGACTACATCGGCGTCGTCACGCAGCTGCTGGCGCTGCGAAAGGGCCGGATGCAGCAGATGGTCAACCACGGTACGGGGTGGGCCCGGATGGAGTACCTCGTCCCGGCAAGGGGGCTGATCGGCTTCCGGACGGAGTTCCTCACCGAGACCCGCGGCTCGGGAATCCTGCACCACGTGTTCGAGCGCTGGGAGCCGTGGCACGGCGAGATGCGAACGCGCCCGACGGGGAGCCTCGTCGCCGACCGGAGGGGACAGGCGACGGCCTTCGCCATCACGGCGCTCCAGGAGCGCGGGTCGCTCTTCATCAGTCCGCGGGAGGAGCTGTACGAGGGCATGGTCGTCGGCGAGAACGCGCGCGGCGAGGATCTGGACGTGAACGCCGGCAAGGAGAAGAAGCTGACGAACATGCGCTCCGCCTCGGCCGAGGAGCTTGTGCGCCTGATCCCGCCGCGGCGGCTCTCGCTCGAACAGGCGCTCGAGTTCATCCGGGAAGACGAGTGCGTCGAGGTGACGCCCGAGAGCATCCGCCTGCGCAAGGCCGAGCTCTCGGCCACGAAGCGCCAGACGCTCGCCTCGCGCCGCAAGCGCGAGCGCGAAGCGGCACCGGCGTAGCTCCCGGCACTACATCGCTTCGACCAGCTGTTCCTGGAGCCACGAGAGGTAGGAGTAGAGCGCGAGCTCTGGTGCCCGTGGCGTCGACTCGTCAAAGCTGTCCCAATCGAAGTCCTCGGTGATGTCGAGGCGGGTTCCGAGGACGAGCCGGGCGTCGTTGAGCGCGCGGAGCCACGCGTCGGCTTCGTCCGCCGTGAGCAGGTCGCGTCCGGCGCTCTCGGCGAGCAGGTCGAGGCTGCGCTCGCGGCCGGTGAGGAGACTGTCACGAGTGAGCTCGCGGTACTCGCGCTCGCGCTCGGAATCCTCGTGGGCGGTGGGGAAGAGCCGCCGGAGCGACGGATCCTCGGGCTCCTCGCGGAGCAGCTCGCGCAGCTCCTCGGCGACCTGGCGGAGGAGCCCGCGTTCCTCCTCGGCGAGGTCGAGTCGGACGGTGCCGTCCGGCCCGCGACGGATCGAGCTGCGGAACATCAGTCCTGCTGCATCGTCGCCCACAGCCCGTAGCCGTGGAGCCGGGCGACGTCGAGCTCGGCCTTCTCTCGCGTGCCCGTCGAGACGACGGACTTGCCGTCGTAGTGCACCTGGAGCATCAGCTTCGTCGCGTGCTCGAGGGAGTAGCCGAAGAGCTTCTGGAAGACGAGCGTCACATACGACATCAGGTTGATCGGGTCGTTCCAGACGATCACGACCCACGGACGGTCGTGCTCGGGGTCGTCCGCCTCGACCGGTTGCTCTACCTCGACCTCGGCGGGCGCGAGCGTGGTCATGCGTGTCAGTCGAGGATCTTCAGCGCCGTGTCGAAGCCGGCGCCGAGGGGCTTCTGCGCCGCGATCTGCGTGAAGGCCGCATTCTCGAGCTGCCGTGCGCGGCGAAGCGGCCCGAGGTCGATCGCCCGCATCCGGCCGCCTGCGACCAGCGCCGCCACCTGCTGCTTCGCCTCCTCGTCGTCGCCGGCGATCAAGACGTCGAGCGGAACGCCGTTCTTCTCGCCGGTCTCGAGCGTCCTCGCGAAATTCGTGCAGAACGCCTTCACGACCGGCGTGCGCTCTGGCAGGAGCTTCTGCACCTCCTCGGCGGCCGAGCTGTCGGACGGTACGACGAACCCGTCCATGGTGTCCCAGTCGAGCGGGACGGAAATGTCCACCACGACCTTGCCGCCGAGTTGGTCGCCGTACTGCTGGACCGCCTCGGCGATCGACGCGTAGTAGAGGGCGAGCACGACGAGGTCGCCGCCGAAGCTGCCGCCTGCGTCGACAGCGGTCGAGCCGCCGCCCAGCTCGGCGGCCAGCGCCTGCGCGTCCTCCGGGTTGCGGTCGACGACCTCGACCTCGTTGCCGCCCGCAACCGCGCGTATGCCGATCCCGCGCCCCATGTTGCCCGCGCCGATGATGGTGACCTTCACTCCCGGAACCTTGCCTGAAGCGGTGAGCACCGGGCGGGCGCTAATACATCTTCCTCTATTACTAGAGTCCGGGGATGCTGGGACGGCTGTTCAGGCTGATCTGGGGCGACGACGTCGAGCGGGCGCTCCGTCCGCTCCTGATCGTCGGCTTCGTCGGTTCCCTCGGCGGGTCGGCCTGCTGGACGTTCGTCGGGATCTGGGCCATCGACGAGCTCCAAGCGTCCTCGTCACAGCTCGGGCTCTACTTCGTCGCCGCAGCGGTGATCTCGGCGAGCATGGGCTACCTCGGCGGTCATCTCTCCGACCATCTCGGCCGCCGTCCGGTAATCCTGGCCGGCTGGGGCCTGACCGCGTTCGTCCCGCTCAGCTGGACGCTCGTCGACGACTACAAGACCGCGGTCCCGCTGCTCCTGCTCCTGTCGCTGTTCGCGCCGATCGCGATGGCGGCGACGCAGGCGCTCGTCGCAGACGTGGTTCCACCCGAGCGGCACGAGCACTCGTACGCGTCGCTGCGCGTGGCGAACAACCTCGGCGTCACCCTCGGCCCGCCCATCGGCGGCACCTTGCTCATCACCGGCAACTACGACGTGCTCTGGATCGGGGTGACGGTGATCGGTGCGCTCGAGCTTTTCCTCGCCTGGCGGCTGTTACCCGCGCGCGGCGAGTACGCGCCGGACGAGCCGCCGGCGCGCGGGTCGTTCGGCGTCATCCGTAGGGACGGGGCGTTTCTGCTCTTCCTCGTGGCGATGGTGCTCGCGCATCTCGTCTACTTCGCATTCGAGGCCGTCCTCCCGATTGCCGCTGTCGACTCGTACGGCCTGACTCCGGCAGCTTGGGGCTTCCTCGTGATCGTCAACCCCCTGCTCGTCACGCTCTTTCAGCTCCGCCTGACGCGGCGGGTCGAGCGCTACCCGGCAGCGCCGAAGTTCGCGCTCGCGATGCTGCTCATGGGCTGGCCGTTCCTGCTGCTCTCGCTGAACTCGTCTGTGGCGGTGATCGCCGTCGTGATCCTGATCTTCGTCCTCGGCGAGATGCTCTGGATCCCGACGTCGCAGGCGATCGCCGCCGGGCTCGCGCCGGCCGACCTCCGCGGCGCTTATATGGGCGCGTTCGCCAGCACGTCCTCGGCCGGCTTCGCGCTCGGACCCTTCATCGGCCTTCAGGTGCGGGGCGGCTTCGGCGACTCGGCGATGTGGGGCTTCTTCGCCGGCGTGGCCGTCGTCGGCGCCATCCTGGGCATCGTCGCCTGTCGCTATGCGTTCGAGATCCGAAAAGCGAGGCTGGCCGCAGCCTAAGCGGCGCGCAGCGCCTCGATCTCGCGGTTGATCGCGAGTTGCTCGAGCGCCTTGGCCTCGAGCTGCCGGACCCGCTCGCGCGTGAGGCCGAGCCGGCGGCCGATCTCCTCCAGCGACTGCGGGCTGCCGTCGCCGTTGAGCCCGTAGCGGAGCTTGACGACCTCCTGCTCGCGCGGGGGCAGGTTCTCGACAGCCCGGCGCAGGACGTCTTGCTCGAGGCTGACGTGGATCAGCTCCTCGGGCGGTGTTTCGTCACCGGCGAAGAGATCTCCGTACGACGCCTCGCCTTCGCCGACCGGCCTATCGAGACTGGTAACCGCGCGGGCGGCCTCGCGGACCTCGCGCACCTGCTTGAGCGGCAGCTTGGTCGCCTTCGAGACTTCTTCCTCCGTCGGAGCGCGGCCGAGCTTGGCCACGAGCTCGCGCTCGGCGCGGGCGATCTTGCGCTCGCGGTCGACGATGTGGACGGGGATGCGAATCTCGCGCGCTTTGTTCGCGACGCCGCGCTGGACGGCCTGGCGGATCCACCACGTCGCGTAGGTCGAGAACTTGAAGCCCCGGCGCCAGTCGAACTTCTCGACGGCGCGAATCAGCCCGATGATCCCCTCCTGGATCAGGTCGAGCAGCGAGAGGCCGTGGCCCTGGTACTTCTTCGCGATCGAGACGACGAGGCGGAGGTTCGAGTTGATCATCAGGTCCTTCGCCTCGCGGTCGCCGCGCTCGATCCGCTTCGCAAGCTCGACTTCCTCGTCGGCGGTCAGGAGTTTGTAGCGGCCGACCTCGTTGAGAAAGAGCTGGAGCGCGTCGGTCGTCGAAACGGCGAGATCGCCGTTCACGTACGTCGAGTCGGTCGCCGACCTGCCGCAGTCGTCCGACAGCTCGATGCGGCGTTCCTGGATGTCCTGGTACAGCCGTTCCACGTCTTCCTCGTCGAGCCCCGCCTCCTCGATCGCGCGCGACACGTCCGAGAGCTCGAGGCAACCCTCGCGCTCACCGAGCTCCATCAGCGCGCTTACGTGCTCGTCCGCCATCTCGGAGGTCCTACCACCTGAGCACCGTCGAGAAACGCGCGACGCCGTATTGTGCCCGGCCGTGACCGATGTGAAGCAGGAGGCGAAGGACGTTGCGCGCGGCCCATTCGGCAAGGGGCTGGCGCGGTGGGGACTGGTCTCGAAAGGCGCGCTCTACCTCCTCGTCGGCGTGATCGCGGGCGATGTGGCGGTCGCCGGCGGCGAGCGGTTGCGGGATCGCGGCGGCGCCGTCTCGGCCCTCGCGGACACGTGGTACGGCAAGGCTCTCGTCTTCCTGCTTGCAGTCGGGCTGGCGGGCTATGCGGCGTGGCGCTTCGCACAGGGTGTGCTCGGCCGGCCGCTCGAAGGCGGCAAGAAAGAAGGCTGGCTGAAGCGCGTCAGCTACTTCGCACGCTCGGCCTGGTATCTCTTTCTGCTGGCGATCGTGATCGCTGCGCTGGCCGGCGCGGACGAATCCGGCGGCTCGCGGGAGGAGGACCGGGCGACTGCCCGCGTCCTGGAATGGCCCCTCGGACGGTTGATCGTGGCCGCCGTCGGCCTCGCAGTCCTCGGCGCGGGCATCTTCAACGTCTGGCGCGCGATCACGCGACGCTTCATGAAGAACATGAAGCTGCGGAAGATGAGCGAGCTCGAGGAGAAGGCGTTCACGATCATCGGCGCCGTCGGCCATCTCGCCCGCGGCGTCGTCTTCGGGCTGATCGGGTTCTTCCTCGTCCGCGCGGCGTGGCAGTACGACCCGGACGAAGCCGTGGGGCTCGACGGCGCGCTGGCGGAGATCCTCCGGCAGGACTACGGCGACACGCTGCTCGGGATCGTCTCGGCCGGCCTGATCGCCTACGGCGTCTACTGCTTCGCGGAGGCGCGGTACCGCGAGGTCTGACCGGCTCGGTGCGTCCTCAGGCGCAGCCGGAGATGGAGGAGGACGACGCAGAGCGCGACCCAGGCGAGGGCGAGGCTGAACCCGGCGATCACGTCGCTGAGGTAGTGCACGCCGAGATAGAGGCGGCTGAACCCGATCAAGAGGACGAGCGCGGCCGAACCGGCGAGCGCCGCGATCTGCCTACGCCTGCCGGCTGCATGGCGCGCCGCGATGTAGCCGAGCGTCCCGTAGACCGCAAGCGACATCGACGAGTGGCCGCTCGGGAACGAGTAACTGCTCTCGGTCGCGAGCGGATCCGGGAAGAACGGGCGCTCGCGGGCGAAGCCGAGCTTGAGGCCCAGCGTGAGCACCTGGGTTCCGATAACCGCGAGCAGCAGGAGCTCGAGCTCCGCCTTTCGGCGAATCCGCCAAAGCACGATCCCTGTCACGACGGTCACCACCGCCAGCACGGGGACGTTGCCGAGCCACGTCACCTTCTCGAAGAAGCTCGTCCAGCCCGGCGTCGCCCGCTCGTGCAGCCAGGCGGCGAAGCGCGTGTCCAGGTGGGTGTCGCCCTCGGAGAGCTCCTCGACCATGACCCCGAAGACCCAGGCTCCGAGGGTGAGGACGAGGAGGCCGCCGAGGAGCTCCAGGCCCACGACGTTGACGAATCTGGCGACTCGGGCAGGCATCGGGCCATTGTTACCCTGACCTGCCATGCGCTCAGTCATCGTCTCCGCCGTCCGCACGCCGTTCGGAAAGCTCGGCGGCGGCCTGAAGAACCTCGAGGCGACCGAGCTCGGCTCGATCGCGATTCGCAACGCGCTCGACCGCGTCGGCCTCGAGAACGAGGACGTCGAGTACGTCGTCATGGGGCAGGTGCTCCAGGGCGGCGCGGGCCAGGCGCCCGCGCGCCAGGCGGCGATCGGGGCCGGCCTCCCGGTCGAGGTTCCGTCGGACACGGTCAACAAGGTCTGCGCATCGTCGGTGCGGGCCGTCCAGCTCGCCGACCTGATGATCCGGTCAGGCGACCACAAGGTCGTCGTCGCCGGCGGGATGGAGTCGATGTCGAACGCGCCCTACGTCCTCAAGAAGGCGCGGTTCGGCTACCGGCTCGGCGACGGCACGCTCATCGATCTCATGACCCACGACGGCCTGACGTCCACGTTCGACAAGAAGCACATGGTCGAGCAGGCATCGTTCGTCGCCCGCGAGCTCGGGATCTCGCGCGAGGATCAGGACGCATGGGCGCTCCGCTCGCACGAGCGCGCCGTGGACGCCCAGGACGAGGGGCGGTTTGCGGACGAGATCGTCCCGGTCGGGGAGCTCGACCACGACGAGGGCCCGAGGCGCGACACGTCGCTCGAGAAGCTTTCCTCGCTCAAGCCGGTCTTCGATCCCGAAGGGACGACCACGGCGGGCAATGCGCCCGGCGTGAACGACGGCGCCGGGGCACTCGTCGTCACCAGCGAGGAGTTCGCGAAGGAGCGCGGGCTCGAGCCGCTCGCGACCATCGTCTCGCAGGCGTACGTCGCCGACGACTTCGCGTACCTCGCGCGCACGCCGGCCAAGGCGGGAGCGATTGCGCTGGAGAAGGCCGGCAAGTCGATCGACGACGTCGAGCGGGTCGAGCTGAACGAGGCGTTCTCGTCGGTCGCGCTCAATTCGACGGCGATGCTCGGCGTCGACCCCGAAAAGGTGAACGTGAACGGCGGGGCCGTCGCGCTGGGCCATCCGATCGGCGCGTCCGGCGCCAGGATCCTGTCAACGATGATCTATGAGCTGCGCCGAAACGGCGGCGGGCTCGGGCTGGCGGCGATCTGCTCAGGCGGCGGGCAGGGCGACGCCCTTTTGATCGAGGTTTAGGAGGGCTGACCTCGCTTTCAACCCACTGACCCGGAAGGGGGATCTTTCGACAAGACCCCAACCGGCCGACGCATACTGCGTCTGAGCAAATGATGAGGAAGGGTTCCCTGGGCGTGCGGCCACGCCGGGGGGCTTGGGAGGGGAGTCGACAGGCGAAGGCGGTAGCCGCTGCATGCTTTGCGGTGCTCGCGTTTGCCTTTGCGCAGCCGCAGCAGGCGGCCGCTTATCCCTGCGGCGACGGCGTCGCCTCCGCGACCCCGCCGCGCACGCTTGCCACCGTCTCCTCCGACGAGTGCCGCGTCCCCGAAACGCTCCGCCGGACGAAGGCTCCCGCTCGCACGAAGAAGAAGGGGAGCATCAGCGGCCTCACGGTCTTCGTGCTCGCGATCGCCGGCGCCCTCCTGATCCCCATCGGCCGGAACGGCCTGCCGCACGGCGGCGACCCGTTCGGCCACGACCCGACCCACGAACCGAAGTACTAGAGACCCGAGAGAAAGTCGAGAATCAGATGAGAGAGCTCTTCAGGCGTCCGCCAGGGAATCATGTGATCGGCCTCCTGGATTACGGCCGACCGAGCACCGGGAATGTCCCGGGCGAGCCGGTCGCCGATCTCGTTGATCCCGGGGACGTCCCGGCCCGCCGTGATCACCAGGGTGGGGGCGGCTATGCCGCTCACCCGCTCGGCGATGGGCTCGTCGGTGGCCGGATCCTCGCTGTTCGACCCGACCGCGTTCTCGAGGAACATCGCCCGTAGCTCGGCGTCGGCGCCCATCGGCGCCCAGGCCTCCATGTCGAGCTCGGCCATGGCCGGCCAGTCGTCGTCGGCGTCGGCCCGCTCCCACCGCGCGATCTGGTCGGGCGTCCAGTCGACCTTCAGCGACACCCCGGGGAGGCCGGAACCGAGGAGGACGAGCGCCGAGACGCGCTCGGGCCGCTCGACCGCCGTCGTCAGCGCGACGGCTCCGCCTCGCGAGGCGCCGACGAGAGCAGCCTCGTCCGCGCCGGCGGCGTCGAGCACCGAGACCAGGTCGTCGACGACCGAGTAGGGCCCATCCGGCATCGGCGAGTGCCCGAAGCCGCGCTGGTCGTAGCGGATCACGCGGTGCCGGCCGGAGAGCAGCGGGACGACCGGCTCCCAGATCCGCGAGTCGACGACGCCTTCGTGCAGGAGCACGAGCGGCGGCCCTTCGCCGGTCTCGTCGTACCAGAGGTCGGTCACGGCGGTTGACGTTAGCCTGCCGCGGCGTGGAGTTCGACCAGGTCCTCGTCGTCGGCGCCGGCCAGATGGGCGGCGGCATCGCCCAGGTCACCGCGGCGGCCGGGTGCCGCGTCTCGCTTCACGACGCCGCGCCCGGGGCGACCGAGCGCGCGCTCGAGACGATCCGCCGCAGCGCCGCGAAGCTGGCGGAGAAGGGGGGACCGGACCCGGACGAGGTGCTCGCGCGGATCGAGCCGGTCGACGACCTCGTCCCCGCCGAGTTGATGGTGGAGGCCGTCGTCGAGGACCTCGCGGTGAAGGAGGACATCTTCCGCCGGGCTGACACGACGCTGGCGGGCGAGGCGGTGCTTGCGTCCAACACCTCGTCCATCCCCATCGGGTCGCTCGCGTCCGTGACGGGCAGGCCGGACAAGGTGATCGGTATGCACTTCTTCAACCCGGTGCCGGTCCTGAAGCTGGTGGAGGTGATCTGTGGGAAGGAGACGTCGGACGAGACGGCGCGGTCCGTGGTCGCCTTCGCCGAAGAGCTCGGAAAGGTTCCGGCGCAGGCGAACGACTTCCCCGGGTTCGTCTCCAACCGGATCCTGATGCCGTTCATCAACGAGGCGGTCTGGGCGCTGCACACAGGGGTTGCCGAGCCGGAGGCGATCGACACGATTGCGAAGCTCGGATTCGCGCACCCGATGGGGCCGCTGGCGCTCGCCGACCTGATCGGGCTAGACACCTGCGTGGCGATCATGAAGGTGCTCCACGACGGCCTCCGCGACGAGAAGTACGCGCCGTGCCCGCTGCTCCGCGAGCACGTGGCGGCCGGGCGGCTCGGCCGGAAGTCAGGAGAGGGCTTCTACCGCTACGACTGACCGCGCTCGCGCTCGCGAATGACCTCGAGCGTCTGGCGTAGAGCTGGGAGCTGTCCGAGGTCCTTGAGTCGTCCGGCTGCCTGCTTCGAACGGATGACGTCGGCGAGAGAGGCGACCTGCACGACGACGCCAGGGCCGAGCTCGAGTTCGACTGCGTCCCGCTTGAGGTCGTCATATCCGCGGGTTCCGGAGGGGATGAAAGAGATGTCGAGGTCGCCGTGAGGCGTCGAAAGCGTCCAGATCTCGCCGACGTTGAGGAACGGGCCGTCGACCGGAAACTCCATAGCCTCCTTCGGGGTTCGTAGCTTGGCTCCGAGTTCGCGGAGGGCGCTGGCGAGCCGCTCGAGATTCTCCTGATCGCGAGCCGGAGTGATGTCGACGTCCTCCGTCGGGATCGGCGATCCCTGCACGATCGCCGCGGCTGCGCCGATGAGAATGAATCTGACCTTGTGCCGCTCCAGAACCTCGAGGATCGGGAGTGGATCGAACGGAGATTCGGGTTCAGCCAACGCGCGCGCGCTCGATCTTCGGGCGCATGTCACGGAAGACGTTGGCTACGTGCACCGCCTTGGCGAGTCGCTCACTAGGGAGCAAGGCCAGGTTCCGTTCGATGAATGGGATGTACGAATCGTCGAAGTTGGCGATCGTGAAGCCGAGCTCGAGGCCGCATGCTCGGATCGCTTCGCGCAGAGATTCCAGGCTCGGCTGCACTCGTCCGCTCTCCCACCGGGCGATCGTCGACTGGGGTCGGCCGGAGCGTTCTGCAAGCTCCGCCTGAGTCAGCCCGGCACGCCGCCGCGCCTCCTTGAGCAGATCTGCGCTATGCATAATCGGCAGTTTAGCAAAGCGCATTTCTGCGCTTACGGCTCCTTCGTATACTCGCCGCGTGGACTTCGACCTCACCGAGCCACAGCGCGAGATCCGCTCCCTGACGCGCGAGTTCGCGGACGCCGAGATCGCGCCGCACGCCGCAGACTGGGACCGCGAGCACCGCTTCCCGCGCGGCCTCTATGGGAAGCTCGCCGAGCTCGGACTCATGGGCGTCTGCGTCCCCGAGGAGTACGGCGGTGCGGGCGCCGACTTCCTCTCCTACGTCCTCGTGCTCGAGGAGCTCTCGCGCGC
>DASZEE010000009.1:0-4114 GCA_035941215.1 Gaiellaceae bacterium
GCCTCGACGGCGTACTCACGCGCCGGCTCCGGGCGCGCCTGGAGGTACGGCTCGTCGATCTGGACGACGTCTGCGCCGGCGGCCTTCAGATCGTGCAGCTCCTCGTTCACCGCCTCGGCGTAGGCGAGCGCAAGGCTGCGCTCGTCGTCGTAGTGGTCGTTCTGCGCCTGGTGGGTCATCGTGAACGGGCCGGGAACCGTGAACTTGATCCGGCGCTCGGTGATCGTGCGCAGGAACTCGACGTCACGGACTTCCACCGGCCCCTTGCGGCGGATCGGCCCGACGACTCTCGGGACGGGATTCTCGTGCCCCGTGCGGTCAAGCGCGACGCCGGGCTGGTCGAGATCGACCCCGTCGAGCGCGGTCGCGAAGCGGTTGGAGTAGCTCTCGCGCCGCATCTCGCCGTCGGTGATCACGTCGACGCCCGCGCGCTCCAGGTCCTGGACGGCGAGCCGCGTCGCGTCGTCCTGCGCCGCCTCGAGCAGCGGCTCCGGAACCCGCCAGAGCTCCCGCGCCCGCACGCGGGGCGGCAGCCGGTCACCGAGCCGCTCGCGGTCGATCAGCCAGTCGGGCTGCGGGTAGCTGCCGACGACCGTCGTGACCAGGGCACCGGCCATCGAGGCGAGTCTACGGAGGGCGCCCCGCGACTGCGATCCTGAGAGGGTGGACGCGCTCTACGACCTGCTCGCCCAGCCGCCTGCGGCGTACCTCCTGCTCTTCGCGATCGCAGCGGGCGACGCCGTCTTCCCCGTGCTTCCGAGCGAGTCGGCGGCGATCCTTGCCGGCGTTCTCGCGGCGATCGAGCCCGGGATCGCGCTGCCGGCGGTGCTCGGCGCTGCGGCGGCGGGTGCGTTCGTCGGGGACTCGACGTCGTACGGGCTCGGGCGCTTCGGCGGCCGGCGGGCACAGCGTCGCTTCTTCGACGGGCCGTACAGTCAGCGTGGGGTCCGCTGGGCGTGCGGCCAGCTCCGGCGCCGAGGCGGAGTGATCCTCGTCGTCGCGCGCTTCGTGCCGGGTGGCCGGACGGGCGCAACGTTCACGAGCGGGCTCACCACCTTCCCGTACCGCAGGTTCGCGGCCTTCACCGGCCTCGCCGCGGTGCTCTGGGCGCTCTACTCGGTCCTCCTCGGGTACTTCGGCGGGCGCATCTTCCACGAGCGGCCCTTGCTCGCCCTCGTCGTCGCGTTGGCGCTCGCTGCCACTCTGGCCCTCGCCGCCGAGACGACACGACGCGTCGTCGCGCCCAGGCTCGCGGGTCGGCGCAAGCCGGAGCCCGACACCCGCCCCTAGGAGGGCTGCCGAAACGCCCTGCTGAGCCGCAGGGCCGCGCTGGCCGCCCCGAGGACTGCGTCCTCAGTCGCGCCCGTATCTCATTCGATACGAACGCTCCCTGCGTCCTTGCCTCGGAACGACCATCGCACCCCTGCAACGAGCGACGTTCCGCCAAGCCCTCCTAAGCGTTCAACAGCGTCAGCACGGCGAGCACGCGGCGGTGATCCTGCTCGCTCGCCGGCAGGCCGAGCTTCACGAAGATGCTCGTGACGTGCTTCTCGACCGCCCGGGGCGTGACAACCATCTTGTCCGCGATCGCCTGGTTCGTGCGTCCTTCCGCCATGAGCTCCAGCACCTCGCGCTCGCGCGGCGTGAGCGCATCCAGCGGGTCCTCACCGCGCCTGCGGCCGACGAGCCGGGAGACCACGGTCGGGTCGAGCGCGGAGCCGCCGTCCCCGACCCGCCGCACGGCGTCGGTGAACTCGTGCACGTCGGAGACTCGATCCTTGAGCAGGTAGCCGACACCCTCCGCGCTTCCCTGGAGCAGCTCGAGCGCGTAACCGGCCTCGACGTACTGCGAGAGCACGAGCACCCCGACCTCGGGATGACGGTCGCGGATCTCCTTCGCAGCCTGGAGACCCTCATCCGTATGGGTGGGCGGCATCCGGATGTCGACGATCGCGACGTCGGGCGTGTAGCTCCGCACCTTGAGCAGGAGCTCGTCGGCGGTGCCCGCCTGGCCCACGATGTCGAACCCGGCGCTCCCGAGCAGCTGTGCGATTCCCTCCCGGAGCAGCACGGAGTCGTCGGCGATGACGACCCGCATCAGTCCCTCGTCTCCAGCGGAATCTCGGCACGCACGCGGGTGCCGCGTCCGTCGGCGCTGGTGACGCTGAGCCTGCCCTCGAGCGCCTCGACTCGATCGGAGAGTCCGCGCAGCCCCGTTCCGCGGGATGCATCCGCGCCGCCGAGGCCGTCGTCCTCGACCTCGACGATCGCGAGCCCGTTTCCCCGTGCCACCCGAACCTGGGCCGACTCCGCCTCGGCGTACTTCGCCACGTTGGTCAGGGACTCCGCGACGACGTAGTACGCCGCTGCCTCGACCGGCGGCGGCAGGCGCGCCGCCGTCGTGTCGTCGAGATCGACGGGGAACGGCAGCCGCGTGAGGAGAGCCTCGAGCGCCGGCCGAAGCCCGCGGTCGCTCAGGATCGCGGGGTGGATCCCGCGCGCGAGCTCGCGCAGCTCCTCGAGAGCCTGCGCGAGCTCGGCGGATGCCGAGTCGAGCAGCGTTCTGGCGCCGGCAGGATCGCCCTCGAGCTTCGCCTGCGCGAGCCGGAGCGTCAGCGACAGCGTGACCAGATGCTGCTGTGCCCCGTCGTGCAGGTTGCGCTCGAGCCGCCGCCGTTCCTCGTCGCCTGCGCGGACGATCCGCGCCCTCGAGGCGGCAAGCTGCGACGCGGTCTCGGCGTTCACGATCGCAAGCCCGACGAGTCCGGTGAACTGCGCCAGCCGCGCCTCCGTGTCGGCGGGGAAGGTGTCGGGAAACGGCACGCCGAGGGTGATGCCGCCCCAGAGGTTCTCGCCCACGAAGATCGGTGCCGCCACCAGCGAGGCGATGTCCAGCTCGGTCATCTTCGCTTGGTACTCCGGCGGCTCGGTCTCGAAATCCATTCGAGCCGATCGCCCTGTCCGGTAGACGCGGGTCAGCGCGCCGCCGCCGAACGGAAGGCTTTCGCCGACCGCCTCGTAGCGATACTCGCCGGTTCGAGCCCACTTGCCGACGACGACCGCGCCGTCCGTGCCTTCCGTGAACCGCGCGGTCTCAGCCCAGTCGGCTCCGAACAGTCGGCCGACCTCCTCCGTGACGACGTTGAAGAGCCGGTCGCTGGGCGTGCCGGTCGCGACCGCGATCGCCACGCGGCTCAGCGACGCCTGCTCGCCCGCCATTATGGCGAGCCCCTCGTTCGCCTCGGCGTTCGCAAGGGCGACACTGACGAGAGCGGCGAACTTGCCCAGGCGCTCCGTGGCGTCAGCGTCGAACGCGGCGTAGTCCGTGCTCGACGCAACGACGGCGCCCCACACGCGCCCGCCGACGCGCACCGGCGCCGCGACGACGCTCTTCACCCCGATCTCGCGCATCCACTTTGCCCGCGCGCCGGGGATGTCGTCGAGCGTGTCGAGCCGAACGGGCCCGCCGGTGTCGAGCACCTGAGCGAACGGCGTCGGGCCGTCGAAGGTCAGCCGCTCGCCGATCTCGACGTGCCGCGCCCCGGCCTCCCCCCAGCGGCCGAGGATCACCGCCTCGTACTTCCCGGGCACGAAGCGCGCGAGGTTCGCGCCGTGTGCTTGGAACAGCTGGCCAATCTCCTCTGTGACGACGTCGAAGACTCGCTGCGGCTCCTTCTCCGTCGCGACCGCGACCGCGACGCGGGAGAGCGCAGCCTGCTCGTTCGCGAGGTCGCGGACCTCGCGCTCGCGGCGCTTTCGCTCGGTGACGTCGCGGAAGATCATCACCGCCTCGTCCGGAGCTGCCCGGACGATCCGAACCTCGGTGTCCCGTGGTTGCTCGTCCTCGTCGACGTGGAACTCGACCGTCTCGACCTCACCGGTCGAGAGTGCGCGCCCCAGGCCGTCCATCAGCTGATCGGAGATCGGGGCGGGGAGCGCAGCCGCGATGCGGCTTCCGACGAGGCGGTCGAACCCGATCGTCGCCAGGCCGGTCGGCTCCGGATCGTCGGAGTGGAAGCAGGCGAGGCAGGTCCCGTCGCCCGCAACCCAGTACACCCGGTCCGGGATCGCCTCGATCAGCGCCTGCGCGCGACGCTCGCTCGTCTCCAACGAG
>DASZEE010000010.1:0-4319 GCA_035941215.1 Gaiellaceae bacterium
ACCGAGCAGGCCGACGAGCAGGAGCTCGCCGACGAGCCAGGCCTGGTAGGCATCGCGATCGTCGCGCCGCATTTCCCTCTTGTCGGCAGCCGTGCCCCTGCCGATAAGGGGCGGGATGGAGCCGCGCATGCTGATCGTGGACGACCACCCGCTGACCCGGGACGGCCTGGCCGCCCTGCTCGCGGGTCATGGCTTCGACATCGTCGGCGAGGCATCCGGCGGGCACGAGGCGATCGAGCGGGCGCGGGAGCTCCAGCCCGATGTCGTACTGCTCGACCTGTCGATGCCCGATCT
Organism: Gaiellaceae bacterium; assembly: GCA_035941215.1. Taxonomy (GTDB): domain Bacteria; phylum Actinomycetota; class Thermoleophilia; order Gaiellales; family Gaiellaceae; genus JACDAN01. Next base: position 295 of record DASZEE010000010.1, read on the forward strand.
CGACGGGCTCAGCGCGCTTCCACTGTTGCGGACTGCGGCGCCGGAGTGCGAGGTCGTCGTCCTGACCGCCTCGGGCGACGAGGCCAATCTGCTGGCGGCGATCCGGGGCGGCGCGGCCGGCTACCTGCTGAAGACTGAGCCGCCCGAGCGACTTGTCGACTTCCTCCACGGCGCGGCCCGCGGCGAGGCCGCGCTGTCCGGTGCGGTCGCCCGACGCCTGCTCGACCAGGTGCGGAACGGTGGACCGACCGACGCGGGCGTCCCGGATTCCGTCGCGCAGCGGCTGAGCGCGCGCGAGCTCGAGGTGCTGCTGCTGCTTGACGAGCATCTCGGCACCGACCAGATCGCCAAGCGCCTCTTCATCTCCGAGCACACCGTCCGCTCACACGTGAAGAGCCTCTTGCGGAAGCTTCAGGTCTCGTCGCGCCGCGAGGCGCTCGAGTTGCTCGCCTCGGCGCGCACGCAGGCCGCGTAGCCCTCCGAAATCCCCAAGTTTGGGTGAGTCCGGATCGCCCGCTCGGGGCGACGACGCGACTCGCATCCCGGCGGATACTGAGACCAGTCCTCTCGCGAGATCGCGGTGAGGGCGGTGGCTCTTCCTCCTCTGAAGCACCGAACGGCCGGCGAGAGTCGGCCGTTGGTCTATTCAGCAGACCCGGATCGCAGAGGTGCTTGACAACGCTTCTCTCTTGCTCTAACTATTCTCGGAGTGGGAAACGATGTAGAAGCGTTCTTCCTGGCCCTCGCCGACCCGACACGTCGGCGGGTGATCGAGCTTCTCGGTGACCGGGCGCATCGGGCCGGCGAGCTCGCCGCTGCCGCCGGGACCTCAGCGCCGGTCATGAGCCGGCACCTGCGGATCCTGCTCGAGGCAGGCTTCGTCGCCGACGAGCGCGTCCCGGGTGATGCCCGCCTTCGTGTGTTTCGCCTGCGGCCCGAACCGGTGACTGCCATCCAGGCATGGCTCGACCAGCTCCAGGCGCATTGGAATGAGCAGCTCGGCGCGTTCAAGCGCCACGTCCAGACGAAGGAGCACTCATGACTGAGAGGTCGGCCTCCGCGGCAGTCAAGGTCGCAATCGATCCGCTGAGCGCGTTCACCGCGTTCACGGACGAGATCGACGCCTGGTGGGTGCGTGGCCCGATCAACTTCTTCGATGCCGCTCGGGCGGTTGCGATGCGGATCGAGCCGGGCGTCGGCGGGCGCGTGCTGGAGGTCTACGACGATGCGCGCGACGATGCGCTCGAGCTTGGCCGGATCACGGTGTGGGAACCGGGTGTGCGGCTCGCCTACCGCAGCCTCGTGGACGACACCGAGGTCGACGTGCGCTTCGACGCGGTCGAGGATGGCACGCAGGTGCGGGTCACCCAGACGCTGCTCGCGGACGGCGAGCGGGCCTTCTACTTCTGGCCGAACGTTCTGCGTTGGCTGGTGTCCTGGTGCGACGAGCGCGACGCCCGAGCAACCCGCAGAGAGATCGCTCGTCTGAGCATCGCGCTCTATTACGAGGATCCGCCCGCCGCGGCTCGGTGGCTAGCGCGAGCGTTCCAGCTCGGCTCGTGGTCGGGCATCCCCCCCGAGGGCGAGGACGCCGACTGGCTCGAGCTCCACCACGGCAACGTCGCCGTTCTCCTGTTCCCCCTCGAAGGGCCGCGCCCGCAGGACCGGCCCGTCACACACATGCCCTGGGCGTACGTCGACGACCTCGACACCCACTTCAGCCAAGCAGAGGCTGCCGGAGCGACGATCGTGTCCGGGATCGAGCAGCACGGCTACCGCGCCTATGTCGCCGAGGATCTCGAGGGACACCGGTGGACATTCGCCCAGGCACGTCCAACGATGGACTGACTCCCTACTGGGACTCGAAGCCTTCGCGGCTCGCTGCGACCAGCCGAGGCAGCGTCTCGAGGTTGTAGCCCCCCTCCAGCACTGCGGCGGTTCTCGGCGCAAAGCCGGCGGAGCGGCGCGCAAGCTCGCGGAACCCGGCCTCGGTGACGAGCATCTGCGCGATCGGGTCCTCCTCGTGGGCGTCGAACCCTGCCGAGACGAGCACGAGGTCGGGCTCGAAGGCCCGCACTGCCGGCTCGACCCGCTCGTCCCACGCCCGGAGATAGTCCTCGTCCGTGGAGCCGGCCGGCAGCGGCACGTTCACGAGCGTCTCGCCCTGATCGTCCGGCCCGCCGGTGCCGGGATAGAACGGCCACTGGTGCATCGACACGAAGAGCACTGTCGGATCCGCCCGAAAGATGTCCTCGGTGCCGTTTCCGTGGTGGACGTCCCAGTCGAGGATCGCGACCCGCTCGAGCCCCAGCTCGGCCTGCGCGTACCTGGCCGCGACGGCGACGTTGTTGAAAAAGCAGAACCCCATCGCCTTCTCGCTCGTCGCGTGGTGCCCGGGCGGCCGGATGAGCGCGAAGCCGCCGTTGGGGTCAGACCCCACGTCGCGGCGCCGCGGTTCTCCAAGAGCCGCAGCGCGCGTGGGGTCAGACCCCTTGAGTCCCTCCGTAGAAGATCTTCCGCCGACCGCAGCGATCGACGCGCCCGCCGCGAGGAGTGCGGCGTCGAAGGTCGTGTCGGAAGCGACGGTGTCGAGGTCGATCATCGTCGGCCGGTCGATCCCGCGGACGAGCTCGAGCAGTTCGGGCGTGTGGCAGCGGAGGATGTCCTCCGCAGACCCCGGCGCCGCTTCACGGAACTCGAACCGCTCCTGCAGAGCGCGAAGGCGTCCCTGCTGTTCCGGGTGGTCGCCCGTCGGGTGGAGCCGCGCCATCTCCGGGTGGCTCACGAGCTCCACGGAACCTCCACGACGTCGGGAAGCTCGAGGCTCCGCCAGAGGTCGTAGGCGTTGCGGCCGGTCCGGGCGGCTGCGTACAGGCTGAGCACCGTCCCGTGCGTGACGACGACGGCCGGCTCCGGCACGCCGTCGACTACTGCCTGGAATCGCGCCAGCGCCGCTGCCGCGCTCTCCTCGCCGAAGACGATCTCCCCGGGGCGCTCGAAGAGCTCCCTGATCCCGCGGTCGAGCTCCTCCGGCGCCAGCCAGCCGACGGTGCGCCGCGCCGTCTCGCGCAGCCCGTCCGAAAGCTGCACGTCGAGCCCGAGCACCGGCGCCACGAGCTCGGCGGTCTCGCGCGCCTTCGGCTCTGTGCTGGCGAGCAGCGCGCGCGGCTCGTACCCGGCCAGCCGCTCCGCCAGCGGCCCGCAGCGCCGCCGCCCTTCCTCGCTCAGTCGCCACTCCTCGGACGGCACGGACGGATCGATCTCCGGCGCGCTATGCCGAACGAGCAGCAATGCGCCCGGCGAGGTTGCCCAGGCCCCAGGAGTCGAGGAGGGAGGACGCCTCCGCCCACGCAGGGGACTGATCTCTCAGGGGAGGGAGGGGAGCGGAGGCGTCGAGTGTGGCAATTCGCCTGTAGAGCTCCAACTCCTCCCGCAGGTTGGGAAAGCGGCCGGCCTCGAAGGCGGCGTCGAGCGAGCCGTACTGGTTGAGGATCGAGGCAGCGGTCTTCGGCCCGACGCCTGGCGCGCCGGGGATCTTGTCGGACGGGTCGCCGCGCAGCGCGATGAAGTCCGGGACCTGGGCGGGCTCGACGCCGTACCGCTCGCGAACCTCCTTCGGCCCGATCCGCGCGAGCTCGGAGACGCCGCGCACCGGCGTGATGATGGTCGTCCGGTCGCTCGCGAGCTGGAAGGAGTCGCGGTCGGAGGTCGCGACGAGCGCAGTCCCGCCGCGCTTCTCCTCGAAACGCACGGCGGCGCCGAGGAAGTCGTCCGCTTCGTACCCGTCACCCTTGGCGGCCGCGAAGCCGAGCGCGCGAACCAGCTCGGGCAGCATGTCGAGCTGATCGAGCAGGCTCCGGTCGAACACCCGGCCCGCCTGGTAGCCCGCGAGCGCCTCGTGCCTGTAAGTCGGAACCGTGAGCGTGTCCCAGCCGACGAGGACGGCGCGCGGCTCCTCCGACTCCCAGAGCCGGACGAGCATGTTCGTGAACCCGACGACCGCATTGAGCTTGATCGACTTCGGG
>DASZEE010000011.1:0-23818 GCA_035941215.1 Gaiellaceae bacterium
GAACACGCAGGCGGCCGCCCGCTCGTCGTCCCGCCGTCCGAAGACGGGATCGAGGAGACACTCGACGCGCTCGACGGCGTAATCTTCTCCGGCGGCGGCGACCTCGACCCCGGGCTGTACGGCGCCGATGCTCACGCCGCGACCGATGCGCCGCGCAGGGAGCGCGACGCCGCGGAGCTGCACCTCTTGGAGGCGGCGCTCGACCGGGACATGCCGGTTTTGGCTATCTGCCGCGGGTCGCAGCTCCTGAATGTGGCTCGCGGCGGCGATCTCGTGCAGCACCTCCCGGAGTCGGTGGGCCACGAGCAGCACCGGCACGAGCCGGGCTCGTTCTCCGACCACGACGTCGAGGTCGCGGCCGGAAGCCGCCTCGGTGGGCTGCTCGGCGACCGGGCTCCCGTGAAGTCGCACCATCACCAGGGCTACGGGCGCATCGGCTCCGGCCTCCGTGAGGTGGCATGGGCGGAGGACGGCGTCGTCGAGGGGCTTGAGGATGTGGAGAAGCGCTTCGCGCTCGGCGTCCTCTGGCATCCCGAGGAGGGCGAGGACTTCGCGCTCTTCAAAGGACTCGTCGAGGAGGCTCGGCGCTACCGACAGGATCGGGCATGACCGTCGTGGTGAATCCGGCGACCGAGGAGGCGATCGCCGAGGTTCCGGAAGCGGCCGCCGAGGATGCGGATCGAGCGGTCGAGGCGGCGCAGCGGGCGTTTCCGGCTTGGCGAGCTGTGGCCCCCGGTGACCGGGTTCGGCTGCTGCGGCGCCTCGCCGCGGCCGTCGAGGAGCACGGCGAGGAGCTGGCGCGGCTCGAGACGCAGAACGTCGGCAAGCCGATCGGCGATTCACGCGGCGAGGTGCAGATGGTTGCTGACGTCTTCTACTTCTACGCCGGCGCTGTCGACAAGCACTACGGCGAGACGATCCCGGTCACCGGCGGCGTCGACCTGACCTTCCGCGAGCCGCTGGGCGTCGTCGGGTTGATCGTGCCGTGGAACTTCCCGATTGCGATCTCGAGCTGGAAACTCGGGCCTGCGCTCGCCTGCGGGAACACGGTCGTCCTGAAGCCTGCCGAGCTCACGCCGCTCACAGCCGTGCGGCTGGCCGAGATCGCGCTCGAGGCGGGACTGCCGGAGGGCGTCCTCAACGTCGTCACCGGGCGTGGCTCGGTCGTCGGACAACGGCTCGTCGAGCATCCCGGGGTCGCGAAGATCGGATTCACGGGCTCGACCGAGGTCGGCCGCGGCGTCATGGAGGGTGCCGCCGGGACGATCAAGCGCGTCACGCTGGAGCTCGGCGGAAAGTCGGCGAACGTCGTGTTCGCGGACGCGGACCTCGAGGCCGCTGCCGACGTCGCCCCGTCCGCAGTCTTCGGCAACGCCGGCCAGGACTGCTGCGCCCGATCGCGCATCCTCGTCGAGCGAAGCGTCTACGACCGATTCCTCGAGCTCCTCGTCGAGCGCACGGCCGGCGTCCGAGTCGGCGACCCCGAGGACGACGCGACCGAGATGGGCCCGCTGATCTCGGCGGCGCATCGCGAGAAGGTGTCGTCCTACGCGAACGGTACCGTTGCCTTTCGTGGCGACACACCCGACAGTCCCGGCTTCTGGTTCCCCTGCACGATCGTGGAGGCATCCAACGACGACCGCATCGCGCGGGAGGAGGTGTTCGGCCCGGTCGCCGCCGTGATTCCCTTCGAGGACGAGGCCGAGGCCGTCCGGATCGCAAACGACACGCCGTACGGGCTGTCAGGGTCGATCTGGACTCGTGACGTCGGCCGGGCGATCCGGGTCGCCCGAGCGGTGGACACGGGCGTCCTCTCCGTCAACTCGAATACGTCCGTTCGGGTCTCGACGCCCTTCGGCGGGTTCAAGCAGTCCGGGTTCGGCCGGGAGCTCGGGATGCAAGCGCTCGAGGGCTACTCCGAGGTCAAGAACGTGTACATCGCGACCGGGGAGGCGTAGGCGCTGGGCCGGCTCGACGGCAAGGTCGTCGTCATCACCGGTGCCGGCGGCGGCATGGGCCGGGACGCCGCAATCCTCTTCTCGGAGGAAGGCGCGAGCGTCTGCGCCGCGGACGTCGACTTCACGGCGGCCGAGCAGGTCGCGTCCGAGGCGAGGGATGCCTTCGCCGTCGAGGTCGACGTGGCCGACTCGGACAGCGTCCGGGCCATGTACGCGGCGACAACGGAGCGCTACGGCGGGATCGACGTCCTCTACAACAACGCAGGGATCTCGCCGGCGGACGACGACTCGATCCTCGAGACCGGGGAGGAGGCGTGGCAGCGCGTCCAGGACGTGAACACGAAGGGCGTGTACCTCTGCTGCAAGCACGGGATCCCGTATCTGCTCGAGCGGGGCGGGGGCTCGGTCATCAACGTCGCGTCCTTCGTGGCGCTGGTCGGGGCGGCGACGTCGCAGATCTCGTACACGGCGTCGAAGGGCGCGGTGCTCGCGATGTCGCGCGAGCTCGGCGTCCAGTTCGCGCGGCAGGGAGTTCGCGTCAACGCCCTCTGCCCGGGCCCCGTCGAGACGCCGTTGCTGCTGCGGATCTTCGGCGACGACCCCGCCGCGTACGAGCGGCGGCGGATTCACCTGCCGATGGGGCGCCTCGCGAAGCCGCGGGAGATCGTGAACGCGGCGCTGTTCCTGGCGAGCGACGAGTCGTCGTACGTGAACGGCGCGACGTTCCTCGTCGACGGCGGCCTGACCGCCGCCTACGTCACGCCGGAATAGACAGCACGACTTTCCCGAAGTGGTCGCCGGCCTCCATTCGCTCGTGCGCGGCACGCGCGTCGGCGAGCGGGTAGACCGAGTCCACGACCGGCTTCGCCTTGCCCTTCTTCACGAGCTCGAAGGCGCCCTCGAAGTCCACCTTCGTGCCCATCGTCGAGCCGAGGATCGTCAGCTGCTTCCACCAGACACGATGGAGTGCCGCCTTCGGGTTCGGCCCGGTCGTCGCACCGCACACTGCGATCCGGCCGTGAGGCCGCACCGCCTGGAGCGATGTCTGCCACGTCGCCTCGCCGACGTGCTCGACGACGACATCGGCGCCGACGCCGGCCGTCGCCTCCCGAACAGCTTCGAGCACATCGCCCGTCTTGTGGTTGACGACCGCCTCCGCGCCGAGCCCGCGGGCGAGCTCGAGCTTCGCGTCGCTCGAGGAGGTCGTGACTACACGTGCGCCGAGCGCCCTCGCGAGCACGATCGCGGCCGTGCCGATTCCACTTCCGGCTCCCCAGACGAGCACCCATTCGCCCCCGCGGAGCCCGGCGCGCGTGACGAGCATCCGGTAGACGGTCTCGAAGACGAGCGGGAACGCCGCCGCCTCCTCGAAGGAGAGCTCGTCGGGAATCGGGTAGACGTTCGACTCCGGCACGGCAATCAGCTCCCCGTGCGTGCCGTCCATGTGCTCGCCCACGACGCTGATCCGGTCGCCGTGCTCGATGCCGGGGTTGATGACGACGCGACGCCCATCCGGGTCGAACCCGGCGCCGTCCGCACCCAGGATCCGGGGCTTCGGGACCGAAGGCAGGCCGGCCCGGACCCAGAGGTCGAGCCGGTTGAGCGACGCGGCTCGCAGCTCGATCAGCACCTCGCCCGGCCGCGGCTCCGGGTCCGGCGCCTCCTCGTACCGCAGGACCTCGGGACCACCGTCTTCGTGGATCCGGATCGCCTTCATCTCGGCCGATGCTAGGGAACCTCGTGTTTCTGGGGCGGCGACAGGCGGTGGCGGAGCCGGGCTCCGCCGGGCAGAGCTGCCGTCGCTTAGAAGCGCGAGGCACAATCAACGCCATGACGGCCGCTGAACTCGAACGGTTGGCCGAGGAGCTCGGGATCGACGCGATCGGCGCGGCCCCGGCCGAGCCCTACACCGAGACCGAGCGTCACATCGCCGAACGCCGGGAGCGCGGCCTCTTCGCCGACCTGAAGTTCACGATGGCCCAACCGGACGTGTCCTGCCACCCGGAGACGCTCCTCGACGGCGCCCGCACCGTCGTCTCCGCCGCCCTCTGCTACTACGCCGACGGTCCCGAGCTCCAACCGGGTGACGGCCGTCTCCCGCGCTACGCCTGGAGTGACGCCTACGCAGCGCTCCGCGAGCGCCTCGGCGAGCTTGGGCGCCGCCTCGGCGGCGACTACCGCGTCCTCGTCGACGCGAACCAGCACGTCGACCGCGAAGCGGCAGCCCGTTCGGGCGTCGGCTTCTACGGCAAAAACACCTTGCTGATCACGCGGAAGCACGGATCCTGGGTCGTGCTCGGGACGCTCGTGACGACCGCCGAACTCGATTCGACGCCGCCGCTCGGTCTCGACTGTGGCTCCTGCCGCCTCTGCATCGACGCGTGCCCGACGAACGCCCTCGACGAGCCCGGCGTCCTCGACACGAATGCCTGCCTCTCCTACTGGACGCAGTCCAGGCACCGGATCCCCGAGCCGGTCCGCGAGGCCCTCGAGGATCGGGTCTACGGCTGCGACATCTGCCAAGACGTGTGCCCGTGGAACCGGGGCGTCGAGAAGCGTCGGGCGGGCCTGCCGCCGCCGGAGGCCGAGTCGCACGTCTCACTCGTCGACTGGCTCGAGGCCGAGGACTCCGAGCTGCGCGCCCGCTACGAGCGGCTCTTCGTCCCCCGTAACGATCCGCGCTACTTGCGCAGGAACGCGCTCGTCGCGTTGGGGAACAGCGGCGGCGCGGAGCATCGGGAGCACGCCGAGCGCTACACGCGATCGGAGGACGATCTGCTCCGCGAGCACGCCGAGTGGGCGCTCGCCCGCCTCGACGCACGGCAGAATTCCTAGCTGAGTGGGCCAGGACGCGAGACGACGCTCTCGGACGGAGGTCTGGATGGCGTGGGTGCGCCTCCTCGCCGTGCCGTTCGCCATTCTGGAGGTCGGGCTCCTCAAGGAGGACTACCCGCCCGGGTACGAGCGGTGGGCGTGGGCACTCACCGCGCTCCTCGCGGTCGGCGCCGTCACCCTGCTTTGGCTTGCCTACCGCCCGCCCTCGAGAGCGGCGTGGCGCCGGATCGGCTTCGGCGCGCTCGTGCTCGACTCCGTGGTGGTCTACGGCTACATCCTCGTCTACACGTTCGAGCCGGGAACGCCGATCAGGCAGCTGGTCTTCATTCCGCTGATCGAGGCGGCCCTGCGCTACGGGATCGTCGGTGGACTGGCGATGTCGGCCGTCTCGTCCGTGCTGCTCGCCTTCAGCGAATGGTGGCGCGAGGAGCACTTTGCCCCGCAGGAGTTCGACCTCGACCGGATCATTCTCCCGGTCGGCGTGCAGCTGATCCTCGGCATGATCGTCGGCTCGCTCGTGAATCGGCTCCGCGAGGAGCGCGCCACGGCGGGAGCGCGGGCGACCGAAGCCGAGACGCTGCGGGACGAACTCGGCCGCCGGGCCGACATCCTCGACGCAACGAATCGCGCCGCCCGGGCGCTCGGGTCGTCGCTCGACCTGAACCAGGCGTTCGCTGCGTTCATCAGAGAGCTCAGGGGCCTGATCGCATTCGAACGGACGGCGATCGTCCTCCTCGAGGACGGACATCTGCGCGTCTTCGCGGCGGCCGGAGAGGGAGTCGAACGGGTCTTTCCGCCCGGAACCGTCGCTTCGGTCGAGGGCTCGGTCGTGGAGGACGTCGTCGCGGGGGGACAGACGATCTACCGAGAAGACATGTCGGAGTCGCTGTATGACGAGGAGACGGACTTCCTCGCACTCGGGCTCCACTCTCGCGTGGTCGCGCCGCTCCTGTCCGGCGCCGAAACGATCGGCGCGATCTCGGTCGTCCGTCGGGAGCCCCGCGCGTTCAGCGGCGGCGAGATCGAGCTCCTCGGCCTGCTCGGACGGCTCGTTGGGAGCGGCATCCAGAACATTCGCGCCTACGAGGCCGAGCGGACGACGGTCGAGGAGCTGCGCAAGCTCTCCGCGCTCCGCGCCGATTTCGTGTCGCTCGTCTCGCACGAGCTGCGAAGCCCGATGGCGTCCGTCATCGGCTCCGCGCGGACGCTCGAGCAGCGCTGGCGCGAGTTAACGGCTGAGCAGCGCGAGTCCTTCCTCGCCCTGATCGCGCACGAGACCTCCCGGCTGGCGGACCTGATCGAAGACGTCCTGGACACGTCGAGGATCGAAGCAGGCACGTTCAGCTACTCGTTCGTCGACGTCGACCTGGCGCAGCTGGTGCGCGACTCGGCCGCTGCGGCGGAGCACGGGCAGGACGAGGTCGCCGTCGAGGCTGTCGTCCGAAGTCCGCTCCCGGTCGTCCGAGGCGATCGTGACCGGCTTCGCCAGGTGCTCGTGAACCTGATCGACAACGCCGTCAAGTATTCGCCGCCGGGCGACCAGGTCAAGGTGGAGGCCGAAAGCACCGACGGGCGGGTCGTGATCGAGGTTTCCGACCGCGGCCCGGGGATCTCGCCGGAGCACCAGCGGCTGATCTTCGAGAAGTTCGGCCGCGCCAATGTGGCCGAGCACGCAAAGCCCGGAACAGGCCTCGGCCTCTTCATCGCGCGCTCGATCGCCGAGGCTCACGGTGGTGCCCTTGAGGTCCGCTCGGCGCCCGGGCGCGGCGCGACGTTCAGGCTCTCGCTGCCGGTCTAGCTAGCTAGTCGACGGTCGGGGCAGGATCGATCCCGCACGGCGGCGGGATCTCCCGCGACCGCAGCACGGCACGGCTCCCCTGGCGCCCGACCGCCGCGACGGAGATCGGGCCGCAGGCAAAACCGGTGGGGAAGCGCGCAGTGAACCGGCCTCGGCCGCTCGCGGTCAGTGCGCGGCTGACGCTCGAGCCTCCCACCGACACTGTCACGGCGACGCGCTCCGCCGAGCGGAAGCCCTGCCCGACCACGACGAGCGGCGCTCCGGAGGCGACCGCGAGCTTCGGCTTCCGCGCGCTCGAGCCGGCCGGCCCGAGACCCGCGGCGATCGCCGCCGACACCACGAGCACGGCGGCGAGCGCGACGATGAGGCCGATGCGCAATTTGACATCGAGCTTCATCTGCGCAAATGATACCCCGCCCTAGATAGAGGTTTCTCTACTGAATCACGCTGCCTGCGTGGTCAATGGGAGGTGGCACGTGTCGAAGAGGCATCTACGGCGCCTGAGCGCTGCGCTCTGTGCGCTGGCACTCGTCGGCGGCGCGCTCCTGGCCGCAGCGATGCGGGACGGAGGCACGACCGCGTCCGGTGCCGAGGCGGGAGAACTGCCGCCGGCATTGGCAAAGAGACTCGCGAACATCGCCTTCGCCCCGCAAGGGGTGCAGGAAGGGGATCGCGCCTACCTCGACGAGCAATTCATGAAACACGCGCTTCCGGGGAGCACGATCTCGAGCTCGATCATTGAGAGCTCGACAGACGACTGGAGAACGCTCAGGAACCGCGACGGCGTTTCCGGCCACTGGAAGCCGCTCGGCCCGACCTGGGCGAAATCGCAACCGAACGGCTTCCGTGATCGCGGCGTCTACACGGCGAACACGACCGACTTCACGGGTCGCATCGCGCACGGCGTGATCGATCCGAACTGCGGCCGCCGTCGCGGCGACGACGACGATGACGACGACGACAACGGCGGCGGCGGGTCGTGCCGGCTCTGGATCGCGAACGCGAACGGCGGCGTCTGGCGGACGAACAACGCCCTCGCGCGCGAGCCCGAGTGGAAGTACCTGTCCGACGAGTTCGAGCACAACAACATCGGCGCGCTCGAGCTCGATCCCAACGACAGGCGGGCGAATACGATCTGGGCCGGAACCGGCGAGGGCAACCAGTGCGGCTCAGGCTGCGAGACCGGTGTGGGCCTCTACAAGTCCCGCAACGGCGGGGAGTCGTGGATCGGCCCGCTCGGCCGCGAGGCGTTCTACAACCGCGCGGTGGCTTCGGTCGAGGTCAAGCCGGGAAGCTCGGACACGATCTTCGCGGCATCGAGCCGGGCGGTCCGTGGCGTCTCGAACGTCTGCTGCCGCGGCACCGACTCGCTGATTCCCGGCGCGCCGCACTACGGTCTCTACCGCTCGACCGACGGCGGCCGGAACTGGCAGCTCGTCAACCAAGGAGCGCCCGCGCTCTGCACGGCGAACACGCCGGACGAGGTCGCGCAGAACCTGACTCCGTGCTCGGGGCGCGGCGCGCGGCGCGTCCGCATCGACCCGGTCGACCCGAGCACCGTCTACGCGTCGTTCTTCGCCAAGGGAATCTGGCGGTCGAACGCGAACGGCGCCGCCGGGACGTGGGAGCAGATCATGGCTCCCGTCGGCACCACTGACGCTGAACGTGCCGAGTTCGACATCGTGGAGCTCCCGAGCGGAGAGACCCGCATGTACGCCGGCGTCGGCGGCGGCGGCGCGTTCGCACGCCTCCGCCGGAGCGACGTCGTCCGGACTGCACCCGCAGCGACCCTTCTCGGCAGCTGGCTGACCCTGACGAGCACGACGCCGGATACGCCGGGCTACTCGAGCTACGGCTACTGCGATCCGCAGTGCAACTACGACAACTATGTCTACGCGCCCGCGACGCACGCTCCGAACTCCGGCGCCGATCACAACACGGTCTACATCTCGGGCGACAACCAGTACAACGAGAACAACTGGGGCCCGACCAGCCCGCGGTACACCGGTGAGCCGCCCCTGCCGTGCCAGGCAGTCGGCAACAACGTGGCGGTCGACGGGCCTCCCTGCGGACGGGGGAACGGCCGCGGCGTCGCGCTTTCCACGAACGGAGGTGAGTGGTTCACCGACATGACGGAGGACGACTCAGACGACATCTTCCCGGGTGGCCTCCATCCTGACCACCACGCGCTCGTGGTGAATCCGCGCAACTATCGGCAGTTCTTCGACCTCGGCGACGGTGGCATCGCCCGCTCGAACGGGCGCTTCGTCGACGACTCGGGCGACTGCGTGGAGCCAAAGCGGTACACCGGCACGCGGCTGGCGTTCTGTCAGCTGACGCTATCGCGTGTGCCCGAGCGCCTGACGATGCTCAACAAGGGCCTGCGGGCGCTGCACCTGTACCAGATCAACTACAGCCCGTTCGATCCGGACGACATCGTCGGCGGGACGCAGGACAACGGCTCGTGGGCGCGCGGTGACGAGCCGCGGTCCGGAACGAACAGCGACGCGCCGCCGGCGAACAGCTTCGGCCCGCCGCGCACCGACTGCACCGACCACCGCGTCCGGCCTCGGAGCGACGGCGAGCTGGTCTGGGTGAACACGAACGTCGCTGACGGAGGCCACAACAACTTCGACATCGGCGACTCGTGCTTCCGCCAGACCGCGTTCCAGGGCGGCCAGATGATGGTCCACTACGAGCCGAACAACCAGCTCGACGGCAACTGGATCGCGGACACGCTTGCCATCCTGCCGGCGTCGCTCGGCGGGTACGCCTTCGAGGGCGCGCCGTTCGTCGGCTCGCACATCAACGACCCCGTGCATGCGCACTGGCTCTGGACGGGTCGTGAGCACGTCTTCCGGGCCGTCAACCAGGGGCGGCCCGCGGGGATGACCAAGGAGTCGCACCGGGAGAATTGCAACATCTGGTACGGCGACAACGACGTCGACGAGAACGGCGTCACGCAATACCCGCAGGACATCTGCGACGGCTGGCGGCCGCTGGGAGACCCAGGGCCGAACGGCGCGTTGACATCGACGTTCTACGGCCCGGACCGGATCTTCCCGCCGCTGCCGATGCTCCAGCAGAAGCATGTGGCCGCGATCGAGCGGGCACAGGACGGCGGGACGGTGTGGGCGGCGACGAACGCCGGCCGCATCTTCGTCTCGAGGAACGCGGACGACGCGACGCCGTCGGCCGTCGTCTTCGACCGGATCGACAACGACCCGACGGCGGCCAGCTCGCCGGCCCGCTATCCGACGGGCATCTTCATCGACCCGAACGACCCGAACCACGCCTGGATCAGCTACAGCGGCTTCAACGCGAAGACGCCGGGGACTCCGGGCCACGTGTTCGAGGTGAGGTACGCACCCAACGCCACGACGTTCACGGCGCTCGACGGCAGCGGGCAGATCCGGGATCGACTGGGCGACATTCCGACGACCTCGATCACGAGGACGCCGGACGGCACGCTCTACGTCGGCACCGACTACGGCTGCGTCAAGAGCACCGGCGACGGCGTCTGGCGTGAATGCGCCAAGGGCCTGCCGCGGATGCTGGTCTCGGACCTCATATACGTGAAGGAGCGGCGCAAGATCTACGCCGCGACGCACGGACAGGGAGTCTGGGAGCTCGACCTGCGGCGAAACGACGACAACTAGACGACTCGGAGCGGGGAGGGCCGCAGCACTGCGGCCCTCCCCGCCCGAGCGTGATAGCACGCCGAACGGGCCTGATATCACGGCGACGGTGCTGAAAACCGTTTAGCCAAGCCAAAAATTGGCCCTTGACACGTGCTGTGGCGCCCACGTATCAATGCCGCCCGTGACCTTGCTCCGAGTCGCCGCCACCGTGCTCGCCCTGGCCGCTCTCCCCGTGGCCTCGGCGTGCGGAGGCGACGACTCGGGGGCCGGCTCCGGCTCGATCCGCTTCCTGATCTTCGGCGATCCCGCCGAGATCAACGCCTATCGAACGTTGATCAAGTCCTTCAACGAGGAGGAGCCGGACATCGACGTCCAGCTGGTCGAGGCCAGCGACCGCGAGGACCTGATCGCGCGCCTCTCGACCTCGCTCGCCGGCGGCTCCCCGCCCGACCTCTTCCTCATGAACTATCGCTTCTATGGACAGTTCGCCGCCCGAGGAGCACTCGAGCCGCTCGCGCCCTACCTGGAGGGCTCGGACGCGTTTCAGGAGGACGACTTCTATACCGAGGCGCTCGATGCGTTCCGGTGGAAAGGCGAGCTGACCTGCCTCCCCCAGAACATCTCGAGCCTCGTCGTCTACTACAACCGCGACCTCTTCAAACGCTTCGGTGTGCCGCTGCCGAAGGACGGGATGCGTTGGAACGAGCTCGTCTTCCGGGCGCAGCAGATGACGCGGGACAAGAACGGGCAGCCCGTGCGAGGCGCCGATCCGGATCTGCCGCAGCCGAACACGGCGCCGGCCGAGATCTACGGGCTCGGCGTCGAGCCGTCCATCATCCGGCTCGCGCCGTTCCTATGGTCGAACGGCGGCGAGATCGTGGACGACAACGAGGACCCGACACGCTTCACGCTCGACAGCGTGGACGCGAAGCAGACGATCGAAACGTTCTTCCAGCTCCGCACCTTCAACGGCGTCGTGCCGACCGACCAGGAGGTCGAGGCAGAGGACGACGAGAGCCGCTTCGTCAACGGCCGGCTTGCGATGCTGCTCGACTCCCGCCGGGCGGTGCCGAGCCTTCGGGAGGCGGCGGAGTTCGACTGGGACGTCGTCTCCCTGCCGTACTTCCGCGAGCCGGCGAACATCCTCCACTCGGACGCGTACTGCCTGACCGAGGCGTCGGACTCGAAGGACGCGGCCTGGCGGTTCGTCGAGTACGCGCTTGGCCCGGAGGGCGCCGCGGTCGTCGCGAAGACGGGGCGCACGGTGCCCTCGCTTCGCTCCGTCGCGGAGTCGGATGCCTTCCTCGATCCCACGCAGAAGCCGAAGAACTCGCAGGCCTTCCTGGACGCGATCGAGACGATCCAGAACGTGCCGACCGTCTCGACCTGGCCGGAGATCGAGGACGTGACGAACGGGCTCCTGGAGAACGGCATGTATCTCGCGCAGCCCGTGGACAAGGTCGTCGCGGAGATCGACGAGAAGACGCGCCCGCTCTTCGAGCGCGCCGAACGTTGAGATCTAGACTCGGCCGCACGTGAGGGCGGGCGAGCGGAGGTGGGGAGGCTGGAGGCAGCCGGTCGCGATCGCGGTCGCCGTCGCCTTCCTACTCCCGCTCTGGTTCATGCTCAGCGGATCGCTCCGCGAGCCCGGCGAGGCGCCGCCGCGTGCGCCTGAGCTGATTCCGCGGCCGCTTTCGACGACGAGCTACGACCGGGCCTTCGACCTGGTCGACCTGGCGCGCCACACGGTCAACTCGCTGATCGTGGCGGCCCTCACGGTGCCTCTCGCGGTTCTGGTCGCATCCATGGCCGGATTCGCGCTGCTGCTCTTGGCCGGGCGGGCCTGTGCGATCCTGGTCGGGCTTTCGTTCGCCGCGCTGATGATCCCGGTGACCGCGCTGCTGGTCCCGCGCTTCGCGATGTTCCGCTGGCTCGGCCTGACCGACACCTGGGCGCCGCTCGTCGCGCCCGCGCTGCTCGGGCTCTCCCCGTTCTACGTCCTCCTCTTCTACTGGAGCTTCAGGCGCCTGCCGCCCGAACTGCTCGAGGCGGCGCGCCTGGAGGGGATGTCGCCGTTCTCGATGTGGCGACGGGTCGGGATGCCGCTCGTCCGGCCGGTAACGATCGCGGTCGCGCTGCTGGCGTTCATCGCGTCCTGGGGGAACTTCCTCGAGCCGCTGATCTACCTCTTCGACCCCGACCTCTACACGCTGCCGCTGGGGCTCAGGTCGCTGGAGACGCTCGACCGCACGAACTACCCGGTGCTCCTCGCGGGCGCCGTGGTCGCGACTGCGCCGGTCGTGCTCGCCTTTGCGATCGCCCAGCGGTACTTCCTCCACGAGGACCGCGGGGCGGGGTGGCTCGGGCGATGAGCCGGATCGCGCTCGACGCTGTCCGCAAACGCTTCGGCGAGACCACCGCGCTGGACGGCGTCGACCTCGAGGCAAGGGAGGGCGAGCTCCTCGTCGTTGTCGGGCCGTCGGGGTGCGGCAAGAGCACGCTGCTGCGCTGCGTTGCCGGGCTGGAGGCCGTGGATGAGGGCACGATCCGGATCGGCGAACGCGACGTGACCCGGCTGAGACCGGCCGCGCGAAACGTCTCGATGGTCTTCCAGAGCTATGCCCTCTTTCCACACCTGACGGTTCGCGAGAACATTGCCTTCGGGCTCGTCGTGCGCGAGGAGCCCAAGCAGGTCGTCCGCGAGCGGGTCGCGGAGGCGTCGGAGCTCGTCGGCGTCGTGGACTTCCTCGAGCGGCGGCCGTACGAGCTCTCCGGCGGCGAGCGCCAGAGGGTCGCGCTGGCCCGGGCGCTCGTGCGCCGGCCCGACGCCTTCCTCCTCGACGAGCCCCTGTCGAATCTCGACGCGGGTACCCGGGTGGAGATGCGCACGGAGCTGCGGCGGCTCCACCGCGAGATCGGTGCGACGATGGTGCACGTCACGCACGACCAGGTCGAGGCGCTGACCCTGGGAGACCGGATCGCGGTGCTCGACGCCGGCCGCGTCCGCCAGGTCGGGACGCCGGACGAGGTCTATGGGCGCCCGCGCGACCGCTTCGTCGCCGGCTTTCTCGGCACGCCGGCGATGAACTTCCTCACCCCGGACGCGGCGAGGCGGTTCTATGAGATCCCGGAAGGGACGGTGCTCGGAATCCGGCCGGAGCACGTGAGGATCGATCCGGGCGGGGTGCCGGCGCGGGTCGACCTCGTCGAGGTGGCCGGGAGCGACGCCTACGTCCACCTCGACCGCGGGCTCGTCGCGCGGGTCCCGGCCGACTCGCGGCCCGCGGAAGGCGGCGGTGTCGGCGCCGGGTTCGACCGCAAGGCGGCGCATCTCTTCGACGAGGCGACCGGCGAGCGGCGGGAGTGGACGTGAACGAGAGACGACAGGTCGCCCTCATGCTCGCGCCGTACGTCTTCGGCCTCGTCGCGCTCGTGGCGTTGCCGGCGCTCGTCACGTTTGGCCTCGCGTTCACGGAGTACGACCTGCTGCGCTCGCCCGAATTCAACGGCCTCGACAACTTCCGGGAGCTCTGGGACGACGAGATCTTCGGGATCGCGCTCAAGAACTCGCTCGTGTTCGCGGCCGTCGCCGTCCCGCTTCGCCTTGGCGCAGCACTCGGCCTCGCCCTACTGCTGCACCGCCGGTTCACCGGGGTCGGTGCGTACCGCTCGTCCGCGGCCCTTCCGACTGTGATCCCGGACATCGCGTACGGGCTCGTCTGGCTCTGGCTCTTTAACCCGCTCTACGGGCCGATCAACCTCCTGCTCCGCTGGCAGGGCGACAGCCCGACCACGACGGCCTGGGGCGTCCAGCCGCCGCAATGGCTGACGCATCCCAACGACGCCCGGGCGGCGATCATCATCATGAGCCTCTTCACGATCGGCGAGGGCTTCGTGATCCTTCTCGTCACCCGGCAAGGGCTGCCGTCGGAGCTCTACGACCTCGCGGCGTTGGAGGACGCGACCGCGTGGGGGATCTTCCGGCGGGTCACGCTTCCGCTGATGGCGCCGATCCTGCTCCTGCTGCTCGCGCGCGACACGATCTTCAGCCTCCAGTGGACGTTCGTCCCGGCGCTCGTTGTGACCGAGGGCGGGCCGCCGGAGTTCTCGACGACGTACGTGCCGCTGTTCGTCTACCGCAACGCCTTCGAGTTCCTGCGCTACGGCTACGCGTCGGCCGCCACGCTGCTGATGTTCGTCCTGACCGCGCTGATCGTGTGGCTCCAGTGGCGCATCGTTCGCCGCTGGCGCAAGGGCTTCGCGATCTAGGGCTTCCTCCTAGCGCGCCGCCGCCGTCACGCGTGTGACGCCGAGCTCCCGGGCGAGCTGCTTCGCGCGGTCCGCGACGCGTTTTCGGAGATCCGGCTCGAGGACGACCGCCTCGCCGCGGAAGGACAGGATCTCGCCGACGAGCCACTCCTCGCCCGCCGTCGTCTCCCGCACCGCCGAGCCGTCGGCGAGCGGCGTCGCGCCGCGCTCGACCTCCCAGCGCGCCACCTCCGGCGAGTACCAGATCCGCACCGGCCTGGTGCCCTCGAACTCGTTCGGCTCGAATCCCTCCCGCTGCTCGAAGCGCTCGCGCTGTTTCTTCGCGCTACGAATCCGGTCGAGCCGGAAGCTGCGCTCGCCGTCCTTGTCGCGGTCCCATGTGTGGACGTACCAGTAGGGGAGGCGCCGCTCGAGTCGGTACGGCTCGACCGTTCGTGTCGTGGAGTCCCTGTCGCCCTCCTTGAGGTGTTCGATCTCCACCAGCTTCCGCTGGTTGATCGCGTCGCTGAAGGTCGTCACGAGATCGACCTCGGAGCGGGGCACGTCGGGCTGGGGCGTCTGGGCCAGCTCGAACTCGCCGAAAGTCTCCTCCAGCTTCTTGCGAACGCGGTCGAGCGGCGTGTGCGCATCTGCCGCGATCATCGGGCCGACGAACTCGAGCGCCAGGCGGATCGCGCGGGCCTCGAGCGGCGTCAGCCTCGGCGGCGCGCGGAAGGTGTCGCCGAAGAGCTCCTTGTCCACGTGGACGCGATCACCGCGTAGCTCGGCATAGACCGCGTAGCAACCGCCTCCGAAGTTCACGAGGTTCAGGAGCGACAGGTGCCCCTCCAGCGCCTCGGGCGGGATGCTGAAACGCTCGCTCAACTCGGCCGCAGGGATGTCCGTGCTCGTGCTTTCGCCGCAGCGGTCGAGCAGGTAGGCGAGCAGCGCCTGGAGGAGGCCGAAGCGCTCGGGCGCGACGGGCGAGCCGGGGCGCTCGAGCGGCTCCTGATCCTCCTGCTCGGCCTCCTTGGCGAGCGACGGCGGGTCCGCCTCGTGTCGCTCGCGCGCGAGCTCGAGCGCGGCCTTGACCTCCCGGCGCAGCGCCGGAGGCGCGACGGGCACCGCACGCCCGTCCTGGCGCAGGATCCAGCGGACGAGCGGCTCGAGGCTTGCGTACTGCGTGACGAAGACGCCGTCCTCGATCCGCCCGGCCCGGCCGTAGACGCGCTCCACCCACCAGGCGGTGTCACCGCCGACCTCGATGCGCGCCTCACCGACCGGGTCGCCGATCTGCCAGTGCGCCCGTCCTCGGTGCGCCTCGACGTCGAAGTCCTCCGGGAGCCGGAAGTCCCGCTCCCGCCTGGTCGCGAGCCGGATCTCGCCGCGGATCCGCGAGACGCGGAAGGTCCGGTTCGCGTCGCGGTCGTGGTCGCGGCCGATCACGTACCAGCGGCCGGCGTCGAGGAGCAGAGCGTAGGGGTCGATCGTCCGCTCGTGCTCCTCGTTCCTCGAGATGGCGTGGTAGTTGAACTTGACCGTCCGCTGCTTGGAGATCGCGCCCTCGAGCTTGGCGAGCCTTCCGGGCGTCTCCGGCGAGTAGTCGATCTCGCGGATCTCGACACGGTTCGCAGCTCCGCTGGGCGGCCGCTCGAATGCGGGCCGTCCGAGCGCGAGGTTCTGGAGCGCGAGCCGGAGCGGCTCCGCATATGCGAAGCGCCCCTCCAGCAGGAAGAACGCGGTCTGGAGCGCAGCCAACTCGTCGTCCGTGAGCTCGAGCTCGCCGAGGAAGTAGCGCTCCGAGCGGAGCGTGTAGAGCTCCTCGCCGGTGAACTCGTCCCGCTGCGAGTCGAGCGGCACGCCGAGAGCGAGCAGCTCCGCGCGGTCTGAGTAGAACCGCCGAGCGAACGCCTCGTCCGACATCTCCGAATAGCCCTCGACGTTCCCCTTCACGTCCCGAGCGGTGAGGGCTCGTCGCTCCGCCATCAGGAAGGCGACGAGCGAGAGCTGCCGGATCAGCTTGTCGGTGTCATGCGACACGGGGCGGCCTATTCTTGCCGATCGTCCGCCGTTGTCGTCTCAGGCAAGTTCTGGGGCGACTTTGTAACAGCGGCCCGAACTCGTTATGCTCCGCCCGAGGCTGCGGGTGAAGGACCTGTTAAAGCGCGCTTAACAGACGTTTGCGGGTGCTTAATCGAGGAGCTGCTACTTAGTGATGGACGCCCAGAAACTCGCAATTCAGAACCGTATGTATCAGTACTCACGGGCGATTTATCGCTCGATCAAAGATCTCATCGACCCGCATGTGTCTCGGGACACCCAGCTCGAGTACCGCCGTGCGGTTCTCGCGGCGTGCGAAGACACGATGGAGCGGCTCGCGCGCGACCCGATGTACTTCTCCAAGCCGGAGCGGGCGCTCTTCCAGGACATCCGCCGCTACTTCCCGATCAGGGCGCAGGCGCAGGTCGCCTGGGCGGTCGAGGAGGGAGTGACAGCGGCCGTCGCGTTCATCACCGAGCAGATCGAGGCCGGCGCCTTCGACGGCGGCGTCCCGCGTTGCCGCGCGACGACCCGCAAGGGCAAGCCGTGCCAGCGGACCCCGCTGCCCGAGCGGGAGTACTGCCCCAGTCACCAGCACCTCGCTGACGCCGCGGCCTAAGACGTCACTCGTCGCGCATACGCGTTCTCGAAGCCGGCCTCGGCTGCGTCCGACACCGCGTCTTGCGCGGCGCCGATCGTCGGGTACACACCGCTGAAGACGACGTAGTAGCCCGGGTGGAGGCTGGCGTACTCCGAGGAGTCGAGGACGCCGACCTCGTCGAGACCGCTGCGGATCGCCTCGCGAGCCCTGCCGACGGCCGCCGGCCGGCCGGCCGACGTGGGGAGGGAGACGAGGACGAGCGTCCACCCGTTCCGGCCCTGTGGCCACTCGATCAGGGCTCGCCTGGCCGGGCGGGTCCGTGGCGCGGTCGTGGTCGTGCGCGTCTGGGTCGGCACGGTCGCAGCAGGCCCCGTCGTCTGAACGCTCTCCGTGGTCGGCACGGTGGGAAGCGGCGCGGTGTCGCCGACGACCGTCGTGCCGCCGGCTCCACCGGCGTCCCGTGTCCACCAGATCGCGCCGGCGGAGGCGATCACGGCGACGACCAGTGCCAGCAGCGAGGGCCAGACCCAGTCACCGGGATACCAGCGCAGCCGCCGCTGCCACCCGCTCGCAAGTGTCGGGACGACACCGCCGCCGCGGACGCGGAGCCCGCACTCGACGCAGTACTCCTGCAGCGGCTCGACGGTCGCGCCGCAGCGCGGGCAGGTCGTGTCCGTCGGGCTCACGATTCCCGTCCGCCGGCCGCCGCCACCGCGTCGGCGTCGACGGGCTCCCCGTCGGGCTCCGTGTCCTCGGGAAGCTCCGGCGCGAGCTCGACCGGAGTCCCGCAGCTGCTGCAGAACCGGACGTCGGCGGGAAGCGGCGAGCCGCAGCGCGCGCAGGCCACGACGGGTCGCGGGCCGGCGGGGCGGCCGCAGTTCTGGCAGAAGTGCGCGCCCCAAGGGATCGGCGCACCGCACTCGCAGCGCGGCCCGCGGGTCGTCGCGGAGGCGAGCAGCGCGTCGATCTCGTCGATGCGGTCGTCGAGTGAGACGAGCGTCCGACAGCGGTCCGTAACGAGCTCGACCTGGAACCGGTCGAGCCGGAACATCTCGTAGACGATCCCGCCGAGATCGCGGACGAGCTGCTCGCGCTCGCGAAGCAGCGCGCGGCGCTCGCGCTTGAGCACGCCCGGCGAAGACGCGCGGCGGGGCGCCGCCTCCGCCGAACGGGAGCGGCCGAATGGCCACAGTCCTGCCATCTCGCGTCGAATCTAGCGAACGCGGATGAGAGCCTCGTGCTGCAGGCCTCGCCTAGAGGTCGATCACGACGACGCGCTCGTCGGTGAGCTCACGGACGGCGTAGGCCGGGCCTTCCTTCGTGTTGCCCGACTCCTTGACGCCCCCGTACGGCATCTGGTCGGCTCGGAAGGTCGGCGCCTCGTTGACGGTGACGCCGCCGAACTCGAGCTCCTGCGCAGCCTTCATCGCGGTTCGAATGCTCCCCGTGAAGATCCCGCCCTGGAGGCCGAACTCGGTGCCGTTCGCGAGCTCGATCGCCTCGTCGATCGTGCCGTACCGGTTCACGGTCACGACCGGGCCGAAGACCTCCTGGCAGGAGACCTTGAGGTCCGGGCCGGCGTTCGCGATCGCCGTCGGCCGGACGAGCTCGCCCTCGAGCTCGCCGCCCGTGAGGATCTCGGCGCCGGCCGATCGCGCTTCCTCGACCCACTCGAGAATCCGGTTGCGGGCGTTCTCGTCGATCACGGGGCCGACGTCGGTGTCCTCGTCCGCCGGGTCGCCAAGGTTCAGCGCCTCGACCTTCGGCACCAGAGCGGAGACGAACTGGTCGTACACCGCGTCCTGGACGTAGACCCGCTGGATCGAGATGCAGCTCTGGCCCGCGAAGGAGAAGCCGTGCTGCGCGGTCGCGGCGACGGCGGCGTCCAGGTCCGCGTCGGCCTCGACGATCAGCGGCGTCGAGTTGCCGAGCTCGAGGTTGACCCGCGTCCGGGGCGAGCGCTCGGCGAGCTTCCAGCCGACGCCGCTCGAGCCCGTGAAGGTGATGACCTTGACGCGCTCGTCCTCGACCAATACGTCACCGATCTCGGACGACGGCCCGACCACGACGTTCAGCCAGCCCGGCGGCAGTCCGGCCTCGTCCTCGAGCTCCGCGAGCAGCAGCGCCGAGAGGGGGGTCTGGCCCGCGGGCTTGAGCACGACGGCGCAGCCCGCCGCCAGCGACGGCGCGATCTTGTGGGCGACGAGGTTGAGCGGGAAGTTGAACGGGCTGATCGCGCCGACGACGCCGAGCGGGCGGCGGAGCGTGAACGCGAGCTTTCCCTCGCCCGCCTGCGACGCGTCCATCGGGATCATCCCGCCGGAGAGCTTTCGCGCCTCGACGGCGGAGAACGTGTACGTCGACATCGCGCGGCTCGCCTCGACCCTGGCTGCCTTCATGGGCTTGCCGGCCTCGTCCGAGATCAGCCTCGCCACCTCGTCGTGCCGGCGGCCGAGCGCGCCGGCCACACGCACCAGGATCTCGGCGCGCTTGTGTGCCGGCAGCGGCTCCTCCATCGCGGCGGCAGCGGCATCGACAGCCCGTCGCGTCTCGTCGGCGCCGGCCTTTGCGACCCTGCCGACCGCCTCGCCGGAGTAGGGCGAGCGAACCTCCTGCCACTCACCGGTCTCGACCCACTCGCCGGCGATCAGCAGCTTTCGCTCGGTCGCGGTGACCGCCATAACATGAAGCCTATGCCTCCAGAGACGCGCTACGCCAAGAGCGGTGACGTCAACATCGCCTTCCAGGTCGTCGGCGACGGTCCGCTCGATCTCGTCCTCGTCCATGGCTGGGTCCAGAGCTTCGACCCGGGCTGGGAGATGGAGGAGATCAAGCGGTTCTATCTCCGGTTGGCGTCGTTTTCTCGCCTGATCATGTTCGACAAACGGGGCATCGGGCTCTCGGATCGGGTCGCGCCCGACGACCTCCCGACTCTCGAGACCCGGATGGACGACATGCGAGCGGTGATGGATGCGGTGGGTTCCGAGCGAGCCGCCGTGCTGGGCCACTCCGAGGGCGCGACGATGTGCGCCCTCTTCGCAGCCACGTACCCCCAACGGACGAGGGCCTTGGTGATGGTGGGTGGCTCGGCGAGGACGAGGTGGGCGCCGGACTACCCGATCGGCGCGATCGAGGAGGCGCTCGAGGAGCTGGAGCGATCGATCCTCGAGGACTGGGGCGTCGACGCAATGCGCCCCCTCCTTCAGCGGCTGGGGCCTTCCATCGCCGACGACGAGGAGCAGATCCGGGCCTACGCGCGCGCCGCCTCTCGCGCCGCGAGCCCGGCCGCGGCTGCTGCGCTGACGCGGATGACCGCCATGAACGACATCCGTCATGTGCTGCCCGCGATCCGAGTTCCGACCCTGGTGCTGCATCGCGCGGACGAGGAGCTCGCCGAAGCGAGCCGGTACCTGGGCGAGCGGATCTCCGGAGCGAAGGTCGTGGAGTTGCCGGGCAGCGACCATATGCCCTGGCTGGGCGATGACGAGAGCGTGCTCGACGAGATCGAGGAGTTCTTGACCGGGGTCCGGCCCCATCCGGCGCTCGACCGCGTCCTGGCCACGGTTCTCTTCACGGACATCGTTGGCTCGACCGAGCTCGCCGCAGATCTTGGCGACCGTCGTTGGCGGGAGTTACTCGAGAGTCACAACACGCTCGTCCGCAGCGAGCTCGGCCGTTTCCGAGGACGCGAGCTGAGCACCGCCGGGGACGGCTTTCTGGCCACGTTCGACGGCCCGGCCCGCGCCATCGCGTGCGCGGCGTCGATCAGGGACCAGGTTCGCCGGCTCGGCCTTGAGATCCGCGCCGGCCTCCACACCGGCGAGCTCGAGCTCGCCGGCTCGGAGATCCGCGGTATCGCCGTTCACACCGGCGCCCGCGTCGCCGGGAAGGCCGGCTCGGGCGAGGTGCTCGTCTCCAGCATGGTGAAGGATCTCGTCGCGGGCTCGGGGCTCGAGTTCGCCGACCGTGGGACGCATGAGCTCAAGGGCGTTCCGGGCGAATGGCGGCTCTTCGCCGTGCAGCAGTGAGCTCACTTGAAACGCGCTACGCCAAGAGCGGTGACGTCAACATCGCGTTCCAGGTCGTGGGGGACGGACCGCTCGACCTCGTGCTCGTGCCCGGGTTCATCTCGCACCTCGAGCTCGACTGGCAGGGACCCGGCTATGCGCACATGCTCGAGCGGCTTTCGTCGTTTGCCCGGGTGATCCGGTTCGACAAGCGCGGCACCGGACTCTCCGACCGGCCCGGCGGGCTTCCGGATCTCGAGACCCGAATGGACGACGTTCGAGCGGTGATGGACGCAGTCGGGACCGAACGCGCGGCGCTGATGGGGTACTCCGAGGGCGGCCCGCTCTCGATGCTGTTCGCGGCGACGTATCCGGACCGGACGACCTCGCTCGTGCTCTACGGGACGTACGCGAAACGCCGTGATCCCGACGACGACTATCCGTGGTGCGCGACGTGGGAGGAACGCCAGGCCTACGCCGACGCCGTGGAACGCGAGTGGGGATCCGAGGCGGACCTCGGAACGATGGCGCCGAACGCAGGTGCTGCTGAGGTCGAGTGGTGGCGGAGCCGCGCGAGGGCCGCCGCGAGCCCGGGTGCGGCGAAGGCGCTGATCCTGATGAACAGCCACATCGACGTGCGGGGCGTCCTCGCCGCCGTCCACGTCCCGACCCTCGTCCTCCATCGAACCGGCGACCGGGACTCACGTCCGCAAGAAGGCTGCTACATCGCCGAGCGGATCCAGGGAGCTCGGTTCGTGGAGCTCGAGGGCGAGGATCATGCTCCGTGGATCGAGCCCGACCAGATTCTCGACGAGGTCGAGGAGTTCCTGACGGGCGTCCGCCGCGGCCCCGACGTGCGCCGTGTTCTCGCGGCTGTCCTCTTCACCGACATCGTCGGCTCGACGAGCCACGCTGTGGAGCTCGGTGATCGGAGGTGGCGCAGCCTGCTCGAGCAGCATCACGCGACCGTGCGCCGTGAGCTCCGACGGTTTCGCGGGAACGAGGTCGACACGGCGGGAGACGGCTTCCTCGCGACGTTCGACGGGCCCGCTCGGGCGGTTCGCTGTGCTCAGGCAATCCGCAGCGCCTTGCGTCCGATCGGAATCGACATCTCCGCCGGAGTGCATGTCGGGGAGATCGAGGTCGCCGCCGACGATGCGATTGCGGGCGTGGCCGTCCACATCGGTGCGCGAGTGGCCGCGCAGGCCGTGCCCGGCGAGGTGCTCGTCTCCAGCACGGTCAAGGATCTCGTCGCCGGCTCTGGGCTCGATTTCGAGGACCGTGGCGCCCACGAGCTGAAGGGCGTTCCGGGCGAGTGGCGTCTCTACGCTGTACGGCAGTGACGTCCGAGGCCTACATCGTCGATGCGGTCCGCAGCCCGATCGGGAGGCGGAACGGTGCGCTCTCCTCGATCCGGGGCGACGAGCTCGCAGCGCAGGTGCTCAACGGTCTCGTCGAGCGGGTCGAGCTCGAACCCGGCGAGATCGAGGACGTCCAGCTTGGCTGCGTGACCCAGATCGGCGAGCAGGGCTGGAACCTCGGCCGCATGGTGCCGCTGGTGGCCGGTTGGCCCGAAACCGTGGCGGGGACGACGGTCGACCGGCAGTGCGGCTCGTCGATGCAGACGAACTTCAACGCGGCGGCGGCGATCTGGTCCGGGCAGCTCGACGTGGTGGTCTCGGCCGGCGTCGAGATGATGTCCCGCGTCCCGATGGGATCGAACGGGGGCGACCTGTCGGAGCAGCTGACCGAGCGCTGGCAGATCGTCCCACAGGGGATCTCCGCCGAAGTGATCTCGGAGGAGTGGGGGCTCTCGCGGGAAGAGCTCGACGCGTATTCGCTGGAGTCGCATCGACGCGCAATCGCGGCGATCGATGAAGGCCGGTTCGAGCGGGAGATCGTCCCAGTCGAGCTGATGAACCCGCATGTGGGAGTGCTGTTCGGCGTCGACGAGACACCGCGGCGCGACACCTCCGCGGAGAAGCTCGCTTCGCTGTCGCCGGCCTTCATCCCCGACGGCAAGGTGACGGCCGGCAACTCGAGCCAGATCTGCGACGGCGCCGCGGCGGTGCTGATCACGTCGGAGGCTGCTGCTTCACGGCTGGGACTCGAGGCGCGGGCACGCTCCGTCTCCTTCGGCCTTTCGGGAGTCGACCCCTACCGCATGCTGCACGGGAACCCCGAGGCCTGCGCGAAGGCGCTCGAGCGTGCCGGCCTCTCCTGGGACGACATCGCGGTGATCGAGGTAAACGAGGCCTTCGCGTCGGTCGTGCTGCAGTTCCTGAAGGACACCGGCCTCGAAGACCGTCGCGAGGACGTCAACCCGAACGGCGGCGGCATCTCGCTCGGCCATCCGCTGGGCGCCACCGGCGCGCGCGTGACCGCGACGCTTCTCGGCGAGCTCGAGCGGCGGAACGAGCGCTACGGCGTTGCCTGCATGTGCATCGGCTTCGGCCAGGCGATTGCCGGGGTCATCGAGCGGCTCTGAGCGCCTGGCTGCTCGTGCGCGGTCGCGCGGATCGGCCGCTCGACGCTCGTGTTTCTCCGGACGAGCTACGCGCGCACTCTTCCTCCAAGCGTCCATCTGTTCAGCCTGGCGAGTCAGCGATCCTCTACGCCGCTGTCTGGCAGGCGGTGTTCGCCGTCGTTGAGATCGCCGGGCTACCGGAGAACGATCCGCGACGCACGCG
>DASZEE010000012.1:0-11700 GCA_035941215.1 Gaiellaceae bacterium
CGCGAGACCGGGGGTGACGAGAGCGTCGAACAGGCGCTGGAGGCCCACGCCCGGTTGGTCGGTTATAGTCGCGCCGTGGCGTCCCTGGCCCTCACCTTGCTGACCCTCTTCGCGGCAGCCGCCGAGGAGGAGCGCCCGTCCGCAGCCGAGGAGGGCAAGAAGATCATCACGGCGATGCTGATCGTGGGCCTGATCTTCCTCGGCGTGATCCTGATCGGGCAGGCGCTCAATTGGCTCAGCCACCGGCGCGAAGCGCGTCGGCCACCTGCGTACTAACGACCCGGCCCGTCGCTCGTCCCTAGGTATGAGGATGGCGAGGCTCGTCGCAGCCCTCGGGGCCGTCACCGCGCTCGGAGCACTCGCCGGGCTCAGCTGGGCTGGTCGGGAGTCGACCGGCGACCCGAGGCTTGTCCGGGTCGGAAGCTTCATCTCGCCGGTCTACGTCGCCGCGCCGACGGGCGACCGTCAGCGCATCTTCGTGGTCGAGCAGCCGGGCCGAATCCGCGTCGTTCGTGGAGGAGTGCCGCTGAGGGTGCCGTTCCTGGACATCCGGAACCTCGTGTCCTTCGGCGGCGAGCGGGGCCTGCTGTCGATCGCCTTCCCTCCGGACTACGCTTCGAGCGGCCGCTTCTACGTCTACTACACGGCCCGAAGCCCTGACGGAGCGATGACGATCGCAGAGTTCCGCAGGGCGACTGCTGACCGCGCAGCGCCGGCCTCCCGTCGCATCGTCCTCTCGATTCCGCATCCGCGTGGGAACCACAACGGCGGCCAGCTGCAGTTCGGCCCTGACGGGTATCTCTGGATCGGCACCGGTGACGGTGGTGGCGCGGGTGACCCGGACTTCAACGGCCAGGACCTGAACTCGCTGTCTGGCAAGCTCCTCCGTATCGATCCTCATGGGACCGGCTCGGCGCCTTACACCGTGCCCGTGGACAACCCCTTTACCAGCCAGAGCGGCCGCCGCGGAGAGATCTGGGCGTACGGCCTCCGGAATCCCTGGCGCTTCTCCTTCGATCGCGAGACCGGCGACTTGGTGATCGGCGACGTAGGCCAGGGGGAGTGGGAGGAGATCGACTTCGCACCGGCGCCCGGCCGGGGGCGAGGCGCGAACTACGGCTGGGGCTGCTGGGAAGGACGGCACGTCTTCGACGGCAACTCCGACGAGCCCGGCTGCCGACCGCTACCCCCGCAGGCCGCGCCGGTTCACGAGTACTCGCACTCTCGCGGCTGCTCGGTCACCGGCGGCTACGTCGTCCGGGACCCGGCGCTGCCCGCGCTGAGAGGCCGCTACGTGTACGGCGACTACTGCCGCAACCCGCTGTGGTCGGTTCGCCTGGCGACCCCGAACGCGCAGGACGACCGGCAACTCGGCCTCGGCGTTCCCGGCCTGTCGTCCTTCGGTGAGGACGCCTGCGGCCGTGTCTACGCGACTTCCGGAGACGGCCCCCTGTACCGGCTCGAGGCGGAGGGCACGAGCAGCTCGGCCTGTCCGGCCGCGCGCCCGGCGCCACGCTGCCGGGTGCCCCGCGTCGTCGGGCTCCGCCTTGCGACCGCGCGAACGAGGATCCGCCGTGTGAACTGCCGCGTCGGGCGGGTCCGGCGGCAGCGCTCGACCCGGGCACGCGGCCGGGTGGTCGCCCAGAGCCCGCGACCCGGGGCTCGCAGGGCGCGAGGAACCCGGGTCCACCTGACTGTGAGCCGCGGCCGCCGCTAGCAATCGGGCGGGCAGATGCGCATCCTGTCGGCGTGCTCGACCTGCCGACCGGAACCGTCACCTTCCTCTTCACCGACATCGAAGGCTCCACCCGGCTGCTGGACGAGCTCGGCGCGCGCTACCCCGACGTCCTCGCGGAGCACAACAGCGTCATCCGCTCGGCGGTCGTTGAGCATTCGGGCCTCGAGGTGGACACCGCCGGCGACTCGTTCTTCGTCGTGTTCGAGCGAGCGCCCGACGCGGTGGCGGCCGCGCTCGCCGCGCAGGACGCGCTCGACGGGACCGGTCTCCGGGTCCGAATGGGCATCCACAGCGGTGAACCGATCGTCATGGACGGTGGCTACGTGGGGATGGACGTGCACCGCGCCGCCCGCGTAATGGCGGCCGGGCACGGCGGACAGGTTCTGCTCACGCAACCGACCGGAGACCTGCTCGACGACGCCTTCGAGCTTCGCGACCTCGGTGAGCACAGGCTCAAGGACCTCCCGGCGCCGCTTCGGCTGTTCCAGCTCGGCAATCGCGAGTTCCCGCCGCTTCGGAGTCTCGATCAGGCGCGACTCCCGATCGACCTGTCTCCGTTGGTCGGCCGGAAGCGCGAGCTCGGTGATCTGGTGCGCCTGCTCGCGCGAGACCGGGCCAGGGCGGTGACGATCACGGGGCCCGGCGGCGTGGGGAAGACGCGACTCGCGACCGCCGCGGCACAGGAGCTCGTCGAGTCGTACGACGACGGCGTCACGTTCGTCGACCTGGCGCCGATTCGCGATCCCGAAGTGGTGCTGCCGACGATCGCGGATGCGCTGGGGATCGAGGGCGACCTCATCGCGCAGCTCGGCGCGCGGCAACACCTGTTGGTGCTCGACAACGTCGAACAGGTCGTGGATGCATCGCCCGACATCGCACGGCTCCTGGTCGCCGGGCCGGGTGTCGCCGTGCTGGCGACGAGCCGCGAGCCGATGCGGATCGCCGGGGAGCACGAGTTTCGCCTGAGCCCGCTCGCAGAGGCCCCCGCGGTCGAGCTCTTCCGCCAGCGCGCCGAAGCCGCGAGATACGACTTCGAGGCGGACTACCGGGAGCTGGCCGCGATCTGCGACCGCCTCGACAACCTGCCGCTGGCGATCGAACTGGCCGCGGCCCGGATGAAGGTGCTGTCGCCCGAGGTGCTCCTGGCGCGCCTCGAGCGTCGGCTCTCCGTGCTGTCGGCGGCCAATCGCGGAGTGCCGGCTCGGCAACAGACCCTGCGCGCGACGATCCAGTGGAGCTACGGGCTCCTGACGTCGGAGGAGCGCCGCCTCTTCGACCGCCTGGCCGTCTTCCGCGGCGGGTGGACGGTCGACGCGGCCGAAGCGGTATGCGATGCCGACCTGGACACCCTCACGTCACTGGTCGACAAGAACCTCGTCCGCGAGGACGGCGCGCGCTTCCGGATGCTCGGGACCGTTCGCGAGTACGCCCGCGAGCGGCTCGAGCTGACCGGCGAGCGGGCCGAGATGCGCAGGCGTCATGCGGAGTTCTTTGTCCGGCTGGCGGAGACCGCAAGTCCCCACCTTCGCGGACCGGGACGAGAGTGGCTCGATCGCGTCGAGGCCGAGCACGATAACTTCCGGGCGGTTCTGGCCTGGGCTCTCGAGGACGGCGATCTCGACCTCTGCGTTCGGCTCGCTGAGTCCCTGCTCGCCTTCTGGCACCTTCGCGCTCATGAGGAGGAAGGTCGCCGCTGGCTGCAGCGCGCGCTCCGGGCGACGACTGAGCGCGATTCGGCCAGGACTCGAGCGGCGGGTCTCCACGTCCTCGGGTCGCTCCTGTTCTGGCAAGGCGAGTTCGGGCATGCGGCGGAGGTGCTCGAGGACAGCCTCGAGCTCTTTCGGGCGCTGGGCGACCGGCGCCGGGTCGCGGAAGTCGCCAATAGCCTCGGCAACGCGACCTGGGCACTCGGCGACGCGAAACGGACTCGTAGTCTGCGCGAGGAAGCGGTCAGGCTCAGTTGGGAGCTCCGCGACCCGCGCGGCGTCGCGCGGACGCTGCACTACATCGGGGAGGAGTCGAGGGACGAGGGTCACCATGTCGAGGCGCGGCGGGCCTTCGAGGAAAGCCTCGACGTGATGCGCGAGCTGGGAGACAAGTCATTCGTCATGGCGTCCTTGCACGGCCTGGGCGACCTGGAGCTGGACGCGAAGGACTACGCGGCCGCGGCCGAGCGCTACCGTGAGAGCCTGGCGCTGGCGAGCGAACTCGACACACCGCGCTTCGTCGTCTACTCGTTGGCCGGCCTTGCATCGACGGCCGCTGTGTCGGGCGATCTCGCCCGCGCCGGGCGCCTATGGGCCACCGTCGAGGTCATGGAGCAGCGGTCGGGCCTCAGGATGCTCTCCTTCGAGCGAGAGCGCTACGAGCGGGCGCTCGACCGCCACGCCTCGGACCCGGCGTTCGCCGCTGCGATCGCGGACGGGAGGGAGCTCACGCAGGCCGACGCACTGCGCGAGGCGCTCTCCCCGGACTGAACTTGCAGCGATTGTTGCGTCGTTGACACCGTGAGCCCCCCGCCGCTGTAATCCGTTTCGTAGACTCGCCGCGGACGAGCGCGAGGAGGCTCCGAACTGGATCCGCACGGCGGAGACAACAAACCGCATCTGCCATCACCGAGCATCTGGCCGGTCGGGTTCGCCGTCGGCATCGCCTGCGTCCTCGTCGGCCTCGTTGTCAGCAAACCGGCCGTCGTCGCCGGCGTGATCATCACGCTGATCTTCGCGTTCCTCTGGGCTCGCGACGTGATGACGCCGGATCGCAAGCCGGCCCCCGAGCCGGAGGCCGCCGAGCCGTCCGCCGTCGACGGGCCGGAGCCCGAGCGCTACCCGCGAAACGTCTTTCTCGAGGTGACGACGCTCGGGCTCGGCGCCGTGATCGGGGGCATCGTCACGCTGCCGATTCTCGGCTTCGCCGTGGTGCCCGCCTTCACGGGCGACGACCCGCCCCCAGTCGACCTCGGGCCGCTGGACAACTTCCCGGAGGGCGAGTGGCGCGAGGCCACGTTCCTGCTCGACCCGGCGGCGGGCGAGGTGTCGCGGCGAACCGCGTTCGTCCGCAACAACGGGGAGGTCGACGGCCTGCCGAGCATGACGATCATCTCCAACCGCTGCGTGCACCTCGGCTGCCCGGCCCAGTCCGGCGGGCCGCGGCAGGACGAGAACCGCGAGACGGTCACAACCGAACAGGCCGAGCTGACGCTGACTCCGATCCAGCCGGCGAACTTCAGCTGCCCGTGCCACGGCGGCGCCTACGACACCGAGGGCAACCGGATCGCCGGCCCGCCCGTCCGCGCGCTCGACCGCTACAAGTACTCGATCGTCGGCGAGAACCTCCACCTGCTCGCGCAGTACAGCGTCGGCGAGGTCGAGGGCGAGGGCGCGGACGCGCAGATCACGGCGTACCAGCTCCAGGGGCCGGGCGAGGCCGTCGACGGGCTCACCGCGTTCCTTTATCCGATCCAACCCGAGGACGTGGAGCCCTAAGCCATGGCCGTCGTCCCGCCTCCCTCACGGCGTCGCAAGCGGTCGATCACCCAAAAGATCCTCTACATCGTCTGGATCCCGCTGAACTGGCTCGAGGAGCGCTCGGGGATCGTCGGTGGAGTCAGGTACTTCCTCTTCCGGAAGGTGCCGTCGGACATCAACTGGTTCCAGACGCTCGGGTCGGCGACGCTGACCGCCTTCCTCGTCCAGCTCGGCACCGGCGTGATCCTCGCGATGTACTACAAGCCGCACCCGGACCACGCCTACGAGTCGATCCGGAACATCACGCACGACGTCACGCTCGGCTGGCTCGTGCGCGGCATGCACCGGTGGGGCGCGAGCGTCTTCATCATCCTGCTCTTCCTCCACATGGGCCGGGTCTTCCTCTTCGGCGCCTACAAATATCCGCGCGAGCTGAACTGGATCGTCGGCGTGCTCATCCTGCCGCTGGCGCTCCTCATGGGCTTCACGGGCTACCTGCTCCCGTGGGACCAGACGGCCTACTGGGCGACCGTGGTCGGCATCAACCTCAACGGAACCGGTCCGATCGTCGGCCCGTTCCTGGCGCAGTTCTTACGTGGGGGTGACGAGATCGGCGCGAACACGCTGACGATCTTCTACGCCACGCACATGCTCCTTCTCCCCGGAGCGCTCATCGGCCTGATCCTCCTGCACCTCTATCTCGTCGTCCGGCTCGGCGTCAGCTCGCCGCCGTGGTCCGACGAGGAGGCCGGCCGGGAGCGCCCGGAGCCGGTACCGACCGGCGACGGAGGCCTGGTCAGGCCTCGCGCCCGTGCAGGGAGGCCGCGAAGTGAGTAGCGCGCTCGACGAACGCCGGGCGCAACACAAGCGCTACAAGGAGGACGTCGAGACCCGCGGGAAGGCGTTCCACCCGTACGCGATGTTCCACGACACGGTGATGAGCCTCGTCGTGGTTATCGTCATCGTGGGGCTCGCGTGCGTGTGGTACTTCACGGCGGACGAGGCCACGGAGCCGGAAGGCGCCTCGACCTCGGGCGCGCTCGGCGTGCTGTACGAGGAGAAGGCCGATCCCGGCACTACGAGCTTCATCCCGCGGCCCGACTGGTACTTCTACTTCCTCTTCTACCTCCTCCGGATCTTCAAGTGGCCGGACTCGGTCGTGCTCGGAACGGTCGGCATTCCGACGATCGCCCTGATCCTGCTGCTGGCGCTGCCGTTCATCGACAGGCGGCAGGAGCGGCGGCTCTCCCGGCGGCCGGTCGCCGTGATCGCGGCGCTCTTGACCATCGCCTCCATGGGCGTCCTCACGTACAAGGGCGCGGTCGCGGAGGAGGGCACCGGCGCGACGGGCGACGTTGCGCGCTGGATCGAGGAGAACAACATCCCGGAGGGCGAGGCGCAGGAAGGCGCCCAGCTCTTCGCCGAGTCTGGCTGCACGAACTGCCACATCTACCTGGGCTCCGGGGTGGCGAACCTCGGCGCGCCCGACCTCTCGGACGTCGGGGCAGACCAGGACGCGGCACGGCTGAAGGCGTACGTCGCGAATCCGCGTCAGTTCGGCAACCAGGTGATGCCGGTGTACGGCGAGACGCTGACCGACGAGCAGCTGGATCAGATCGCGGCCTTCCTCGAGGCCTCCAAGGGCCCCTCCGGCGGGTAGCCCGGTGACGGCGCGGACCGGCCACCTCCCGGCCGACGGCGTCCGGACCATGTTCGACCGGATCGCGCCGGTCTACGACGCGATGAACCATGCGATGACCGCGGGCCTCGACCGCCGGTGGCGGAGGCTCGCCGTCGACGCTGTGGTCGCCCCCGGCGACACGGTGCTCGACGCGTGCTGCGGGACCGGCGACCTCGCCCTCGCGGCCAGGTCGGCGGGCGGGATCGTGACCGGCCTCGACTTCTCCCGGGCGATGCTCGAGCGCGCCCGTCGCAAGTCGACCGAGATCGAGTGGCTCGAAGGAGATCTGCTGCGCCTGCCGTTCGGAGACGGCGCCTTCGACACGGCGACGGTCGGCTTCGGCGTCCGAAACGCCGAAGACCTCGATCTCGCGCTGCGGGAGCTCCGCCGAGTCGTGAAGCCGGGCGGCAGGCTGGCCATCCTGGAGATCGTGCGGCCGAAGGGCCCGCTCGCCCTCTTCTACAAGGCCTGGTTCGACGGGCTCGTCCCGTTGGCGGGCAAGGTGATCTCCGGCGGCGTCGCGTACAGCTACCTGCCGGCGAGTGTGCGGCGCTTTCCCGGTCCGGCGGAGCTCGTCGAGCGCGTCCGGGCCGCCGGCTTCCATCCGGTCGCGCACCGTCTGCTCGGCGGCGGCATCGTCGTCCTGTTGGTGGGCGAAGCCAGGTGACCGCTCTCGCCGCCGTGGAGGAGGCCCCCGGGCTCGACGCCTACATGGCGGCGCTGGAGGATTGCCTTCGCGAGACGGTCGCGAGTCATCCGGGAACCGTCGCGGACGCCGGTGCTCAGGCGCTCGCAGCCGGCGGAAAGCGGCTGCGACCGCTGCTCGTCTTTCTCACTTCGGCGGAGGCCCACGACCCGGTGCCGGCCGGTGCCGCGGTCGAGCTCGTCCACATGGCGAGCCTCGTCCACGACGACCTGATCGACCGTGCGGCGCTCCGCCGCGGGCACGAGACCGCCTGGCGCACGCACGGTTCGGTCGGCGCCCGCGCGACGGGTGACTACCTGTTCGCGCGCGCCTTCTCGGAGCTCTCGGCAACCGGGGACGCGGAAGGCGTGCAACTGCTCGCCGGCGCCGCCCTGGCCCTCGTCCGCGGCGAAGCGCTTCAGCACGCCCAGGCCCACAAGCCGGACACGACCGAGGAGGAGTACCTCCGCCGCTGCACGCTCAAGACGGCGGAGCTCTTCCGCGCCGCGTGCCTCCTCGGAAGCCGCGACGACGCGATCGGCCGATTCGGGCTCGCGCTCGGCGTCGCCTTCCAGATCACCGACGACATCCTCGACTGCGCCGGTACGACGATCGAGACCGGGAAGCTCGCGGGGAACGACCTGCGCGAGGGGACGCCCACCCTGCCGCTGATCTTTGCGGCCCGCGAGGACCCCGTCGTTCGGGAGGCGCTGGCCGGCGGCCCACTGGACGGTGCTCTCGTCCGAGTCGCCCAGACGGGAGCACTGGACCGGGCCCGCAAGGTCGCCCTGCGCTACGCAGCGGAGGCGCGGCGCGAGCTCGAGGGCCGGGGGCATCGTCCGGAGCTGGAGGCGCTCACGCACATTGTCGTCGAGCGGCGCAGCTAGGGATATCGTCCAGACGATGGGAGTCCTCCCCGAACCGGTCGAAGCCCTCCTGGAGACCGCGCTCGTGAGCGAGCTCACCGTCGTCAGCCCCTCGGGCCGGCCGGTGACCCACCCGTTGATCCCGCTCTACGACGGAGAGCTGATCTACCTCACCTCGAGCATCCTCTTCTCGAAGAAGCTGGAACACATCAAGGCCAACCCGAAGGTGTCGCTCGCGATCACGGATCCCACCGCGGTCGAGCCTGGCCAGATCGCCCGGGCGACGATTCAGGGCGACGCGCAAGTCGACGACTCGGACCTCCACGCCGGCTGGGAGCGCGTGCTGCCGCTCTGGCGGAAGAAGGAGCCTGCGATCGACTTCTTCCTCGGGAAGCGCGTCGCCCTTCCGCTCTTCTTCGAGCGCTCGGTGATCGAGATCCGGCCGAGGAAGGCGTTTCTCTGGGAGGACGGGCGGACCGACCGGCCGCCGCAGGTCTTCGACGTGTCGCCCGTGCTCGCGTGAAGCCCACGCCGGAACTGATCGGTGGGCTGCAGCAGCGCTTCGAGCATGCAGTGATCGCCTTCGTCGACGCCAACGGCTATCCGATGTCCGTCGCGACAGAGTTCGAGGTCGACCAGAAGAACGGAACCGTCGTGCTGCGAGCCGTGGCCGGCGAGGCGCAGCCGCCGCAGGGCGAGCAAGTCAACGTCGTCTTCAGCCACATCCGCCCGCAGCCGGGAGTCGGCTACGACGAGCGGCGATACGTCTCCCTCTGGGGGCCCTTGCGGTGGACGGAGAACGGGCTCGAGCTCACACCAGAGCGGGTCCAGGGCTGGGACGAGCAGGACATGTCGTTCTTCGAGTACTCGGAGCGCGGCGTCGGCCAGGCGCACCGCTACCTCGAGCAGGTCTCGGAGGAGACCGGGCGCGAGGTGCGGCCGAAGCTCTCGTTCGGCTGGCTGTTCCTCCGGGCGACCCG
The DNA here is from genome assembly GCA_035941215.1 of Gaiellaceae bacterium. GTDB lineage: Bacteria > Actinomycetota > Thermoleophilia > Gaiellales > Gaiellaceae > JACDAN01. The sequence goes on from DASZEE010000012.1 coordinate 9,418, forward strand.
GCTTCCGTTCCTCACGGCGACGTTCGTGCCGATCCTCCTCGGCATCGCGGTCGCGGCCTGGGCGGACGGATTCAGCTGGTGGCTGGCGCTCGTGACGCTCGTCGGCGGCGCCTGTATCCACCTCGGCCTCAACGTCGCGAACGACGTCTTCGACACGACGAGTGGCGCCGACGCGGCCAACGTCAATCCCACACAGTTCAGCGGCGGCTCGCGCGTCGTCCACTACGGGCTGCTCACGCTGCGCGACATCACGCTGCTCTCGGCGGGGTTCTACGCCGTGGGAATCGGGATCGGGGTCTACCTCGCGGCGACGCGGGGCTGGGATCTGCTCTGGCTCGGCATCGCCGGGGCGCTCCTCAGCGTCTTCTACACGGCGCCACCCCTGAAGCTCGTGCACCGCGGGCTCGGCGAGATCGATGTCTTCCTCGGCTTCGGGCCGATCATGGTTCTCGGCGCCTACTACGTCCAGGCGCAGGAGTACGCCCTCGAGCCGTTCCTTGTCTCGATTCCGGTCGGCATCCTGATCGCGCTCGTCCTCTACGTGAACGAGGTTCCCGACCGGCCGGCCGACGCCGCGGCCGGGAAGCGCACCCTTCCCGTTCGTCTCTCGAAGGACGTGGTGGTGAACGGCTACGCCGCCGCGGTCGCGCTGGCCTTCGTGCTGATCGTGGTGTTCGCCGTCGCAGGCTGGATCGTCCGTCCGGCGATCATCGCCCTCGCAGCCGCGCCGCTCGCCTTGCCCGTCTACCGGGCGCTCAAGTCGTCCTACGACCAGCCGTACGCGCTCATGCCGGCGATGGCGCGGAACATCCAGCTCCATCTGGCCACGGGCGTCCTGCTGATTCTCGGCTATGTGGTCGCGCTCGTCGCGGACGGGGTCCTGGACGACCCGCCGTCGTTCTTGACCTGAGCATCGGCGTGGCGCTGGCTACCACGCCGTGGAGCTGGTACCGCGATCCGGCGGTGCTCGAGCGCGAGGACGACGCGATCTTCCGCCGCAGCTGGCAGTACGTCGGCGTCTTCGGCGAGCAGAACGTCGTCCCCGGCTGGTCCGGCCGGGTCCCGGTGGTCCTCGTCCGCGCCGAGGACGGGACGGAGCGAGCCTTCGTCAACGTCTGCCGCCACCGCGGGTCGATCGTCGTCGAGGAGCCCGCGAGCAGGAGGTCGCTCCAGTGCGGTTACCACGCATGGACGTACCGGCTGGACGGCTCGCTGCGCTCGGCACCCCGGTCCGAGGAGCTCGAAGGCGCCGAGGGTCTCGGCCTGGTCGAGATCCGCCTCGGCGCCTGGGGGCCGTTCCGCTTCGTCAACCTCGACGGAGAGGCGCCGCCGCTCGAGGAGGTGCTCGGCGAGGTGCCGGCGATGCTCGCTCAAGGAGGGATCGACGTGGACGCGCTCGTGTTCCACCACCGCGCCGACTGGGAGGTCGCGGCGAACTGGAAGATCGCGACCGAGAACTTCCTCGAGTGCTACCACTGCGCTGTGGCGCACCCGGGCTTCTCGGCCATGGTCGAGACCTCGCCCGGCGAGTACCGGCTCGAGCGCAGGCCCTGGCACCTGAGCCAGTTCGGGCAGCTCAAGGACCCGACCGGTGCGCCGCTTCCCGAGGGTCAGTTCCATCTCATCTGGCCGAACACCGGGATCAACGTCTTCCCCGGCCGGCCGAACCTCTCGGTCGGCCCGATCCTGCCCCTCGCGCCCGACCGGACCCGCCGGGTCCTGGACTACTTCTTCGCGCCGGACGAGGCCGACGCCTGGATCGCGGAGTTCCTCGAGTTCGACGACCAGGTCGGCCGCGAGGACGCGAAGCTCGTCGAGTCCGTCCAGCGCGGCGCCGGTTCCGGCGCGATCCCCGAGGGCCGCCTCCTTCCGGAAAGCGAGCAGCTCGTGGCCGCCTTCCAGGAGCGCGTCCGCGAAGCGCTCGCCTAGCTGCCCGCCGCCTCGGCCCGCCGCAGCCCGCGCACGGCCCAGATCGAGAACAGCCCGATCAGCGTCAGGGCAGCGCCGAAGCCGGCGGCGATGCGCGTCGGCTCGCCGGCGATCAGGCTTCGGCCGGCCTCCAACATCAGGGTCACGGGGTTCAGGCGCGCGATCGCCTCGAGCCAGTCGGCAAGCAGCTCGACAGGCACGAAGACCGGCGCGAAGAAGAGCGAAAGGAAGACCGGAAGCTGCATGAGCGGCGCAGCCTGGAGCGTCCGGAGCCGCATCGCCACGCCGGCCGACCACAGCAGGCCGACCACGTTGACGAGCGCCGCCAGCGTGTAGAGCGCGAAGATGTCCACG
>DASZEE010000013.1:0-25354 GCA_035941215.1 Gaiellaceae bacterium
TCGATGTCGCCGGTCGTCAGGAACCGGTAGCCGCCCTCGCGCCGCGGGGCGTTCTCGATGCCTTTTCGGCTGAGCGTCTCGGCGACCTCACGTGCCGTCTCCTCCGCGGAGAAGACGAGCGTCACGTCCCGCCCGAAGACGCGCTGGAAGATCGGCCGGATCAACGGGTAGTGCGTGCAGCCGAGGATCACCGTGTCGACCTCGGCCTCCTTCAGCGGCTCGGCGTAGCGGCGGACAGCAGCCGTCGTCTCGGCCCCGAACGGCTCCGGGCCCTCGATCAGCGGCACGAGCTCCGGGCAGGGGACCGGGAAGAGCCGGGTCCCTGCGTCGAGCGTGTGGACCAGTTCCGCATACCGCCCGGCGGCGACGGTCGCCTCGGTCGCCATCAGGCCGATGCGGCGGTTGCGCGTCACCTGGACGGCGGCGTGCGCCTCGGGCGTGATCACGCCGACGACGGGCACCGAGATCCGCTCCTGGAGATCGGGCAGCGCCGCCGACGTCGCCGAGTTGCAGGCAACGAGGATCAGCTTGACTCCCTGCGCCTCGAGGTAGCCGGCGATCTCGAGCGAGAACTGTCGCACCTCGTCGAGCGGCCGCGGGCCGTACGGCAGACGCGCGCCGTCGCCGAGGTAGACGAAGTCCTCGTGCGGCATGGTGACCAGGCATTCGTGGAGCACGGTCAGCCCGCCCATGCCCGAGTCGAAGACGCCGATCGCACGCGAATTCATTCGGCGATTGTAAGAACCTGGAGACTTGATCTACCCTCTTTCGCCGTGGGTCGCCGTTTTCTCCTGCTCGCTGCAGTCTTCTTCGCCGTCCAGGCGGGCGCCGCACATGCCTTTACGAAGACGGACCACACGCTCCCGATGGGCGACGGCGTCTCGCTCGCAGCGACGCTCTACACGCCGCCGGGAAGCCCGCCGCCGGGCGGCTGGCCGGCAGTCCTGGCGCTCCACGGCCTCGGAGAGAACCGCAGCGTGACGAACGCGGTCGCGGAGGCGCACCTCGCGCCTCACGGCTACGTGGTCCTCACCGTGGACGCGCGCGGGCACGGCGCGTCCGGAGGGCAGTCCTCGCTCGTCGGGCCGCGCGAGGTCGCCGACTACGCCGCCGCGCTTCAGTGGCTGCGCCTGCGGCCCGGCGTGAGCGACACGAGAGTCGGCGCGCTCGGCTTCTCGCTCGGCGGTGGCTCGGTGTGGAAGCTCCTGACCATGCCGGGTACGCGTCTCGCCGCAGCGGTTCCCGTGATGACGTGGACGAGCCTGTACGACGCCCTGCTCCCGCAGGGGCTCGTCAAGTCCGGCCTCGTCGCCTACTTCCATAACCTGCTGCCGCCCGAGCGGTGGGATCCAGCGGTGACGGCGCTCAGGGACGACGCGCTCCAGGGTCGCAACGACGCGGCGATCCGCGAGTTCGCGGCGCAGCGCTCAGTCCGGGCCGACCTCGGCAGGATCCGGACACCGGTCTTCATGCTCCAGGGCCGCCGGGACTACGCGTTCGACATGCAGGAGGCGCTGGCGGCGTTCGGCCGGCTGCGGGGGCCGAAGCGGATCTACCTGGGCGGCCTCGGCCATGCGCCGTCGACGAATCCGCCCGCCGAGCAGCCGTACTACTTCGGGCAGATCCGGATGTGGTTCGACCGGTTCCTGAAAGGCCAACTGAACGGGATCGACAGAAGGCCGCGCATCGAGCTCGCGCCGGACCCCTGGCGGACGCGCACCTACCAGGCGGCGGGACTGCCGGCCCGGAGGGTGCTCCGGCTGAAATTCCGCGGACGCCGGACGATCGACGGGCTCGGCAAGGTCGTTCGCACGGTCGCGCCCACGCGCCGCCTCAACGAGACCTTCGGCCACGCGCTCGTCTCCGTAAAGGCGTCGACGCCGACCGGCTGGTCGCATCTCGTCGCCGTGCTCTCGGCGCTCACGCCGCGCGGGGAGGAGATCGTGGTCAGCCAGGGCGGCGTCCCGACGACGACGCTCCGCTCGACGACCAGGAACCTGACCATCCGCCTGTTGAGCCAGGCGACGACGATTCCGCGCGGCTCGCGCTTCCGGCTGACGCTGGCCGGCGTCTCGACCGCCCAGAACCCGAACAACCTGCTCTATCTCGCGGGCCCGCAGGGCGCGTCGCGGCTCGCCCTCGGCGAGGCCAGGATCGTCCTGCCCGTGCTGCGCCGGCCGGTCTCGCGTTGAGGCCGGTACTCGCGGCACTCGCCCTCGCGGCGCTCGTGGCGCTGCCCGGCGCCCACGCCGGCTCGGCCGCCGACCCGGGCGTGACCGGCAACTCGATCCTCATCGGCGGGACCGTGCCGCTGACCGGGCCCGCCGCGGCCTTCGCCTCCGTGGCACCCGGCGCCGACGCCTACTTCCGCTACGTCAACGACCGTGGAGGGGTCTTCGGGAGAAAGGTTCGCTACAAGTACGTCGACGACGGTTTCGAGGTCAATCGCACCGTCGACCAGACCCGCCGGCTCGTCCAGCAGGACCGCGTCTTCGCGATCTTCAACTCGATCGGCACCGAGCACGCAATCGCAGTACGGCCCTACCTGAACCAGGTGCGCGTCCCGCACGTGTTCACCGGCACCGGCGCGAGCACGTTCCAGGCCGAGCGCGGGCGCTACCCGTGGTCGATGGGCTACCTCCCGAGCTTCGTCGGCGAGGGTGCGATCTACGGGCGCTACCTCGCCGGCTCGATGCCGCGCGCACGGATCGCCGTGCTCTACGAGAACACGGACTACGGCCGCGACCTGACGAAGGGGCTCCGGCGCGGGCTCGGCCGGCGCGCGAGCCGGATCGTCGCCGTCCGCAGCTACGAGACCACGGACACGGACGTCAACTCGCAGATCTCCCAGCTGAAGCGCTCAGGAGCGAACACGTTCATGCTCTTCGCGACGCCGGGCTTCGCGATCCAGGCCTTCCTCTCGGCGCACCGTCAGGCCTGGAGACCCCGGACATTCATCAGCTCAGTCTCGATCGAGCCGTCGATCATGCAGGTGATCCGGCTGAACACGAGCGCGCGGGCCACGGCCGGGACGATCAGTATGGGCTACCTGAAGGATCCGACCTCGCCGACCTGGAACCGCGATCCCGCGATCCGCCTCTACCGCCAGATCATGCGGCGCTACCTCCCGGGCCGGAAGGCGGGCGACGTCTACCACTACTACGGCATGGCGGTAGCCCACTCGATGGTGCACGCGCTGCGCAGGTCGGGCCGGAACCTGAGCCGGTCGGCGTTCCAGCGGGCGGTCACGCACCTGAACCAGACGGACAACCCGTTCCTCCTCCCGGGCGTCGATGTCCGCACCTCCCCCCGCAACTACTTCCCGATCGCCCGCGCGAAGCTGTTCCGGTACAGCCCGAAGGGCCAGTGGGTGCCGTTCGGCCGCCTCCTTGCGGCCCGTTAAGCGCCCTGAAAGGATTGTGCGGCTCACCCGCCGGGAAGAAATCCGCAACTGATTCACGCAATTTCCGTCTCACCCCACTGAAAGGGGGTCTCTTGACCAAATCAATCCGCTTCGTCCTGCTTCTGTCCGCGTGCGCTCTTGCACTCGCGTTCGGAGGCAACGCGCTCGCTGCATACAACCCGTCGCTGCTCGTGGCCGGCACCAGCCACTCCACCGGGAGCGGTGGCCCCGTCGTCATCGGGGTCGGCCAGGATCAGAACGACGACGCAACGGGCGTCCTGAACATCTATGCACCGCTCGGCTACGGCGTCACGCTCACGCAGGCGCCCGGCACGAGAATCGGCGACCTCGAGGCGATCGTCCTCGTCCGCGCGCTGGCGAATGCCCGCGTGCCGATCCAGGGAACCGTGACTGCCCGGGATCCGGGCGCGTACGTGAATCCGCAGCAGTTCCCCTGCGGCGGAGGTGTCCGCCACGAGGCCGTCTGGCTTATCGAGTCGACGCTCGCCGGAAACCCGCTCCAGATCCCGATCTACGTCGACCGGGTCACCACTGGCGCAGAGGCACAGTTTGCGTCCGCGAAGATGCGGATCTGCCTCGCGTCGCCGTACGTCCCGCCGCCGCAAGGTGCGGCTGCCGGCGCGTCGCTGATCGTGGCCGCGTTCTCGGTGGCGGGCGTCTTCAGCAACCCGAACACCCGCGGGACGTATCCGTGGAACGCGCTGTTCGTCCCGTACCAGCCAGGGACTGCAACGCTGAACCCGGCGAACGCCGCGCAGAGCACGTCGTACACGCGGCTGCCGGTTCAGCTCGCGGTGACCGCGAAGAAGCTGAAGAAGAAGGCCCGGAGCAAGAGGCGGTTTGCCCGCGTCACCGCCTGCGTCAGCGAGGCCGGACAGCCCGTTCGCGGCGTCCGGGTCAACATCCTCGCCGGCCGGACGGCGCGCAGGACGGGCCGCGTGGCCTTCGGCCGCACGAACTCCCGCGGTTGTCTCGTGCGGACGATCCGGCTCCGCTACCGCACCACGTTCATCCGCGCCTCGACGTCGGTGCCTGAACGCGACGTCACGAGCGCACCCGGCTGCACTCCGCCGCTTTCCGCGGCACCCGGCCAGCTCCCGCCCGCTCGCTGCACCTCGGCGACGCTGGCTCCGGCGCTGAGCCTGTTCAGCCGAAATACGGCACGAGTCCGCCGCTAGAGAGAACGCACCTGAGAGGGCCCCGACCGGGGCCCTCTCACGATTCTGGAGTTGTGGCCGGGCAGATCCGAGTCGGCACCTGCTCCTGGGCGGACGAGGCGCTCTCGAAGCACTTCTATCCGCCGGGGATGAAGGCGGGCGAGCGGCTCCCGTACTACGCCGAGCACTTCGACACCGTTGAGCTCGACTCGACGTACTACCGGCTTCCGGTGGAGTCGATGGCCGCCCGCTGGGCCGAGCAGACCCCGGACGGATTCGTCATGCACGTCAAGGCCTTCGGCGTGATGACGCGGCATCCGGTCAAGAAGGAGCAGCTCCCCACCGACCTGCGCGAGGCGGCTCCGGTCGACGAGAAGGGCCGGGTCGATCGCCCGCCGCGCGAGTTCCGCGCCGAGGTCTTCACGCGCTACCGCGAGGCGCTCGAGCCGTTGCGCGCGGCCGGCAAGCTCGGCGGCACGCTGTTCCAGTTTCCCCCGTACGTCGTCTACAAGGACCTCTCACTGGACTACCTCGCGTGGGCCCGGGAGCAGATGGGCGACGACGAGATGCTCGTCGAGTTCCGCCACTCGAGCTGGTACGAGGAGGACGTCCGCGACGAGGTGCTCTCGTTCCTCGAGGAGCACGGGATGTCCCTCGTCGTCGTGGACGCGCCGAAGGTGGAGGCGAAGAACGTTCCGCGGACGCTGCTCGCCGTCACCGGCCCGACGGTCTACGTCAGGTTCCACGGACGGAACGAGAAGACGTGGAACGCCCGGGGCGGGAGCGCGGCCGAGCGGTTCGACTATCTCTACACGGAGGACGAGCTGCGCGAGTGGGTGGAGCCGTTGCGCGAGCTCGCCGGGCAGGCGCAGAACGCCTACGCCTTCTTCAACAACAACAACCGCTCACCGGGCGACGGGGGCTACGGCGGTTTCGTGGCGCAGGGCGCGGCGAACGCGCAGATGTTGAAGGGGCTGCTCACGGAAGCCGGCGTTCCGGCGTAGCCGTGGCCTCTCCCACGGCGTTCCCCGAGCTGAACGCCGTGCTCGAAGAGCTCGTGGCGGGCGCGCGGGGAGTGCTCGGCGAGAACTTGGTCGGCGCCTACCTCCAGGGGTCGTTCGCGGTCGGCGACGCCGACGAGCACAGCGACGTGGACTTCCTCGTCGTCACCGAGCGCGCACTGACCCCCGCTGAGCAGCGACAGTTGCAGGCGCTCCAGGAGCGGCTGTTCACCCTGCCGACGCACTGGGCCCAGCACCTCGAGGGCTCGTACGTCCCGCGTGAACAGTTGCGACAACTCGATTCGGCGAGGCGTCCGTGGTTCTACTTCGACAACGGCGCGACGGAGCCGGCGTGGGACAACCACGACAACACGGCGGTCGTACGCTGGTCGCTGCGACAGCACGGAGTCGCGCTCGTTGGCCCGGATCCGAGGACGTTGATCGATCCGATCTCGGCCGGCGACCTCCGCGCTCACGTGGTTGACGCCATTCCCGAATGGGTCAAATGGGCGCCACAGCCGACGAAGGCCGGCGGGGTCAGCCGTTGGAAGCAGGCCTACGTCGTCGTCAACCTCTGTCGCATGCTCCACACGCTCGACTCCGGTGTCGTGGGCTCGAAGCGCAGGGGCGGCGAGTGGGCGCTTAACGCGCTCGACCCGGAGTGGCGCGACCTCATCCGGCAGGCGCTCGACGACCGGTCCGACCCGTGGGGCCGGGTACACCAATCGGCCGACCCGGTGCTCGTCCAGCGGACGCTCCAGTTCGTGGACTATGCCGCTAGACGGTCGCGAGAAACTCAGCCAGCAGCTCGTTGAAGCGGTTCCGGCGCTCGACGTTTGTGAAGTGGCCGGCGCCCTCGAGCACCTCGAGCCGGCCGTTCCGCGCCGACGCGACGATCTCCCGCGCTTCGTCCGCGGGCAGGAACGGATCCTCGCTGCCGACGACCACCCAGAGCGGGCCCTCGAAGTCGCGCACAAAGCCGGTCGAGTCCCGCCGGTCGCGCAGCGCCTCGGTCGCGCGGATCAGCTCCTCCACCGTCCGCTCGGGCGGAGGCGGCGCAGGCGCGGTGGGCGCCCAAGCGTCGATCCCTTGCTCGCGAAGCGTCTCGATGGCGGCGTTGCGGGCCGCCTGCCGGTCGGCAGCGTCGGCGCCCGCCCGGGCACCCGCCAGGAACAGGCCTCGCGCCCGTTCTGGGGCAAGCCGCGCCAGCGCGAGCGCGACGTAGCCGCCCATCGACAAGCCGACCGCGGCGAAGTCGTCGTCGAATCCGTCCCAGATCTGCTCGGCCCAGCCGTCGATCGAGTTGCCGCCGAGCTCGTAGAGGTTCGGAGCCAGTACCTCGTGGCCCTCCAGCGCCTCGCGCTGCGGCGCCCACATCTCGGGCCCGAGCGGAAACGCGTGCAGCATGACGACCTTCATTCGTGCTCGACGACGACGGCGCCCTCCAGGTCACGCGCCGTCTCGAATCCGTACTCGACGCCGTGGAGCCCGAGGACCTCCGCAAGCTCCGCGAGCAGCTCCTCGGCAGGCGGGAGGTCGACGGGCGAGTCGGCGGTGCGGGCGACCCGGCGAATCGCCCCCGGCTCGGCTCCGGTGAGGCGCCCGATCACCGTCGGATTGGCCCGCATGGCGATCGCGTCGCCCGGCGCGAGCGGGCCGCGAAACTCCGGCACGGACATGTACTCGTCCAGGAGCCGTCCGCGCTCGAAGGCGATGTAGTGGACGGCGAGGCCGTCCTCGACTCCGATCGTGAAGGTCACGAAGCCGACGGCGTTCGAGAGCTCGCGACCGAGGCGCTCGAGCCGGCGCGGGTCGCGGTCGGCGACCTCGTTGTAGACGGCGACCCAGCCGTTCCGTGCCGGCGAGACCGCGGTCTCTCGGGAGCGGAAAACGCGGGGGACGAGGCGCTCGACGAGCTGCACGATGCCGTTCTGGTCGTCGGTCTGGAGGTGGACGGAGCCGAACGACGGGGCGAGGACCGGCCTCTCGTCGCTCTCGGGCTGTGCAGCGGCCACGGCGTGGACGAGCGCAAGCGCCACGGCCTCATGAGGGTCCGCGAGCTCGAGGACGACTCCGGCATCGGTCGCGCGCGCCGAGCCGAGCACCGTGCCGCCGTCCTCCGCGATGAAGACGTCGCCGTCGCGCCTGACGTTCATCCGGGATTCCGGTTCGCGACGAGCAGGTAGTGGGCGGCGAGGTTCTGGAAGGGCTCGAACCGGCCGCCGAGGTCTCGGGTCTCAGGGATGGTCAGCACGCGGCCGTCACCATAGAAGGCGGAGACCGCGTAACGCAGGGCGAGGTCGCCGGCCGGCCAGGCGCGCGGTCGTGCGAGATGCCGCGCGAGGAACCAGTCGGCGGTCCACTCGCCGATGCCCGGCAGCCGGGTGAGCTCGGCTTTGACCTCGTCGTCGGAGAGGGACGAGAGCGCGTGCAGGTCGAGCTCCGAGCGGGCGAGCTCGAGGACGTAACGCGCCTTGCCGCGCGAGAAGCCGAGGCTGGTCAGATCCTCCGGTAGGGCGGCGGCAACGGCCTCGCGGGCCGGGAACGCGTACGCGTGCTCCGCGCGAGCTCCGAAGCGCTCGACGAAGCGATTCTGGACTGCTCGGGCCGCCTTCAACGAGATCTGCTGGGCTGTGATCGCGCTGACGAGCATCTCGAACGGGTCGGGTGCGAGCGCCGGACGAAAGCCCCGGAAGCGGACGGCCTCGGCCGCGAGAACGGGATCCCCCGGCTCGAACCCCGCGAGGTCGAACTCCGCGCCGAGGAGCTTGAGGACGACCCGCCCAGTCTCCTCGTCGAGCGGCTCGACGTCCACGCCGCCGGGCGCCGGCTCGACCCGCGCCTCTCTTCCGTCCACGACGCGGTGCAAGCCGCCTTCGCGCCAGAGGTTTGCGAGGTCCGGCCCGAACGCGCGGAACCGCTCTGTCGTGAGCTCGAAGTCGAAAGGGTCAGGCAAGCGGAGAAGCGGCATTTGTAAGGACTATGTAAGAAGCGGCTTATAGATGTTTGCCGCGGAAGACGGTGGGAATCCCTCGGTTCTCAGCCCCGAGTCTGGCCGCAAAGACGGAGGGAAGGAGGGGGAGGAAGTCAGATTGCCCGGGGTACGTACACCGTCTAAGGGGGATATGACCGTGCTCGACAAGAACCCGATCACCAGTGAGGAACTCGAGCGCCAGGCGGCGCTGGAGCTCCCTGAGCGCGACATGATGGCGCTCATCAACATCATCGTCTTCGACGTCATCGACGGCGGTGTCCTCAACAACCTGAACATCGAGGTCAAGAACAACAACGTGGCGGCTCAGATCTGCGCTGTTGTGAACCTTCTTGCTTCGGTGCCTTCCGTGGAGCTCAGCTGCACGGTTCAGCAGTAAAGGGGAAATTGATGCTGCTTGAAAAGCAACCACTCAGTGTCGAGGAACTCGAGCGCCAGGCTGCGCTGGAGCTTCCCGAGCGCGACATGATGGCGCTCATCAACATCATCGTCTTCGACGTGATCGACGGCGGTGTCCTCAACAACCTGAACATCGAGGTCAAGAACAACAACGTGGCTATCCAGGTCTGTGCCGTAGTCAATGCGCTGAGCGCGCTTCCGTCGCTCGAGCTCAGCTGCACGGTCGGCCAGGGCTAAGCGACGCACGGTGTAGAACGTTGCGGCGGGCCGCCTCGAGTGGCCCGCCGCTACGGTGACTCGAACGTGGCCAGGATCGCTGCTGACTCGATGGATCGTACGGCTGCCGGCGCTCGAGTCGACATCCCCGAGCGTCCGGTACTCGCGGACGGTGTCGAGCTCGTCGGCGAACTGCCCGGCACCGGCTTCGTCGACTCGCAATGGCTCGTCAAGCGCGGCGACCGTTTCCTTCAGCTGACGGAACTCCTGTACCGCGTCGCGGAGCGGGCCAACGGCGAGCGGACGCTGGACGAGATTGCCGCAGAGATGACGGAGTCGGGAGACCGGCTCGTGACTGCGGACAACGTAAGGCAGGTCGTCGGGATGCTGATCCCGACCGGGGTCGTCGCAGCGGGGGATCGATCGACTGCGGTCGCGGAGGCGATTCGCGAGCGAGACGCTCGACCGTCACCGCTCGGGCTCGGCCTGCGTATGCGGGTCGTTCGCCCCCGCGTCATCGACCCGATCGCTTCGGTGCTTCGCTACCTCTTCGCGCCGCCGATCCTTGTCGCAGCCCTCGGCGCAGCCGTGCTTGCGCACGTCTGGATGTACTTCGAGCGGGGGCTCACGGGCGCCTTCATCGACGCCCTCTATACACCGGCGTTCCTGCTCATCGTTGTCGCGGTCGTTCTCGCCGGGGCGGTATTCCACGAGTTCGGCCACGCGGCCGCGCTTCGCTACGGCGGCGGCAGGGCACGTGGAATGGGCGTCGGCGTCTACCTCGTTTTTCCGGCCTTCTACACCGATGTCACCGACAGCTACCGGCTCGGACGCTGGGCTCGCGTCCGCACCGGGCTCGGCGGCGCGTATTTCCACCTGTTGTTCGCCTCGGCGCTGATCGCGGCGGCCGTTGCGTTCGGCTACGAGTTCCTCCTCGTCGCCGTTCTCCTGATCAATCTGGAGATCTTGCGCCAGTTCATCCCGTTTGCACGGCTGGACGGCTACTGGGTACTAGCGGATCTGACGGGAGTACCCGATTTCTTCTCGCAGCTGGGGCCATTCGTCCGGAGCCGCTTCCCGAAACTCGCACCGGGCGGGACGCGCCTACCCCGGCTGAAGCGATGGGTGGAAGTGGTGTTCGCGACGTACATCGTGGTCACCATCCCGCTCCTGATCGTCATGTTGGTTCTGTTGGTCAAGATGCTGCCGCGCTTTGTCACGGTGCTCTGGGATGCCATCGTCACGCAGTACGGATTCCTGTCTACCGCGGTCGGTGACAGCGATGGGATCGGCATCGCGACGGCGGCTGCCGGTCTCCTCATCCTCGGATTGCCCGCGCTCGGAATCGCGTACCTGCTGTACACGCTCACCTGGAGGCCGCTCCGCGCCGTCGTAAGGCAGCCCACGCCGGCGCGCCGCGCCGCGGGATTGGTGGCAGTCACGGCGATCCTCGGCGTGCTCGCATTCCTTTGGGCTCCACGTCTGCCATTCGGCGGTGACGCCGCGCCGGTCGGCGTCCAGTCGTTCGACGTCCGCGAGCGAAACCACGTCCGGGGCGCGGTGACGTACGACCAGCGCCCGCCCGTCGGCGGACGCCATGCTCCCATGTGGCAGAACTGCGGCTTTTACGCTGCACCAATCCCGGACCAGCAAGGCGTGCACTCGCTCGAGCACGGCGCGGTCTGGGTCACCTACCAGCCCGACCTCTCCGATAGTGCGCTGGGCAAGCTGCGCGAGCTCGCACGTGAGCGCCATGTGCTCGTGACGCCTTACGAGGGCCTCGACCGGCCCGTCGTCGCCTCGAGCTGGGGTCGCCAGCTCCGCCTTCGGTCAGTCGACGACGCGCGGCTCGAGCGCTTCGTCAGCGCTTTCCGCCTGAGCTCGCGGGCGCCGGAGTCCGGCGGTCCGTGCACCGGCGGCGTCGGAACGCCGCAATGAGGAAGACGCTGACCCGTCTGGCGGTGGCAGCAACCGTGCTGCTCGCACTGACCGGATGTGGCGGATCTGGCGCAGACACGGACGCGGAGGCAGAGCGCGTCCTAAGCGAGCTCAAGACGCTGCAGGAGGGCGAGATCCTCGTCCGGGGAATGACGGCGCCGCGGGTGATCGGCCCGTACACGTTCGAGCCGGGAGGCTACGTCTTCCGGTTCGAGCACGCCGCGTCCGACGAGGGCGACGGCCGAATCGTGGTCGCCCTCGAATCGCGCCCAAACTCGCGGCGCGATCCCTACCAGCGACTCGTCGACACGGCGGCACCGTCGGGCTCCGCCAACGTCGGCCTCAGCGGCAAGCTCTACGTGCACGTGATGAGCGCCAACGGCGAATACGTTCTGCGCTTCACGCCGAAGCGCAAACGAGGGTAACGCGACCCTGATCGACGTGCAGGAGATCGCACCGCGCCTCTGGCACTGGACCGCCCCGCACCCGGAGTGGGAGCCGAAGTTCGCCGAGAACGGCGGCTGGGAGGAGATCGTCTCGTCCTACGCTCTCGTCGCCGGCGACGCGCTCGTCCTGTTCGACCCGCTCGTCCCCGCGGACGAGCCAGACCCCTTGTGGGCGGCCCTCGACCGGGACGTCGCCGCGCACGGGCCGCCGGCGATCCTGATCACCGTCTACTGGCACGCGCGCGACGCCCAGGTGATCGCCGACCGCTATGAGGGCGCGACGGTGTGGGCGCACGAGCCCGCAGCCGCCTTGGTCGGGGAACGCGTGCGCCATACGGATACGTTCACGGAGGACGACGAGCTACCGGGTGGCGCCCAGGCGATTCCGCTGCACAACCGCGACGAAGTCGCCTACTGGCTCCCGAGCCACAAGGCGACCGTGATCGGCGACACGATCCTCGGCGGGGACGGAAGGGCGCGCCTGTGTCCTCCGAGCTGGCTCGGCGAGCAGGATTCGATGGACGATGTACGGGCTGCCGTCCATCGCATCCTCAAGTTCCCGGCGAACCGGCTACTGCTCACCCACGGCGGCCCGACGGACTCCGCGAACCTAGAAGTGTGAGGTCGCGCCGGCCGGGTCGGCGTCATACGACGCCGGGACGCCGTCCTCCGTGTACCAGGAGTACGCGTACTTCCCGTCGTCGAGCGCCTTCGCCAGCTTCGTCAGCTTGAGCGGATGGAACGTGTCGCACATGACCGCGAGCTCGTGCGTCTCCGCCATTCCGATCGACTTCTCGGCGAGACCCGGATGCGGCCCGTGCGGGATCCCGGACGGATGCAGCGTCACGGACCCGATCTCGATCCCCTTCCGCGACGAGAAGCTCCCGTCCACGTAATAGATCATCTCCTCGCTCTGGAGGTTCGAGTGGTGGTACGGGATCGGGATCGCCATCGGGTCGAAGTCGAGCTTGCGCGGGCAGAACGAGCAGATGACGAAGTTCGGGCCCTGGAACGTCTGGTGCGAGGGCGGCGGCATGTGGATCCGCCCGGTGATCGGCTCGAAGTCGTTGATGTTGAACGTCCACGGATAGAGGTAGCCGTCCCAGCCGACGACGTCGAAGGGGTGGTAGTCGATCTCGTAGTCCTGGTAGCCGTCCCGCACCCGGATCTTGAGCTGAAACTCGCCGCGCTCGCGGACGGTCTGGAGCTCGGTCGGCGGATGGATGTCGCGGTGGTAGAACGGCGCGTGCTCCATCAGCTGCCCGTACTGGTTGCGGTACCGCTTGGGGATCTCGATCAGCCCCGGAGTCTCGAAGAGGAGGTAGCGCTGGGGGCCTGACGGCTCGAACGTGTAGGTCGTCCCGCGCGGGATGACGACGTAGTCGCCCTCCTTGTACGGCAGGTCGCCGAACGTCGTGTGCAGAGTGCCCGTCCCCTCGTGGACGAAGTAGACCTCGTCGCCCTCGCCGTTGCGGAAGAAGTAGTCCATCGACTCGGACGGCCGCACGAGCGAGATCTCGACGTCCGAGTTCCACATCAGGAGCTTCCGCCCGGAGATCTCGTCGCCCTCGGGCTCGATCCCGATCGTCTTGAAGTGCCGGTGCGCGTGGGCGTCGGGCACCCACTCCTCGCGCTTGATCGGCTCGAAGTCGCCGAGCTCCTTGATCCGGCAGGGCGAGGTGAGGTGGTAGAGGATCGACTCGTTCCCGGTGAACCCCTCGAGGCCCATGACCTCCTCGGTCAGGAGGCTTCCGTTGTCGCGGAACTGGATATGGCGTTTGCGCGGGACGTCGCCGCGGACCTGGTAGGTGGGCATGGCGCGAAGGTTAGCGCGGGCCGTTCGTAGACTCGCGCGATGGCACCGTTGCTGCTCGTCGAGGATCTCACCAGGCGGTACGGCCGTGTCCAGGCGCTCGAGGGAGTCACCCTCGAGGTTCAGCCCGGCGAGCTGCTTGGTCTGCTGGGACCGAACGGCGCCGGGAAGTCCACTCTCGTCAAGATCGCCTGCGGCCTGATCCGCGCCACGCGGGGACGGGCCGAAATCTGCGGATCGGCGGCCGGCTCGCCCGCGGCTCGTGCTGCGCTCGGCTACCTCGCTGAGCTCTTCCGCTTCCCCGGGTGGTACTCCGCAGACGAGGTGCTTCGGCTGCACCAGCGCCTCGCCCGCTCGGCGGGAGGCGAGAGCGAGCGGCATCAACTCCTCGAGCTCGTAGGGCTGGGGTCCGCGCGGGAGGTCCGCGTCGACGCCATGTCCAAGGGGATGCAGCAGCGGCTCGGCATCGCGCAGGCACTCGTCGGGTCGCCGAAGGTGCTGCTCCTCGACGAGCCGACGAGCGCCCTCGACCCGGCGGGCCGCAGAACCGTGCGGGCGCTGCTGGAGGAGCTACGGCACCGCGGGATCGGCGTGCTGCTGAACTCGCACCTCCTGAGCGAGGTCGAGCTGGTCTGCGACAGGGTGGTGATCCTTTCGCGCGGCCGCGTCGTCGCCGCCGGGAGGCCCGAGGAGCTGTCACACGCGCGAGGCGTCGAGGTCGAGACCGACGACGGCGTCCGCCTCTTTCCGAGCGCGGCACGCGACGACGCACCCGGGATCGTCGAAGAGCTCGTCCGCGAGGGGCGGCGGATCTACGGCGTCCGCGTGCTCGCGACGAGCCTGGAGGAGGAGTACCTGGAGGCCGTCGGAGGCGACACCACGTGAGGGCGCTGCCCGTCGTGGCGGGCTATGCGCTCCAGGAGGCGCTCCGGCGCCGCATCTTCCACGTCGTTCTCGTGCTGACCGCGGTCTATCTCGGGCTCTTCTGGCTGGGCGCCGACACGGCGTTCGAGGAGGTCACGGAGCTCGAGGGGACCCTGCCGGTCGAGGAGCGGGAGCTGACGGGCGGCACGCTCTTCGGCCTCTCGATGTTCGGGACGCTCTTCCTCGGCGCCGTGCTCGCCGCCTTCCTGACGCTGGGGGTCGTCCGAGGCGATGCGGAGCGAGGCCTCCTCCAGCCTCTAGTCGTGCGGCCGGTCGGGCGCGGCGCGCTGCTCGTCGGGCGCTTCCTCGGAGCCGCTGCCGTCTGCATCCCATACGTCCTCGCCGTGTACACCGCCTGCGCGCTGATCACGCGGGCCGCCGGCGACTGGTGGCCGGATGAGTTCCTGCGTCCGGGCATCCAGCTTGCGGCCGGAGTGCTGGTGATCGGCGCCCTGGCCCTCCTCGGATCGGTCTTCCTCTCGGCGACCGCCAACGGCATCGCCGTCTTCATGGTCTTCGGCGCCGGACTGGTCGCCGGGCTCCTCGGCCAGATCGGCGAAGCGCTCAACTCGGAGACGCTTCAGACGGTGGCCGACCGGACCTCCTGGGCGCTCCCGTTCGAGGCGCTCTACCAGGACGCGCTGTACCGGATCACGTCCGAGAGCCGCGGGCTCACCGGCCTCGCGATCCAGCTGGGGCCGTTCGGGGGTTCCGAGGCCGGCGGCGCCAACCTGCCGCTGTGGGTTCTCGCCTACTTCGCGGTCGTCCTCGGGGCGACGATTGCCGCCTTCGCCCGCAAGGACCTTTAGGGACGGCTAGCCGGCCGCGATCCGGTTCCGCAGGACGCCGATCCCCTCGACCTCGAGCTCGACCTCGTCGCCCGGTTGAAGCCAGCGGCCGTCGCCGTGCTCGAGGATGCAGCCGGTGCCGACGGTTCCCGAGCCGAGGATGTCGCCCGCGTGGAGCTCGGTGTTGCGCGCCGCCTGCTCCACGATCCGCTGCCACGGGTGGTAGAGGTCGGAGAGCTCTCCGCGTGAGCGCTCCTCGCCGTTCACGCGGGCGACCATGGCCGCCGAGGAGCCGTCGAACTCGTCCGCCGTAACGACGACCGGGCCAAGGCTGGTCGCGAAGTCCTTCCCCTTCGCCGGCCCCAGGCCGACCTTCATCTCCTCCCGCTGGAGGTCGCGCGCGGACCAGTCGTTCATGATCGTGAAGCCGCCGATCTGGCCTTCCGCGCCGATTACCGCCGCGACCTCGAGCTCGTAGTCCAGCTCGCTCGTGCCCTCCGGGTACGGGATCTCGTCCTCAGGCCCGTAGATCACGCTCGGGTTGGAGAAGTAGAAGACGGGGATCCGGTACCACTCCTCCGGCACCTCGAGGCCTCGCTTCGCCCGCGCCGTCTTCACGTGCTGCTCGAAGGCGTAGAAGTCTCGGACGGACGGTGGGTGCAGCACCGGCGGCCGGAGGTCGACCTCGGCGAGCGGGTACTCCGCGTGCTCGCGCGCCTGCCCGCCGCCCGTGAAGTAGGACTGGAGCGTCTGCGCCGCGAGCTGGATCACCCGGTCGCCGTCGATGCGACCCGGCCACCCGCGCTGGAGATGCGACCCCTTGGGGCTGAACATGCACAGCCTCACGGCTCGGTGTGCACCACGACGTCGGCGATCTCAGGCAGCTCGGCGCGAATCCGCTCCTCGATCTCGCTCGCACGCTCGTGGGCCTCGGCGAGCGAGCCGCCCGCGATCCGAACAGTCACGAAGAGCAGGACGCCGTCCTGCGTCTCGATGAAGCGCACCTCCCTCGGCGGTTCGCCCGTCAGCTCGCGGACGATCCCGGCGACCGCGCGCTCGTCCGCTTCCGTCAGGCGCTCGCCGGGGGCGGGCTCGCGCAGCGGCTCGAGGTGCGTCTGGACGGAGACGACCGCGGGAACCGCCTGAGCGATCGCCCGCTCCACCTGCGACGCGACCTCGTGCGCCTCGGCCAGCGGGAGCTCTCCCGGGAGCTTGATGTGCAGCCCGACCTCCACGCCGCCGTTCACGGTCACCACACGGAGGTTGTGCACCTCGCGAACCCTCGGGACGCCGAGTGCGGCGGCGAGGAC
The DNA here is from genome assembly GCA_035941215.1 of Gaiellaceae bacterium. Classification (GTDB taxonomy): domain Bacteria; phylum Actinomycetota; class Thermoleophilia; order Gaiellales; family Gaiellaceae; genus JACDAN01. The sequence goes on from DASZEE010000013.1 coordinate 16,409, forward strand.
GCGCTCGCGCAGCGCCTCCTCCGTGCGGGGCTCGACGTGGACGACTACGTCGCTCTCCGGCAGCGCGTCCTGCACGGCCCGCTCGACTCGGTCCGCAGCCGCATGTCCCTGCCCCACCGCGGCTCCCGGCGGGACGCCGATGACGACGTCGGCGAAGTGGCGACCGGCGGAGCTGCGCAACCGAAGCCTGCGCAGCTCGACGGGCGGGTCGACGCCCGCGATCGCCTCGCGGGCCGCCTCCTGCGCCTCGTCCGGTGTCGTGTCCATGAGCACGTCGATGTTCGAGCGGATCAGCCGCGCAGCGGCCAGCAACACGAGGACTGCGACGAAGAGCGCGGCCAGCGAGTCCGCGCGGCCGTACCCCGCCGCGACGAAGGCGAGGCCGACGAGCACCGCCACCGACCCGGCGAAATCCCCGGCGAAATGCAGCGCGTTGGCCTCGAGCGCGGCGCTCCCGTACCGCCGCGAGGCCCGCCAGGAGACCAGCGTCCGGCTCGCGTCCACGGCGATCACGATCCCAATCACGAGGAAGGCGTACCAAGCAGCGTCGACCTCGCGCTCGGACGATCCGCTGAGATGCTCGATCGCCTTGTAGGAGATGAAGAGGCTGGCGAGGACGAGGATCGTCGCCTCGGCGAGAGCCGCCAGGTGCTCGGCCTTCCCGTGGCCGTACGGGTGGCCCGGGTCAGCGGGACGCCCGGCGACGCCGACGGCAAGAAACGTCAGGAGCGCCGCGACGAGATCCGTCCCCGAGTGGATCGCCTCCGAGACGAGTCCCAGGCTGCCGCTCGCCAGGCCGGCGCCGAGCTTCAGCCCGATCAGCACGAGCGCTGCGACGATCGAGACGAGAGCTGTTCGGCGCTGTGGGCTCACAGTTGACGGATTCTTCACGCTTGCAGGCAATCATCGGGGCGTGAGGCTTGCATTCGTGTTCCTGAGCGCGGTCGTCCTGATGCTCCCCTCGGAGCCTGGCACCGCGGGAAACTGCACCAACCCGATCGGAAGGAATGCAGCGGCCTTCTCACCCGACGGGTCGACCCTCGCCGTCGTGCTCGACGAGGGAACCTGCCCGCGCTGGAGCGTCGCCATCTCGGATCGCGGCGGCCAGGTCAGCTGGCTCGGGGACCGCGGAGCGCAGGGGGCAGCGGCAAGCATCTCGTGGGCACCCGACAGCCGACACTTCGTCGTCGGACTCCTCGCCACGACACCCACCATCGCCGTGTACGACGCGCGGAGCAGCCTTCCCCAAACGACCATCGCGGAGGGCAGGGACCCGACCTGGTCGCCCGACGGCCGCTGGATTGCGTACGAGAGGCAAGGCACGGTGCGAGTCGTTGCACCGGACGGCGCAGACGATCGTGCGGTCGCAGCCGGAAACCGGCCGGCTTGGGCGCCCGATTCCCGGCGGCTCGCCCTCCGACGGGGAGGCTCGATCTTCGTCGTCGCAGTGGACGGCGCGGACGACCGGCGCGTCGCCGCCGGCGAACAGGCCATCTGGTCACCGGACGGAACGCGGCTCGCCGCCCTCCGCGATGGAGAGACCTTCCTCATGCGAGTCGACGGCTCGGGTGAGCAGCGGATCGGAGCCGGCTGGCCGATTCAGTGGTCGTTCTCCGGCGCGGACATCGCGTTGGTCGACTCCATCGGAGTGCTGCGACTCGTCACGCTCTCCACGGGCGCCACGCGCAGGGTGGCCGAGGACGTCTCTGCCGCGGCGGTCGCGCACCAGTGGGACCGGATCGCGAGCGTGATCCGCGTGGGCCGTCGATCGGAGGTCTACGTCGCGGAAGCGTCGGGCGCGCACCAGAACCGACTCACGGGACCGCAGTGCGGCCTGTACACCTCGCGATGCGTTCATGGCACCGACCGCCGCGATCGGATCGTCGGCACTGCCAGGAGGGACGTCTTCTTCCCCGGAGCCGGCGACGACAGCGTTCGAAGCGGCGGCGGCGACGACCGGATCGACACGGCGTACGGCCGCGATGCGGCGTACGCGGGACCGGGCAACGACATCGTCCACACGCATGGAAACGACGATGTTCTGGTCGGCGGGCCGGGCGTGGACTTCCTCTATCCGGGTAACGGCGAAGACCGCGTCGCCGCGGGACCAGGTCGTGACTGGGTGGTCGCTCGCGCGGACGGGCGCGTCGATGTGATTCGCTGCGGCGCGGGACCGGACGCCGTGTACGCGGAGTCGATCGACCGAGTTGCCCGCGACTGCGAGACCGTCAGACCGCCCATCTCCTGAGGGCTGCACGGGCGGCGTGGTAGCCGCACATGCCGTGGACGCCGCCGCCGGGCGGCGTCGACGACGAGCAGATGTAGAGGCCGTCGGCCGGCGTCGAGTACGGATCCAGACGCACCACGGGCCGCGTGTAGAGCTGGCGAAGGTCTTGGACCCCGCCGTTGATGTCTCCGCCGACGTAGTTGGGATTGCGCGCCTCGACGTCGGCCGGAGTCATCACGTGCCGGGCGAGGATCCGGTCGCGGAAGCCGGGCGCGAAGCGCTCGATCTGCGCCTCCATCCGATCGGTCATGTCCACGGTCGACCCGTTCGGGACGTGGCAGTACGCCCAGAGCGTGTGCTTTCCGGCCGGCGCACGCGTCTCGTCGAAGAGGCTCTGTTGCGCGACGATCATGTACGGCCGCTCGGGCGCCTCGCCGCGCCAGACGGCGTCCTCGGACTCGACGATCTCGGCCGCCGTGCCGCCGACGTGCACGGTTCCCGCTCGAGCGCACTCCGCCGCTGTCCACGGCACAGGGCCGTCGAGCGCCCAGTCAAGCTTGAACACGCCGGGGCCGTAGCGGTACCGGCGCAACGCCCGCAGATAGCGATCCGACAGCCAGTGGCCGGCGACGCCGATGACACCCTGCGGCGCCAGGTCGAGCAAGGTCACGACCGACGGCGGCAGCTCGTCCACCGACGCCACAGGGCGTCCGGTCTCGACCTCGCCGCCGAGCGACCGGAGGTAGGAGACGAGTGCGTCGGCGATCGCCTGCGAGCCGCCGCGGGCCATCGGCCAGCCGTAGGCATGGCCGAGCAGGCCGAGGACGAGCCCGAAGGACGCGGTCGGGCTGCGCCTGAGCGACTGGATCGAGTGCGCAGAGAGCCCGATGAAGAGCGACTTCGCCCGTTCGCCCTCGAAGCGGCCGGCAAGCCCGGCGGCGGAGCGCAACGCCTTGAGGCCGAACCGGGCGGCGCCGAGGGGATGGCGAGGCAGCGGCCGAGGGCCGAGCAAGAACGGCACCAGCCATTCCTGGTCGCGAACGAGCGGCTCGAACAGTGCCCTGTAGGACGGCCCGTCGGCGCCGAGCCCGGCGGTCGTCGCCTCCACTGACCGCTCGAGCATGACCGCGGTCCCGTCGTCCAGAGGGTGCGCGAGCAGGGCGTCAGGATGAACGAGCTCCAGGTCATGCTCTGCCAGCGGCAACTCCGAGAAGAACGGCGAGCCGGAGGCGAGTGGGTGGATCGCGGAGCAGACGTCATGCACGAAGCCGGGCTCGGTCAGCTCGGCGGACCGCGTCCCTCCCCCGACCGCGTCAGCCCCCTCGACGACCAGCACCGAGCGCCCGGCGCGGGCCAGCGTGATCGCCGCGGCCAGGCCGTTCGGGCCTGACCCGACGACGACGGCGTCAGGCATCGTCGAGGGGCCAGATGACGACGTCCTGGCGCGCCGAGAAGTGCAGCAGCGGCGCCTCGTCGAGGAGCTCGATCCCGGACGGCGGCATCGTGTTCTCCTCGATCTCGGCCTCGGCGGCTTGGAGCGGCCAAGGCGCGTGATGGATCTCGGCCCGCTTCAGCCGACCTGCGTCCTCCGCGTACAGGCAGTAGCGCTCGGTCAGGAAATACGCCAGCGACCGCGGATCGGCGTCCAGCACGTCGCCGATCGGCCGATAGCGGATGCGAAGCGCGGCCGGCGCTCCGCTTCGCCGCCGGCTCTCGTACTCGAGCCGGCCGTCGCGCCACTCTGCCCGCATGTCGGCGGGGAAGTACGGGAGCCTGTAGCCGCGCCGGGCACCCTCCACGGCAAGCGCGCTCGAGGCGTCGAGGCTGAAGAACCAGATCCCCGGCTTTCCTCCGGCCGTGACGTAGGTTCGCGTGTTGACCTCGAGGAAGGACGAGAGCAGCGGCAGCGGCGGCAGCCCGCGCGCCCGCAGCCCGGTGACGCGAAACGGCGTGACCCCGATCCACGCCTCGTCCTCGAAGAGCTGGAGCTCGAGCCCGTCGGGAAGGTGCGACCGCAGCGCGTCGGCCGGCGCCCGCCAGTGCGCGAACAGCAGCTCCTCCCAGGTCTGCCCCATGACCCACGAGCTCTCCGGCAGCGGCCAGGGCCGGTGAGCGGTCACCTCGAGCGAGGCCGACTGCCGCGCCGGCGCCTGCACGGCGTCCAGGAGGCTCCAAGGTGGTGCACCGCCCATCGTCCGTGGCAATCTACGGAACCGGACGATGCGTCAGAGGCTACGCGGGATCACGTACCGGCTTTTCCAGCCGATCGACGGCGCGTCCATCGCCGTCTTCCGGATGCTGTTCGGCGCGATCATGCTCTGGGAGGTCTGGCGCTACTTCTCGAAAGGCTGGATCGAGCGCTACTTCGTCGAGCCGACCTTCCACTTCAAGTACGACGGCTTCGGGTGGGTGGAGCCGTGGGGCGAGACCGGCATGCGACTGCACTTCACGCTGCTCGGGATCCTGGCGGCGTGCATCGCGCTCGGCTTCTGCTACCGGATCGCCGCTCCGCTCTTCTTCCTCGCCTTCACGTACGTCTTCCTGCTGGAGCAGGCGCGGTACCTGAACCATTTCTACTTGATCTCGCTGCTCGCCCTCCTGATGGCGGTCGTGCCGGCGCACCGCGTGTGGTCGCTCGACCGGTACTTCGTGGGGCAGAAGTGGTCGAACACCGTCCCGACCTGGTCGCTCTGGCTGCTCCGCGCGCAGATCGGCGTCGTGTTCATCTTCGCCTCTGTCGCAAAGTGGAACGGTGACTGGCTGCGCGGCCAGCCGCTCTCAATGTGGATTGCCGAGCGGCCGGACTTCCCGATCGTCGGGCAATTCTTCGACGAGCGCTGGATGGGCTTCCTGATGAGCTACAGCGGGCTCTTCCTCGATCTGCTCGTCGTGCCGTTCCTGCTCATCCCGTTCACGCGACCGTTCGCCTTCCTCGCCGCGTTCGCCTTCCACTTCATGAACTCGAAGCTGTTCACGATCGGGATCTTCCCGTGGCTCGCGCTCGGGACTGCGCTGCTGTTCTTCCCGCCGGACTGGCCGCGGCGGCTGATCACGCGCGTCCGCGAGCGGCGCCTCCGGATGCCGCGGCCGCCGCTGATCACGAAGGTCGGGAATCCGCCGAGCGGCTGGCGGCTAGGGCGGGCGAGGACGGCGCTCGTCGGCGTCCTCAGCGTCTATTTCGCGCTGCAGCTCTTCATGCCGCTCCGCCACCTGCTCTACCCGGGCAACGTCAGCTGGACGGAGGAGGGCCACCGCTTCGCGTGGCACATGAAGCTGCGGGACAAGGAGTCCGAGGCCCGGTTCTTCGCCAAGGACCCCTCGACCGGCGAGTCGGGCGAGGTCGACCCGTTCACCTACGTGACGGACTGGCAGTACGACGAGATGGCGGCGCGGCCCGACATGATCGTCCAGCTTGCGAAGCACATCGAGGACACCGCGCGGGAGGACTTCGGCCTGCCTGAGCTCGAGGTCAGGGCCGACGTGATGGCGTCGCTGAACGGTCGCGAGCCCGCCCGGCTGATCGACCGTCAGGTCGACCTGACCGAGGTCGAGCTGACGCCGTTCGACCACGCGGAGTGGATCGAGCCCCTGAACGAACCGCTGCCCTAGAGGTTGCCGCGCAGCGCCTGCTCGCGCTCGATGCTCTCGAACAGCGCCTTGAAGTTGCCCTCGCCGAAGGTCGTCGCGCCGTGACGCTCGATGACCTCGAAGAAGACCGTCGGCCGGTCCTGGGCGGTCTTCGTGAAGATCTGGAGCAGGTAGCCGTCCTCGTCGCGATCCGCGAGGATCCGGAGCCGCTTCAGGTCGTCGTAGTCCTCCGAGATCTCGCCGACGCGGCCCTCGACCTCGTCGTAGTACGCCTCGGGCGTGTCCAGGAAGATCACGCCCCGCTCCTTCAGCGCCTCGACCGTCCGGACGACGTCCTCGCTCTGCATCGCGATGTGCTGGACGCCGGGCCCGCCGTTGAACTCCAGGTACTCCTCGATCTGGCTCTTCCGCTTGCCTTCGGCCGGCTCGTTGATGGGGAACTTGATCTTCCCGCTCCCGTCCGACATCACCTTGGACATCAGCGCCGAGTACTCGGTCTGGATCTGGTCGTCGCCGAAGTGGACGATGTTCGTCATCCCGAAGACGCGCTCGTAGAACTCGACCCAGTGGTTCATCCGGCCGAGCTCGACGTTTCCGACGACGTGGTCGAAGGCGATCAGCCCGACACCGCCGGACGGCTGGCCGTTCTCGACCGTCGAGCGGTAGCCCGGCAGGTACGGCCCCGCGTAGTCCTCGCGGTTCACGAACGTGTGGATGACCTCGCCGTAGGTGCCGATCGCAGCCAGCTCGACGCGGCCGAACTCGTCCTCGACCCAGCGCGGCTCGGAGATTCCGCGGGCCCCACGCTGGACGGCCTGGCGGTACGCCTCCTCCGCGCTCGGGACCTGCAGCCCGATGTCCTTGGCGCTGTCCCCGTGCCGGCAGGCGAACTCGGTCACCTCGCTCTGCCCGCGGAGGCCGCTCGTCAGCACGAAGCGGATGTCGCCCTGCTCGAGGACGTAGGAGGCGCGATCGCGGACGCCGGTCTCCGGCCCCGCGTACGCGGTGCGGGTGAAGCCGAACGCATGCTCGTAGAAGTACGCCGCCTGCTTGGCGTTGCCGACCCAGAGCTCGACGTGGTCCCAACCCTGAAGCGGCATGAAATCGGTCATATGACGGATCTTAACGCCGGTTCTCCCGACGGCCCAGCGCGGACGCAATACTTGGGTCGATGGCCTTCGTCCCGCCCGCCAGGCACCTGTTACGCGCGAAGGACCTCGTCGACGCCCGCTACTTCGAACCGCTGCGCGTGGACGATCTCGCGAGAGCCGCCGGACTCTCCCGCTTCCACTTCAGTCGGGAGTTTCGCCGGGCGTTCGGAGAGTCCCCGCACGCGTATCTCCTCACCCGTCGGCTCGAGCGCGCCGCCGCTCTGCTCCGGAACACGGACCGCTCGGTGGCAGAGATCTGCTTCAGCGTCGGCATGCGGAGCGTGGGCTCGTTCACGAGCAGCTTCACACGCACGTACGGCGAATCGCCGACGGTGTACCGCGCGAAGTTCCCGCCTGCCTCCGACTACGCACTGATCCCCGCCTGCGTGCTGCGCGCCAATGCGCGGCCGCAACGCCGCACCTTTCGAGAAGACAAGGCCGCGGCTCAGCTCTAGCGTCTGAGCTTCCAGACCCAAGGAGGAGACATGATCAGAATCGGAAGCGCCCAGCTGTGGGTGCACGACCAGGACGAGGCGCTGGCCTTCTACACGCAGAAGGTGGGGATGGAGGTCCAATCGGACGTCACGCTGCCGGAGCTCGACTTCCGCTGGCTCACGGTCAGCCCGCCCAACCAGCCCGACGTCTCGATCGCGCTGATGGCAATCCCGGGCGAGCCGGTCATGGACACCGACAGCGCCGAGGAAGTTCGGAACCTGATGGCCAAGGGCTTCGCCGGGACCATCTTCCTCACAACGGACGACTGCTATGCGGCCGTGGACGAGCTCAAGAGCCGCGGAGTCCAGATCGTCGACGAGCCCGAGGAGCGTCCGTACGGGATCGACTCCTCGTTCCGCGACCCGTCGGGCAACCACTTGCGCCTCACCCAGGTGAAGGAGCTCGCCGCGGTCTAGGCGGATTCGAGCGCAGGTCGCCGGCGGGCGAGGACGAGCGCGACTCCGATCGCGACGCCGCCGGCGATCTGGAGCCACCCGAGCTCCTCGGAAAGCAGCGCGACCGCAAACAGGGCCGCGAGGAAGGGCTGGAGGTTCGTCACGAGCGTCGCCCGAGACGGGCCGACCCGCTCGATCGCCGTGAACCAGAGGAAGTTCGTGAGGACGAGCGGGCCGAGCACCGCGAAGGTGAACCCAGCCCACACGAGCGGCTCGAGATCCCAGTCCTGGTCGAGCAGCTGCGGAATCCCGGTGAGGAGCAGCGGGACGGCGCCGAAGGCGAGCGCACCGGCGCTGATCCGCCAGACCGAGTAACGACGAAGCAGGGGCACGATCGCGACCGAGTAGAAGCCCCAGGTCGCCGCGGCGAGGAAGGCGAGCAGGTTTCCGACCAGGTTGCCCGAGACGCCGCTGCCCGACCCCGCTGCAACGAGCGCAACGCCGAGGAACGAGATCGCGGCGGCGATCCAGAACCGCCGGTGCAGCCGCTCCACGCCGAAGGCGTAGGCGACGATGGCGGTGACGATCGGCAGGCTGCCGAAGATCAGCGCGACCGTCGAGGCATTCGTGAGCTCGATTGCGTACATGAAGCCGATCGAGTTGAGGTAGATCCCGATGATCGCTGCGCCACCGAGGAAAACCGCGTGGCGGCGCTCGAACCGCAGCGAGCGTTCCCAGCCGAAGGTGAGCCCCGAGACCACGAGCGCCGCCGCGCTGAACCGGAGTGCCGAGTACGCGAGCGGCTCGAACCCGTGCGTGACCGCGTAGCGCGTGACGGTGAAGTTGAATGCCCAGATCGTCACGGTCGCGAGCAGCATCGCTTCGGCCGCGCTGATCCTCCGCACCGCCGCGACCCTACCGATGAGATCCGCGGCCCCAGTGGGTCAGTACGGAAAACGAACACCGCACGTACGGCTCGATCGTCGTCCACGACTACACACGCCAGGGGCGGTAGGTTTCCAACTCAGTGGAGGGCGAGCCGACCAGGGAGGACATCGACGCGCTCGTCGGGCCGGCGACGCCGCACTTC
>DASZEE010000014.1:0-16501 GCA_035941215.1 Gaiellaceae bacterium
GCGCTTGAACGCCTGCTTCCACTCGCCGAACGTGAGCTTGCGCGGGCTGGGCGGGACACGGCCGACGTCGGCGGGGGTGTCAGTCGCGGTCGACAAAGGAGAAGCGGCCGAAGCGGGCCTTTTCCTTCCCCTCGCGACCCCGGCGTGCAAACAACCTCATCGTCGCGCCGATCCCGCCGGCCAGGAAGAACCCGGCTCCCGCGGCGCCTGCGACCACCACTGGAAGGTGCGCCCGCACCTTCGACCCGATGTCGGTTGCCTCCTTGACCTCGGCTCGGAGCGTGTCGACGGCGCCTGCCAGCCGCTCGCGCTCGGCCTCAAGCTCGTGCCGCACCTGTTCGGGAGTGCGCGAGTTACCCGCTGCCATTGCTCTTCAGGGCCTCTTTCGTGAGCTTCGCCTCGTCGATCGCCTGCTTTGGGACTGGCGGTGTTCCGCGGTCGACGCTCCTGATTCCGAAGAATGCAAGCAGGCCGGCGGTCGCGAGGAGAACGAGGGTGACGATGAGGAGGGACAGCCAGACGGGGAGGAACGTCGCGAGGCCGGCCGTGATCGTGGCGAAGAGGAAGCCGATCCCGTACAGGCCGATCGCGACAGCGCCTGCGAGCAGGCCGAGGCCGACGCCGATCGCGGCGACCTTCTTCTTCAGCTCCAGCGTCGCGAGCTCGATCTCGAGTCGCGCCAGTGTGCTCGCGTGCTCCGCGACCTCCTTCACGGCCCCGCCGAGCGTCTGGTCCTCGGTGTCAGTCGCGCGGGTGGGCATGGCCCCTCCAGTCGATCACCTTGGCGATGACGATTCCGGCGACGAATGCGGCGCCGACGATGAGCAGCGGATTCGGCCCGCCACCCTTCCGCTTCGGCTTCGGCCTGGCACCGAGCTGCGGCGAGGCCGGCGCAGCGGGAGCGCCGCTGCCGGCAGGCTGGTTGGTCGGGGCCTGCCCTTTCGCCCGGGCAATGATCAGGCTCGGCTTCAGCTTGCGGATGAACGCGGCGTCTTCGGCCAGTGGCTCGGCGAGCTTGGCGGCGACGCCGCCCTCGGTTGCCGCGCGGTCGGCAAACTTGCGCACGCTGTCCGCCGCCCGGTCGATGAGCTGATCGGCCTTGCTGGTCATTTCTTCGCCGGCGGCTCTTCGCCGGTCACGACCCGGTAGACGCGAGAGGCGGCGAAGCGAGCTGCGATCGCCGCGAGGGCGCCGAACAGGCCGTAGATCAGGGTCCAGGTCAACTTGCGGAGCATCGTCGGGAGAAACTTACCGCGCCGGGCCAGGCGGAAACCTCTCGGCCCGTCTCGATAACTATGCTCGCTCTATGCAGTCGGACGCGCGTCCGTTCGGGAAGGCGGAGCGCCAGCGGCTGATCGCGAGCCTCGTCTCGCGCCGCCGGATCGGGACGCAGCACGATCTGCTGGCCGCGCTGTCGACCGAGGGTTGCCGCGCAACGCAGGCCACGGTGTCCCGCGACATCCGCGAACTCGGCCTCGAGAAGACGCGCGACCAGCTCGGCCGGCCGCGGTACGTGCTGCCGCAGGACGGGCGGCGCACCGATCCGCGGGAGGCGCTCGCGGCGGTGCTGTCGACGTTCGGGCTCCGGGCCGTGCCGGCGCAGAACCTGGTTGTCGTCCAGTCGGAGCTCGGCTCGGCTCCGGCGATCGCGCGCGCCCTCGACCGGATCGAGCATCCACTCATCGTCGGCACGCTCGCCGGCGACGACACCTGCCTGGTGATCGCGGAGGACCGGACCGGCGCCTCCGCCCTCGCCCGGGAGCTGGGGGACGTCATTGGCTGAGGTGGGCGCGGTTGCCCGCCGCAGCCGCCGTGTGACGGAGCGCGACATCGAGCTCTTCACCGAGCTGACGGGCGACCGGAATCCGCTTCATTACGACGACGCTGCCGCTGCCCGGTCGCGCTTCGGCGGGCTGATCGTCCAGGGCGGCGTCACCTCGGGGCTGCTGAACGCGGTCGTGGCGGAGGACCTGCCCGGGCCAGGCAGCGTGTTCCTCCACGTCGACTGGAGCTTCAAGGCGCCTGTGCGCCCGGGTGACGAGATCACCGCCGAGGTCGAGGTTCTCGAGGCGAGGGAGGACAAGCCGCTCACCCGCCTCCGGACGACGATCGTCAACCAGGAGGGGACGGTCGTCCTGGACGGAACGGCCCTCGTGTGGACCGAGCAGCTCTGAGGGCACTTGCGCTGCTGGCGGCGGCGCTCGTGCTCTCGATGACGACGTGGTTCTCGGCGACGGCCGTCGTCCCGCAGCTGCGTGAGGAGTGGGGTCTCGGGAACACGGCCTCGGCGTGGCTGACGATCGCCGTCCAGGTCGGGTTCGTTGCCGGCGCGCTGGCGGGAAGCGCGCTCAGCGTGGCGGACGTCTTTCCGCCGCGGCTCGCGATTCTCGCGGGGGCGCTCGGCGCGGCGGCGGCGAATCTCGTCTTGGTGGCGGCGGATGGGCCGGCCGTGGGGATCGCCGCGCGGGTCGCGACCGGGTTCTGTCTCGCGGGCGTCTATCCGCCGGCGCTCAAGCTGGCGTCGACGTGGTTTCGTCGTGGGCGCGGCACGGCGCTCGGGATCGTCGTCGGCGCACTCACGCTCGGGTCGGCGGTTCCGCATCTGGTCAACGGGCTCGGCGGCCTCGACTGGCAGATGGTCGTATGGGTGACGTCCGTGCTGACCGCGGCGGGTGGGATCGTGGTCTTCCTCGGCGTGCCCGAGGGGCCGTACTCGTTTCCCTCCGCCCGGTTCGATCCGCGACAGGCCGGGCTCGTGCTGCGCAATCGCGGCGTCCGGCTGGCGTCGCTCGGCTACTTCGGGCACATGTGGGAGCTCTACGCGATGTGGGCGTGGTTCCTCGTCTTCTTCGCGGCGGTCGCGGCCGACGGGCAGGCCGCGGCGTACGCGACGTTCGCCGTGATCGGCGTCGGGGCCGTGGGGTGCGGGATCGGCGGAGTGCTGGGCGACCGGTGGGGGAGGCCGGAGACGACCGCGGCGATGATGGGGGTGTCGGCCGGATGTGCCCTGGCTATCGGGCTCGTGGCGGATGCGCCGGCCGCGGTCGTGCTGGCGCTGGGGCTCGTGTGGGGCTTCGCGGTCGTCGCCGACTCGGCGCAGTTCTCGACGCTCGTCACGGAGTTGGCCGAGCAGGCCTATGTCGGGACGGCGCTCGGGCTCCAGATGGCAGTCGGGTTCGCCCTCACGGTGCCGACGATCTGGCTGCTGCCCTTCCTCGAGGACGAGGTCGGCTGGCGCTGGGCGTTCGCGTTCCTCGTGCCGGGTCCAGTGCTGGGGATCTTCGCGATGCTGCGGCTCCGGCGGCTCGAGCGCCTCGGCGCCGAGGTGTCCTAGGGTAGGCGCACCCAGCCTCCTCCCCGCGGCGATCGTAACGAGCTGCGGCGCACGTGTGACGCGCGGCTCTGTGCCGGAAGTGCGCCGATCGAGCCTAGGGACGGAGCTCTTCCGGCGGAGGCGCCGGCTCGTGGTCGTCCAGGTCGTCGATGCTGTCCGGCGAGACGTCGAGGTCGATGCGCTCCTCGGAGATCGACCGGATCCGCTCGGCCGGCACGAACTTCGGCTTGGCGATCAGCCCCGTCAGCACGCCCGACGAGATCGCGAGCCCGCTGAAGATGTCCTTGCCCGTGTCGCCGACGATCTCCTCGACCCTGCCGAGCTCGGTCCCGTCGGCCCCGACCACCTTCCAGCCGGGCTCGATCATGAGCCAGGAGACCGGATCGCCGGACATCAGACGGGCCCGCCGCCCAGGTACCAGACCGGGCCTTGGGTCATCACAGGCTTCGTGTCGGCAAGGGCGTGGAGGATCTCCACTCGAGCGCCGATCCCTTCCGAGTCCAGCCGCTCGAAGCAGCGCCTGGTCATCCCCGGCGCCGCGCCGTACCCGTAGCGGCCGACGCGGAAGCGGAAGCCGGCGGTTGCGCCGTACCGGGCCGGGTTGAGAGGCGCCATCAGCAGCGCCGCACGGTCGAGAAAGTCGCTCGACGCAAGCTCGATCTGCGCGTAGACGTCGGTCCAGTCCTGCGGCAGCGTCGCGGCGGCAAGATCCCACTGCTCTGCGGCTGGGGGCCAATCCGCTCGAACCTCTTCGCGCTCCGGCGACGACGCCGAAGCGGTGACGAGCTCCAACGTCCCTGTGATCCCCTCGCGGTCGAGTCGCTCCAGCATTCGCCGAGCCTGCTCCAGCCGGCCGCCGCGCCGCGGAACCGAGAAACGAACCTGGCCGCCGACGCGCCCCGGCTGGAAGGCCGTGAGCATCGACGCCGCGCGTTCCGCCCGGACCGTGTCCTCGACGTTCAGGACGAAGCGCGCGTCGGCCCAGTCCGCTGGCAGGCGCGACTCGAGCTCCCGATACTGCTCGGCGACGGACACGCGCCGATCTTAGTTGTGCCCCTCGCCTGGAGGGGCACCACCGCCACTACACTGGCGCCCGTGGCCAAGGTGGAGAGGAAGGGGGCGATCTCGTCCGAGCTGCTGCGCGAGTTCTTCCGCGAGATGCTGCTCATCCGGCGCTTCGAGGAGAAGGTCGAGGAGCGCTTCCGCGCGGGGGAGCTTCCGGGCTTCCTCCATGTGGCGATCGGCCAGGAGGCGGTCGCCGTCGGTGTCTGCCGCGCGCTCGAGGAGGGCGACGTCATCGCCTCGACCCACAGGGCGCACGGGCATACGCTCGCAAAGGGGACGCACCCGAACGAGCTGATGGCGGAGCTGTACGGCAAGCTCGAGGGCTGCTCGCACGGCTACGGCGGCTCGATGCACCTGTACGACATCGAACGCGGGAATCTGGGCGCGAACGCCGTGGTCGGCGGCGGCCTGCCCGCGATCGTCGGCGCTGCGCTCGCATTCAAGTTCCGCGACGAGCCGCGCGTCGCCGTCGCGTTCTTCGGCGACGGGGCGACGAACATCGGCACCTTCCATGAGTCGCTCAACCTCGCGCAGCTCTGGAACGTCCCGGCCGTCTTCGTCTGCGAGCACAACCACTGGGCGGAGTCCACACCCTCGAAGCAGCACATGCCGATCGAGGACATGACCAAGCGTGCCGAGGCCTTCGGGATGGAGTCGATGGAGGTCGACGGACAGAATGTCGGCAAGGTCTACGAGGCCGCCGCGAAGGCGGTCGAGCATGCGCGCTCGGGCCGCGGCCCGGTGTTCCTCGTCGCCCAGACCTACCGCCTGTCCGGCCACTACATCGGCGACCCGCAGGTCTACCGTCCGAAGGAGGATCAGCAGCGCCTCCGCGAGACCGAGGATCCGGTCGACAAGCTCCGGGACGAGCTCGAGCTCTCGGACGACGAGTTCGAGGAGCTCGACAAGGAGGTCACCGAGCTGGTCGAGGCGAGCGTCGAGTTTGCCAAAGCGGGCACCGATCCCAAGCCCGAAGACGCCTTGAAGAACGTCTACGCCTAGTGGCCGAGCTCTCCTACCGCGAGGCAGTTCGTGACGCGCTTGCAACGGCGATGCGCAAGGACGACGACGTCTTCATCATGGGCGAGGACATCGCCGAGATGGGCGGCTCGATGGGCGTCACCCAGGGCCTGCTGGACGAGTTCGGACCGGAACGCGTCCGCAACACCCCGATCTCCGAGATCGGCATCGTCGGCACCGGGATCGGTGCAGCGATGCAGGGCATGCGTCCGGTCGTCGAGATCATGTACGAGGACTTCCTGACGCTCTCGGCCGAGCAGATCGTCAACCAGGCGGCCAAGCACCGCTACATGTCGGGCGGGCAGCTGAAGGTGCCGCTGACCATCAGGACCCAGGGCGGCGCGGGTTGGTCGCCGGGGGCTCAGCACGCACAGCAGCTCGAGTCGTGGTTCGTCCACATCCCCGGCCTCAAGGTCGTCTTCGCCTCGACGCCCACCGATGTTCGTGGGCTCCTCTACAGCTCGATCTACGAGGACAACCCGGTGATCTTCTTCGAGCACCGGACGTTGTACGGCCTCAAGGAGGAGATGCCGGACGAGCTGGAGCCGATTCCGATCGGACAGGCGCGGGTCCTCCGGGACGGCGAAGACGTCACCGTCGTCGCCACCGGCCGACTCGTTCACGAGTCACTCGATGCCGCCAACCAGCTCGAGGAGCAAGGAGTCTCGGTCGAGGTGATCGATCCACGGACGCTCCAGCCGCTCGACGAGGAGACGATCGTCGACTCCGTCAAGAAGACGAACCGGTGCGTGGTCGCGCACGAGGCGGTCACACGGATGGGGTTCGGCGCCGAGGTGGCGGCAGTCGTCCAGCACCAGGCTTTCGACTGGCTCGACGCACCGATCGAGCGCGTCGGCGCGAAGTTCACGCCGATCCCGTTCGCGCCGGTGATGGAGGAGTTCGTCGTGCCCCACGCCAAGGACGTCGTGGAGGCGATCCAGCGAACGGTCCAGCGCGATGGCGACTGAGGTCAAGCTTCCGCGTCTGGGCCAGGGCATGGAGTCGGGGACGGTCGTCCGCTGGCTCAAACAGGAGGGCGACCAGGTCGAGAAGGGTGAGCCGCTCTACGAGCTCGACACGGAGAAGGTGACGCAAGAGGTCGAGGCCGAGGCATCTGGCGTCCTCCTCAAGATCGCCGTCCAGGAGGGCGAAGTTCCGGTCGGGCAGACCGTCGCCGTCATCGGCGAGCAAGGCGAGGACGTCCCGCAGGCGGAGGAGGCCGACGAGGCGGAGGTCGACGAGACGCCGCAGGAAGAGGGGTCCCGGGCGCCGGAGAGGGACGCCGAGCGCGAGGAAGGCGCCGAGGCATCCGCTTCTCGCGAACCGGCCGAGCAGGTGACCGAGATCCGCGAGCCGGAGCGGAACGGACGCGTCAAGGCGTCGCCGCTCGCCCGGCGTATCGCCCGCGAGCGTGGAATCGACCTCGCGCAACTCCGTGGCACCGGGCCGGAAGGGCGAATCGTCGCAGAGGACGTCGAGCGGGCGGAGATGGTGCCGGCCGAGGCGCCGGCTGCGGCGCCGGTCGCACCAGCCCCGGCACCCGGCGAGGTCGAGGTGGTGCCCCTGACCTCGATCCGCAAGACGATCGCGCGCCGCCTGACCGAGGCCTGGCAGGCGCCGGTCTTCCAGATCTCGATGTCCGCGGACATGGCACGGGCGCTCGAGCTCCGCGAGCGGCTCGTCGAGCTCGCGAAGGACGGCCCGAAGCCGACGATCTCTGACGTGCTGACGAAGATCGCCGCCTCGGCGCTGATGCGCCACCGGGGCCTCAATGCGGAGTTCGTCGGCGACGAGGTTCGCATCCACCCGGCGGCCAACGTCGGTATGGCGGTCGCGACCGATCGCGGCCTCGTGGTGCCGGTGATCCGCGGCGCCGAGCGGCTTTCGATCCACGAGATCGCCGCGGCCCGGGTCGATGTGGTCGACCGCGCGCGTGGCGGAAAGCTCCAGCAGCAGGACCTCGAGGGCGGGACGTTCACGATCTCGAACCTCGGGATGTTCGGCGTCGAGAACTTCATCGCCGTCCTCAACCCGCCACAGGTCGCGATCCTCGCCGTCGGTGCCGTCGAGGAGAAGCCGGTCGTCCGCGACGGGGAGATCGCGGCGCGCCCGCTGATGAGCCTGACGCTGACCTGCGACCATCGGGCGGTGGACGGGGCGGACGCGGCCGATTTCCTCCGCACCGTCCGCTCCATGCTCGAAGAACCGGGCCTGGCGCTTTAGAGTCAAGGTATGCGCGTCTGGTATCGCGTCCGCGACCTCGACGCTGCGCGCCGCTGGTACTCGACGAAGCTCGGCTTCGAGGAGACGTACTTCGACGAGCCTGGCCGCTGGGCGAAGCTCGAACGCGGCGCGATGCAGATCGCGCTCGCCGAGGGCGAGCCCGAGGAAGGCGGCGTGGCCACGATCGACGTTGAGGACGTCAAGGCCGAGGCCGACCGCCTCCGCGAGGACGAGATCGAAGTCGGGACTGTCCTCGAGTTGCACGAGGAGATCCGACTCCTGGACGTCTACGACCCGGACGGGAATCGCCTGCAGCTTGTTGAGGAGCTCCGCCGCTGATCCGGCGCGGAAACCGGCAAGACGTCCGGTTCCTGAAGGACATGCTGCGCCACGCCTTCTACTGGCGGTCGGGCGGCACCGTGGAGGACGGATCGCTTTGGCGCTACGTGTCCGGTTGGGGGCGCCGCGGCGACACGGCGGTCGTCGCGCTGGAGGAGGGCTTCCCGATCGGCGCCGCCTGGTTTCGCCTCTTCACGCGCGACGAGCCCGGCTTCGGGTTCGTCGACGAGCAGACGCCCGAGGTCTCCATCGCTGTCGTCCCGAGTCGCCGCGGCCGGGGGATCGGCTCAGAGTTGCTGGATGCGCTGATCGACGTCGCGCAGGAGCAGGGCTTCGGCGCGTTGAGCCTCTCGGTCGCCGACGACAGCCCCGCCATGCACATGTTCCAGCAGCAGGGGTTCGAGAAGACGGAGCAGACGGACGGCTCCTGGACCATGCGGCTCGATCTCCCGGCCGCCTAGAGCGTCAACTGTCCGAAGCTCGGCGACCAGCGTGGCGCCAGTAGGATCGGGCGGAAAACCGACCGAGGAGCGAGAGACCGATGGAATGTGACGTTGCCGTCCTGGGGGGCGGCCCGGGCGGCTACACGGCCGCGATCCGCGCCGCGCAGCTCGGCGCCAAGACCGTCTGCATCGAGAAGGAGCCGGAGCTCGGCGGCACGTGCCTCCGCGTCGGCTGCATCCCGACGAAAGCCTGGGTGCAGACCGCCTTCGCGATCAAGGAGGCAGAGGAGACGTTCGCCAAGCTCGGCGTCCAGGTCGGCGAGCCGCAGCTCGAGTTCGCCACCGCGAACCAGTGGAAGGACGGCGTCGTCAAGCAGATGACCGGCGGCATCGCGCAGCTCTTCAAGGCGAACGGCGTCGAGTGGGTCAAGGGCGCCGGCCGCTTCAAGGACGCGAACACGATCGCGGTCGAGGGTGGGGAGGACGTCACCTTCCGCACCGCCGTCGTCGCGACCGGCAGCTTCCCGATCCTTCCGCCGATCGACGGTCTCGACTCCGAGCGCTGCGTCGACTCGACCGGCCTCCTCGCTCAGCAGGAGCTGCCAAAGCGCCTCGTCGTCCTGGGCGGCGGGATCATCGGCTGCGAGTTCGCCTCGATCTTCGCCCGCTTCGGCTCCGAGGTCACGATCATCGAGATGCTTCCGACACTGATCCCGCAGGAGGACGCAGACGCAGCCAAGGAGCTCGCCAAGCAGTTCGGCAAGCGCAACATCACGCTTCACCTCGAGAAGCAGTGCACGAAGGTCGAGGACTCGGGCTCCGCGCTCACCGTGCACTTCGGCGACGGCGAGACCGTCGAGACCGACCTGATGCTCGTCTCCGTCGGCCGGGCCCCGACCGTCGAGAACCTCGGGCTCGAGGAGATCGGTGTCGAGCTCGACCGGCGGAAGGGCATCGCGGCGGACGAGCACCGTCGCACCACTGTCGACCACATCTACGCCGTCGGCGACTGCGCCGGCTACTGGCAGCTCGCGCACACGGCCTTCCGCGAGGGCGAGGTCGCCGCGGAAAACGCGATGGGCCACGACGCCGTGGTCGACAACCGGGCCGTCCCGCGCCCGATCTACACGGATCCCGAGATCGCAGGCGTCGGCCTGACCGAGGCCGAGGCGCGGGAGCAGTACGGCGACGACGTCGAGGTCGGAATGTTCCCGTGGGTCGCCAACGCGCGCGCCGTGATGCAGAACGAGACGACCGGTTGGGTGAAGTCGATCCACGAGAGCCGGTACGGCGAGCTGCTCGGGGTCGTGATGGTCGGCCCGCACGTCACCGACCTGATCGAAGCAGGTGTCGTCGCGATCGACGCCGAGGCCACCGTCGAGACGGTCGCGGACGGGATGACCGCGCATCCGACTCTCTCGGAAGGGATCAAGGAAGCGGGCCTGGTGGCACTGGGACGGGCGATTCACCTGCCGAACCGGAAACGCCAGAAGGCGCCAGCGTAGGACCGCGCCAAACCCCGGCGAGCGGGAGGACGGCGAAGCAGGGGACGGCGATCAGTAGCGCCGCCCCGATCAGGACGGGCTCGAAGCCGACAGCCTCGGCCAGAGGCCCGGCGAGGGCCTGGCCGACCGGCATGAAGATCAGCGAGACCATCCAGTCGAACGAGTTCACGCGCGAGAGTCGCTCCGCCGGGATCTCGCGCTGCTGGAGGGTCTCCCAGATCGTGTTTCCGAGGACGATTCCGAATGCGAAGACCGCGTTTGCTGTCGCGATCGCGAGGGCCGGGAGTGGCGGCACCAACGCGAGGAGTGGGAGAGACCCGAACGACCAGACAATCAGGGCCAGCGGCACGGGCCGGCTCGGGCTGAAGCGGAGGGCCAAGACCCCGCCGAGGAGGCCGCCGATCGCACCGCCCGTCAGGATCAGGCCCCAGGCGGCCGCGCCTCCGAGCTCCTCGGCCGCGATCAGCGGGCCCAGCACGATCATGATCCCGATGCCGACGTTCGCCACCGCGGCGGCCAGGAAGCCGGCCCTGAGCCACATGTGAGACCACGCCTCCCGTGCACCGTCGAGGAGGTCGGCGACGAAGCGCTGCCGCGGCGAAGGCTCCCGCGGCTTCAGACGCAGCCGGGCCAGGAAGACCGCGCTGGCCATGAAGGTCAGTGAGTCGATCGCATAGACCACGCCGGGCTCGAAGACGGCGACCAGGACACCGGCAAAGGCAGGTCCAGCAATGGTCGCGGCACCCTCGGAGACCTTCAGCAGCGCGTTCGCCTCCTGAAGCCGCGCATCGCTGATCGTCTCCGGGACGAGGCCTGTCGACGCCGGCGCGAAGAACGCCTGAGCCGCACCGAACAGCGTCGAGGTCACGACGAACATCCAGATCTCCATCGAGCCTGTGAGCAGGGCGACGGCGACAGCCGCCTGCACTGCGGCGCGGATCACGTCGCAGGCGAGCATCACGAGACGCCGCGGAAGCCGGTCGGCCCAGACCCCGCCGACGACGATGAATCCCGCGCGCGCAAGCGTGAACGCTGCGAGGACGAGGCCGAGCTCGGCGGCCCCGCCGCCCGCCTGGATCACCGCGAACGGCAGTGCAACGTAGATCAGCGAATCGCCGAAGGCCGAGGCCGTCTGTCCAAGCCACAAGAGCCGGAACTGCCGCTCCTGGAGCGCTCCCAGCCTGCTCACGATCGGACCCTAACCGCCGTATCCATGCGAGCCCGACGTTCGTTTCTTCAAGGCGTTGGGTAAGCAACGCAAGGAACACGTGCCTGTGGCATCCATACAACAGGGAACATGAGCGACGCCGCACTCCTCACCCGGCCGAAGACCGACCGTGCGTTCGAGCGCCTCTACAAGCGTCACGTCCACGACGTCTACCGCTATGTCCTCGCCGTCCTTCGGAATCCGGCCGACGCGGAAGACGCCACACAGGCGACCTTCCTCAGCGCCTACAAGGCGTTCCAGCGCGGCGACCGGCCCGAGCTCCCGCGCAACTGGCTGCTGAAGATCGCGCACAACGAATGCCGGCAGCGGTTCCGCATGCTCGCCCGGCGGCCCAAGGAGGTCGTCTGGGACGAGCGCGTCGCCGCGCCGCCGGTCGACGAGGCGGTTCCGACCGCTGACGAGATCCGACAGGCGCTCGGCCATCTCAGCTTCAACCAGCGCTCCGCGCTCGTCATGCGCGAGCTCGAGGGTCGTTCCTACAGCGAGATCGGGGAGATCCTCGATCTCTCAGTCTCGGCCGTGGAGACCCTGATCTTCCGTGCGCGCCGGGCATTGCGTGAGCAGCTGGAGGGCGGCCTGACCTGCGGCGAGGCGGAGGTCACGCTCTCCAAGCGGCTCGACGGGACGCTCGCACCCGCAGAGCAGCGCGCACTGCGCGCCCATCTCCGCGAGTGCCGCGAGTGCGCCATGCTCGAGCGCAAGCAGCGCGCGCAGCGCGCCGCGCTGAAGCGGCTCGGCATCGTCCAGCTCCCGCCGTCGCTGGCGGGGTTCTTCGGTGGCGGAGCCGGTTCGACGGTCGGGGGGATCGTCGCCGGCTCCGGCATCGCGGGCAAGGCAGCCGCGATGGTGGCAGCAGGCGTGATCGCCGGCGGCGTCGGCCACGAGGCTGTCGAGGCAGTCGCTGCCAGCGAGCCGGCCCGGACGCAGCTGCCGCGGCTCGAGAAGCTGCCGCACGCCTTCCCGAAGCTCTACGCGTCGACCTCGGCCGTCCCATCCCAGCGCGACTCGAAGCAGGCCGACCTCGACGTGACAGCCTCGTTCGGCGCGGTCCAGGTGTCCGTCGTCCGAAGCGCCGTCGGCAAGGCACTTGCGCGGCCTCGGGCAGGCGGCGTGGCGTCGCAGCCGAGCGCAAGCGCACCGGCACCGAGCAGCGGTCAGCCGTCGGAGGCGGCCTCGCCGTCGGCTCCGAGTGCGCCGGAGCCGGTCCGGAGCACCGTGGAGGAGGCCACGGAAGTCGTCAAGGAGGTCACGAAGCCCGTGCCGCCGCTGCCGCCGCCTCCTCCGGTCGACGTTCCGGAGCCGCCCGTCCAGATACCGCCGGTGCCGCCCGTGCCGCCCGTGCCGCCGCTTCCCCCGCCGCCGCCGCCGCCGCCCGTTCTTCCGTGAGCGAAGGCTGATACCCCGGCACAAGCGGCAGTGCCGGTTGAAAGTCATCTTCGGGGGGATCGCAAGGAATGGGGTCACGCGGCATCCATCTAGGCATGAGCCTCCTGCTGGCGCGGCATCAGGAGCGGGCCTTCGAGCGGCTGTACCGGCGTCACGTCGGCAACGTCTACCGGTACGCACTCGTTGTCCTTCGTGACCCGCACGCCGCCGAGAGCGTCACCCAGGCGACGTTTGTGACTGCGCTCCGCGCGTACCAGCGGGGCGAGCGCCCGCGCAGGCCGTTCAACTGGCTGCTCGGGATCGCGCACGCCGTCTGTGCGCGCCGGTCACCCGGCGACGAGGTCTCGCTCGACGCGTGGGAGGAGGACGGCGCGCCCAGCCCGGCCGACATCCGCCGGGCGCTCGGCCGACTCGGGTTCGACGAGCGCTCGGTTCTGATGATGCGCGAGATCGAGTGCCGGAGCTACGCGGAGATCGCCGAGGTGCTCGAGCTCCACGACGCGGAGGTCGAGGCGCTCATCTTCCGCGCTCGACAGGCGCTCCGCGAACAGCTCGAGGGCTCGCTCACCTGTCACCAGGCCGAGCGCGCAGTCTCACGCGAGCTGGACGGACACCTCCCGCGCTCCGAGCGGAAGCTGTTGCGCGCCCACCTCCGCACGTGCCCGGACTGCGTCGACTACGAGCGGATGCACCGTGGCACCCGGGCCGCCCTTCGGTCGTTCGAGACCGCCGCGGTGCCGGCCACCCTTCGAGTCCGGCGGCGGCGTCCGCGGATGGCCGTGCTGGCGCGCATGATCGCGGGGACCGCGACCGCGCTCGTGATCGGCGGAGCGCTCGTCGGCGAGGGCGATCCCAGCCGGTGGGGAAGGGACGCGACGCGGATCCAGCCCGCCGATGCTGCACCGCCGAACGCGATGCGCCGAGAGCTGGCGCCGCACGTGGCGAGACTTGCCCGCAAGACGGCTTCAAAGCGCCCGCCGGGCCGCTAGTCTCGGCCCGATGGGAATCATCAACAAGAGAAATGCCGTCCTCGGCTGGGCGACCTGGCAGGTCGGTAAGTCCGCCGCGAGGTACAAGGCGAAGCAGTCGCTGAAGCCAAACGACCGTCGACCCGGCAAAGGCGCGATCGCCGGAGCGCTCGCAGCGGCCGGCGGCGTGCTCTGGTTCTGGCGCCGCCGGCGCAGCAACGGCGACGGCAAGAGCGAGTAGCTCTCACCGCCGCCGCGCAGCGATGTTGCGCTAGGACGTGGGCCTTGCGGTCCGCACGCGGACGAGCCGCCGCGTGGAGATGCCCGCGAGAAGGGTGTCGCCTTCCTTCCGGGCCCGGATGAACTTGACCATCGAGCCGCCGCGCACGAGGCGGAGACGCGTGGTCGGCTGGATCTGCACGGTGGCCAGGCCGTCGACGTTCGTCCGCACTTCCTGCGGAGCCTGGATCCAACCGAGCGGGACGCCGGTGACGAGCACGATCGCGTCACGGACGATGTAGCCGCGCGTATCCGTCACGCGGAAGCGTCCCGTGTAGGGAGCGCGCGAGCGGATGACGCTGGGCGCGAACTCGACTCCCGAAATGATCAGCCGGTTCGGGAGCCGCACGCTCGAGGCCGGGATCGAGTAGCGGCCGTCGGAAAGGCGCGTCGCGCCCTCCGGCGGCGTGACCACGGCGGTCGGCTGCGAGCTCGCGGTCGTCGGGCCGGTCGTGTTCGTGGCGGTGACGGCGACGCGGAGGCGGTTGTTCACGTCCGAGGTCTGGACGGCGTAGGTCCGCCCGGTCGCGCCGGCAAGGTTGGCGCAGTTGACGCCGTTCCCGTCGCAGCGCTGCCACTGGTACGTGTACGTGATCGGCTGGTCGCCGGTCCACGCACCCTCGTTGGCGGTCAGCGTCTCCCCGTCCCTCGGCGTGCCGGAGATGGAGGGAGGAGTCGTATTGGTCGGGGCGATGTTCGCCTGAGCGTCGGCGAAGCCCACGAGGGCGGCCAGCGCGGTCAGCGCAGACGCGGCCGCGGCGGCCCCCAGGAGCTGGAGCTTCTTCATCAGCTTGTATCCCCCTTCACTTGCATCGGTGTCCGATGTAGCAGGAATACCCGCCGCGTTTGAGGTGAATCCTCGGAGTCGGTAAGGATTGTCTGAACACGGATGAGGAGAGGTGGGGAATGAGAGTCGAGAAAGCGGTAACAGCCGTCACATGGATCCCGTCGGAGGCGATCGAGGGGATGCCGAAGCTTCCTTTCGAGCTGGGGATGACGTCGTACGACGATCCCCCGCCCGACAGGCTCGGACCCGGCCAGCTCGAGGCACTGCGGGACAGGAACGGCTTCCGTGAGGCGAACGAGCTGCGTGCCTGGATCGAGGTCGACGAGGGCAAGATCGTCGGTTCCGGCTACTCGGGCGGCGCCGTCATCGGGACGACCCACGTACAGGTCGGCCCGAAGACGCTCTCCTTTCCGGGCGTCGGCTATCCGCTGATCCAGGCCGAGCCCGAGGTCGGGCCCGACTGGGTCCGGTTCGTGCAGAGCGCCGGCGGCCGCATGGGACTCCCGGCGCCGCGGAGGGTCACCGGGAAGCCCTACTTCCAGATCGCGTCCGCCTCGGCATGGACGACGCTCCAGCTGATCATCTACGCGGACGGAACCTCCAAGCACCGCCTGGTCGGCGCCTCGTCCTTCCCGCGGCACTGGATCTACGACGACGGCGGCGCCCTCGTCGAGAAGAGCGGCGAGATCGACTTCGAGCGTTGGTGGCGCGAGTCGTACGGCCCGAACACACCGTGGGGCGGGGACGACGCGCCGACCCTGGTCGCCGCCGTGGAGTCTGAGCTCGAGCGCGAGCTGTCCCGAATCGTCATGGCCGACGCGAAGGGATTGCCTCGGCACGAGCGCGAACAGGGGAAGGCGCTCGTCGAGCAGGACGAGCCCGGCACGAGCATTTTCCTGATCCTCGACGGGGTGCTGGATGTGGAGGTGGACGGCGAGATCGTCGCCGAGGTCGGGCCCGGCGCGATCGTCGGCGAGCGCGCGTCGATCGAGGGCGGGATGCGGAGCTCGACGCTCCGTGCCGCGTCCAAGGTGCGCGCCGTCGAGATCCCGGCGAGCGCGCTCGACATGGGCGAGATCGCGGCGCTCGCGTCGAGCCACCGCAGGGAGATGTCGTAGCGAAGGTCGCGCTTGTCACCGGCGCCGGCACGGGGATCGGCCGGGCGATCGCCGAGCGCCTCTCGGCCGACGGGCTCTCGCTCGGATACGCGACTCACAGGCGAGGGGAGGAGGAGCAGAAGGTCTACGAGGAGCTGGCGGCGCGCGGCCCGGTGCACTGGGTCGACGGCGACCTGTCCGATCCCTCCGTGCCTGCCCGGCTGGTCGAGGAGGTCGCGGAGCGGTTCGGCCGGCTTGACGTCCTCGTCAACAACGCCGGGATCACGGTCTCGAAGCCGGCGCTGGAGCTGACCGCGGACGACTTCGACGAGATTTTTGCCGTGGACGTCCGGGCCGCGTTCCTCGCCGCGCAGGCGGCTGCGCGGGTGATGGGCGAGCGCGGGGGCGTGATCGTGAACGTCACGAGCGTCCACGAGCACGTCCCGCGGCCGGGCTTCGCACTCTACGCACCGGCGAAGGCGGCGCTCGGGATGATGACGCGGTCGCTGGCGCTCGAGCTGGCGCCGGCGGTTCGCGTCGTGTCAGTAGCGCCGGGTGCGATCAAGGTCGAGGGAAACGAGTTCGACGCCGAGCGGCTGAGGGCGGAGATCCCGCTGGAGCGAGCCGGTCGCCCTGAGGAGGTCGCGTCCCTGGTGTCGTGGCTCGTCTCGGACCAGGCGGCGTACGCGACGGGCGCGAGCTTCCTGCTGGACGGCGGCCTGGCCCAGCAGGTGGTTGAGCGCTAGCGAAATCGCCGCGCGACGATGGTTATGCGCCGCCGAGGTGCGGCGCGAGCGCGATCCAGTCGCGCATCGAGACCTTCGCCT
>DASZEE010000015.1:0-20580 GCA_035941215.1 Gaiellaceae bacterium
GCGCTCCCGCCCCCGCGGCGAACGGGCTCTGCCGCGGCGAGCACGCCGCCGCCCGTCAGGAACTCGATTCCTGTCGCGGCCCCGATCTCACCCGCGTTCACGAAGCGATGGCCCCGAGCCTCGAGCGCGGTCCGCTCGGAAGTCAGCAGGAATGCCGGCTCCGCGCCCGTGTTCACGGCGTTGCGCTGGCTCGCACGCGGATCGGCGATCGCCTGGGGCAGTGTCAGGCCGAGGTCGACGCGGTCGAGCAGGATCTGCAACACGGTCGTGATGATGGTCGCGCCGCCGGGCGAACCGAGCGCGAGGAACGGCTTGCCGGCCCTGGTGACGATCGTGGGGGCCATCGAGCTACGCGGCCGCTTGCCTCCCTCGACGCGGTTCGGATGCGTCGGCGAGTCGAAGTTGAAGTCCGTCAGCTCGTTGTTGAGCAAGAACCCGAAGCCGGGGACGACGAGTCCCGAGCCGCCCGTGGACTCGATCGTGAAGGTGTACGAGACCACGTTGCCCGACTTATCCGACGTGGTCAGGTGGGTTGTCGTCTCCGCCCCTTCATACGGGTAGGGATCGCCCGGTGGAACGGCGCCCGGCGCCGCCGTCTCCTTGATGAGCGCGCGCCGCGTGGCCGCGTAGTCCTCAGACAGCAGGCCGCTCAGCGGCACGTCGAAGTACGCCGGATCGGCAAGGTAGGCGTTGCGGTCGGCGAACGAGTAGCGCGACGCTTCCAGGTAGTAGTGCAGCGCCGCCTCGCGCGTCATCGAGGAGAGGTCGTAGCCCTCGAGGATGTTCAACGCCTCACCGACCGTCGAGCCGCCGCTCGACGGCGGGCCCATCCCGTACACGTCGAGGCCGCGGTAGTTCACATGAGTCGGCACTCGTTCCGGGGCGACGTACGTGTGCAGATCGCGCATCTTCATCACGCCGCGCCGCCAGATGTGGTTCGCCGTCGGGCTGACGGGCGGATGCCGGACGGCTTCGACGAGCGCGTCCGCGACCGCGCCCCGATAGAAGCCTTTGGCGCCGAGATGCGCGATCCGCTCATAGGTCTTGGCGAGCGCCGGGTTCGTGAACACCGTGCCGACGTCGCGCGGCGTTCCGTCGGCGTCGAGGAAGAGCGCGGCGCTGGCCGGGATGTCGTCGAACCAGTCACGGTTGGCATTCGCCTGATCGAACCAGACCTGGTCGATGACGTAGCCGTGACGTGCAACGTGTATCGCAGGCGCGAAGACCTCTGCGAGCGACATCGTCCCGAACTTCTCGAGCGCGTCTACCCAAGTCTCGACCGTCCCGGGTACGCCGACGGAAAGGCCGCTGTAGCGAGCGTCGTTGAACGGCAGCGGCGCGCCGTTCTCCCAGAAGGACGTCGGATGCATGGCCGCCGGTGCGGTCTCGCGCCCGTCGATCGTCGTCACGTCCCCGCCGGAGGTACGGAGGACCATGAAACCGCCTCCGCCGATTCCACAGGAGAACGGCTCGGTGACGCCGAGCACCGCCGCCGAGGCGACGGCGGCGTCGACGGCGTTCCCGCCGCGGCGCAGGATGTGGATCCCGGCCTGTGTCGCGAGCTTCTCCACCGACGCGGCTGCGCCGCCGGTGCCGATCGACGTGGGCGGCCCCGAGCCGCTTCCGACGTCTGCGGTGGCAGGGATCCCGAGTACGAGTGTGACTGCCGCCGTAAGCGCGACGAGTATGTACAGGCCTTTGCGGCGCATGGCTTCCCCCTCAGACGGCGTTACCTGCGGCGACCCTACGCCTTGGCCACGGAACCGACAAGGGCACAATGTCCGCACCGCTCAGCGCTTCGCGGAGGAGCCCGGCGGCCTAGCCGGGCAGGCGAGCCTCCCAGGTAGCCGGGCGTCAGTTCGGGTCGTGTTCGTACGCGCCGATGTCCGGAGCGCCAGCGCGGCGCCGCCCGGTCATGTCGTAGCCGGGGGCGTGGCTGCGGTTCGCCCTGTCGATCAGGAGCCGCGAGCGCGCCGTCGGACGGCCTCGCCGGTCGAGGTTGGCGGGCCCGACCTGATCGGAGCGGGAGCATCTGTGGCCGCGGACGATCACGTTCGCGATCGATCCGCGCGCGCCGAAGCAGACGCGTCCCCAGGTCCGCAGGACGCTGATGACGTTGTTGGCCATCAGCGGCCGCTCGCGTCGGGAGTAGCCGCCGTAGCGGTAGGCGCGGCTTATGCGAAGCGAGCCCTCGTAGCCGTCGATTCGCTCGCAGCCGGTCAGGATCGTGTTGTTGACGACCTCGACGAAGCGCGGCAAGCGATCTGAACCCTTCGCGCCGATGATGAGCGCCATCCGCGACCGATATCCCGGAACGCGGGGGTCGGTCCCGACGAACACGTTGTTTGCGATCGAGACGTTGTCGACAGGGCCCGTAAGGGACAGCTGGGCGCCGCCGTACTTGTAGACGCCGAAGTGGTTGCGCTCCACCCGCAGCAACTTGCCCGCGAACAGCTGGATGAGGTCCTGATGCATGCAGCGCACGCGGCCGAGGACGCGGAAGTTGCACGGGAGAGCCCGCTCGAAGCGGTTACGCCGGATCGTCACGTTCGAGCCGAACCGCCCGTGGATGAAGTCGCACCCGTAGCAGTCGTGAAACCAGTTGTCCTCGACGGTGATGTGCTGAGTCCGCCGGAAGAGCATGAGGCAGTTCGACCACTCGACCGAGCGATCGCCGCAGTGGGTGAAGTTGCTACGGCGGATCCTCACGTTGCGTGAAGCCCATGCGGTCACTGACGCCGAGAGACGCGTTCCCCACGCGCTGACCGTGAGCCGGTCCAGGTCTATGTCCTTGGAGTGGTTGACCTCGACGATTGCATGCTCCGCCCGCGGCGATATCCGCACCCGCGAAAGCGACACGCGCTTGGTGCGGTCGAACAGGATCCGCTCGATCCGCACGCCCGGCCTCCCGACGATGCGCAGCGGGCGCCCGGAGCGCGGCCGCACGACGAGCGAGCGGTAGTGGTTCGGCAGCAGCCGGATCGTGCCGCCCGAGTTCGCGAGCTTGGAGACCGCGGCTTGGAGCTGTTTGTCGTTCCGCACACGGATCGTCTTGCTCGCCGCAGGCTCGGCCGCAGACGCCGCCGCCAGCACCACGATGGTGAGCAATGCGGATGCCAATGACCGAGTTGCACTCATCCGGCGTCGCTGAATGAGGCGAGTGTAAGACGGCCGCGACGAGTAGAAGGGATCACCTTGAGCCACGAATAGGAATCGATTACCGTCCACGCACTTGTTGTCGCGAGCGGAGCGCGGGAATGATCGATCTGCTCGAGCCTCAGCGAACCATCGACGAGTCCAACCGAGACACGTCTCGGTACGTATGGCACCTCGTACACGAGCGGGAAGAGGGTCGAGGGTCCCGACGAGAAAGCGCTCGCAGTCGCCCGCTACCAGGGCCAGCGTCTCGCCCGCTACGCCGCGGTCGTCGCCGCCCGCCCGCGAGGCGGACGCCTTCCGGGTCAAGCGGCCGAGGCCCGAGCGCTTCCAGGCGGCCGCGCTCGATAGTTCAATCGCTTTGCCCCCGACACGGAGAGGCTTCTCATGACCACGATCCTTCAGCGCGAGAGCCGGATGCCGTCTCTCGCCGGCGCAACCGAGTGGCTCAACTCCGAGCCGCTGACGCCGGGCGACCTCCAGGGTCGCGTTGTCCTGATCGACTTCGGTACGTACACCTGCATCAACTGGCTCCGCACGCTCCCGCACATCCGCGCCTGGGCGGAGAAGTACCGGGAGCACGGGCTCGTCGTCGTCGGCATCCAGACGCCGGAGTTCTCGTTCGAGCACAACCTCGACAGCGTGCGCCGGGAGGTGAGTGCAAGGGGAATCGACTGGCCGGTGGCCATCGACAACCAGTACGAGATCTGGCGGGCGTTCAGCAACAACTACTGGCCCGCCTTGTACTTCGTCGACCGTGAAGGAGTCACTCGTCACCACCACTTCGGCGAAGGGCAGTACGAGCAGTCCGAGCGAGTGATCCAACAGCTGCTGGGCCGCGCGTCGCAGGACCTCGTGACTGTCTACGGCGAGGGTGACGAGGCCGTGGCCGACTGGGCGCGCCTGAACAGCCCGGAGACATACCTGGGCTCCGAGCGCACCGACAACTTCGCATCACCGGGCGGCGTCGGGCTTGGGGAGGCGCGCGTCTACGCCGCTCCCGACCGCCTGAAGCTCAACCAGTGGGCGCTCACTGGCGACTGGACGATGGAGCGAGAGCGCGTCACCCTGAACGCGGCCGGCGGGCGGATCTCCTTCCGCTTCCAGGCCCGCGACGTCCACCTCGTGCTGAGACGAGCCGCGCAGAGTGAACGGGTGCCGTTCCGCGTTCTCCTCGACGGCGAGGCTCCCGGCGCCGCCCATGGAGTCGACGCCGACGCCGATGGCAACGGCCACCTCGAGGACGATCGTCTGTACCAGCTCGTCCGCCAGCAGGGAGCCGTGGAAGAGCGCACGTTCGAGATCACGTTCAAGGAGGCCGGCGTAGAGGCGTACGTTTTCACGTTCGGGTAGAGAGGAGGAACGATGCCCCCGATCATCTCCCGAGGTTTCCGCGGCCGCCGCGACGACGCGCCGAGCGACCGGGTGCCGCCGGGCCAGTACGTGACCGGAGACTTCCCGGTCCTTTCCGCCGGCCCGACTCCGCACACGCCGCTCGACCAGTGGGACTTCTCGATCATCGGCGAAGTCGATGAGCTGCGCCGGTGGACCTGGGAGGAGTTCCGCGCGCTGCCGAGCGAGGAAGTCACCGTGGACATCCACTGCGTGACGAAGTGGTCGAAGCTGGACACCGCCTGGCAGGGCGTTTCGCTGGACACCCTGCTCGACGGTGTCGAGACGGCCGCCGAGTACGTCGTGCAGTTCTGCGACGGTGGCTACACGACCAACCTGCCGCTCGAGGACGTCACGGGCGGCAAGGCCTGGGTCGCGTTCGCCTACGACGGCGAGCCACTCGAGCCTGAGCACGGCGGCCCGGCTCGCATGCTCGTCCCACACCTCTACTTCTGGAAGAGCGCCAAGTGGGTGCGCGGGCTGCGTCTGGAATCGGTGGACGAGCCCGGGTTCTGGGAGGTGAACGGCTACCACAACTACGGCGATCCATGGCGGGAGCAGCGGTATTGGGGCGACTGAGTTGGCTGGTCGCGGAGGTCGTCGACGTCGTCCCCGAGACGGCTCGTGTCAAGACGATCGCCTTCGACTTGCCCAGCTGGCCAGGGCATCAGGCCGGTCAGCACGTCGATGTCCGCCTGACCGCCGAGGACGGCTATCAGGCGCAGCGCAGCTACTCGATCGCATCGGCGCCCGGCGACGCGCGCCTAGAGCTCACGGTCGAGCGGCTCAACGACGGCGAGGTCTCTCCCTACCTGACCGACGAGCTTCGGCCGGGTGACAAGATCGAGCTGCGTGGCCCGGTCGGCGGCTACTTCGTCTGGGAGCCTTCGGAGGGCGGCCCGCTGCTGCTCATCGCCGGTGGCTCGGGCATTGTGCCGCTGATGGCGATAATTCGCGTCCGGGACGCTGCTGGCAGCGACGCCGTGACGACGCTCCTGTCGTCATCGCGCGGCTGGGACGACGTCATCTACCGCGACGAGCTCGAGCAACTCGAAGGTGACGGCCTCACGGTCGTTCACACCCTGACACGGTCGCAGCCGCCCAGCTGGACGGGGTACGCGCGCCGCGTCGACGGCGAGATGCTGGCCGAGGTCGGCCCCAGCCCGGCAGAGCGGCCGCTCGTCTACGTGTGCGGTCCGACGCCTTTCGTCGAGGCCGTCGCGGAGGCGCTCGTGCACCTCGGGCACGCGCCGCACCGCATCAAGACCGAGCGCTTCGGACCGACGGGAGGCTGAGAGATGGACGCACTGAAGCTGGACGGCAACGCAATCGCCGGGCTGCTGCAGGAGGTGTTCGCAGTCGAGATGACGACGGCGCTCGCTACATGCCGCGGCTGCGGCGCCACGGACGCGGTCGGCGCGACTCAGGTCTTTCGAGGCGCCGGCATCGTCATGCGGTGCCCGCACTGCGACAACGCTCTCGTCACGATCGTCAAAGACGACACGCGCGTCTGGCTCAGTTTCTCGGGAGTCCGCACGCTCCAAGTCACCGTCTAGCCTCGGCGGCGACTCGTCTTGGGCCTGCGTCAGCCCCCCAAACTGCGCCGCGGCGCGCGCGACCTGCCCGGCTCACGCCACCACGTTGTCGTCGTCGGCGGAGGTTTCGGCGGCCTCCAAGCGGCCTTGAAGCTCCGGCGTGCGCCGGTTGAGATCACGCTCGTCGACCGCCGCAACTTCCATCTCTTCCAGCCGCTTACGTACCAGGTCGCCACGGGGGCGCTCTCGCCCGGCGAGATCGCGTATCCGCTCCGCGCGATCTTCAAGCGCCACCGCAACGTCCGCGTCGTGCTGGCAGAGGTCGCGGACTTCGACCTCGATGCGCGCGAGGTGAGGTTGCGCTCCGTCTCCGGAGTCCCGGCGCCGGAAGGACTCGGCTACGACACGCTGATCGTCGCCGGCGGGGCGCACTACTCCTACTTTGGCCACGAGGAATGGCGGATGCACGCCGCCGAGGTCAAGTCGCTCGAGAGTGCACTCGCAGTTCGCAGCCGCCTCCTCGCCGCCTTCGAAGCCGCCGAGGCCGAGCAGAAGGCAGAGGCACGCGACGCGTGGCTCACGTTCGTCGTCGTCGGCGCCGGCCCCACGGGGGTCGAGATCGCCGGCCAGATCGCCGAGCTGGCGCGGGACACGCTGCGGCGTGACTTCCGTACCATCGATCCCCGCAGTGCCCGCATCCTGCTTATCGAGGCTGCCGATCGTGTACTGACGAGCTTCCCACCCTCGCTGTCGGCGAAGGCCGAGCGGTCGCTGTGGCGTCTTGGGGTCACGGTGCTCACAGGCCGCACCGTGATCGGGATCGAGGCCGGCGGCGTGACGCTCGAGGGCCGACAAGGTGGCCCGGAACGCATCCCCAGCCGCGCGGTCGTTTGGGCTGCCGGCGTAACCGCATCCGGGCTGGCCGGCAGGCTCGCCGACCTGAGTGAAGCCGAGAGTGACCGCGCCGGACGTGTGACCGTCGAAACCGACCTAACCCTTCCCGGGCACCCAGAGGTGTTCGCGATCGGCGATATGGTCCGCATCCGTGACCCGGGCGGCGAGCCCCTCGCGCTGCCGGGCGTCGCACCCGTTGCGATGCAGCAAGGGCGGTACGCGGCCAGCGTCGTCCGCGCGCGGCTGCGAGGGCGCGAGCACGACGCCTTCCGCTACCGCGACAAGGGCAACCTGGCGACGATCGGCCGAGCCGCCGCAGTCGCCGACATCAAAGGAGTCCGGCTCAGCGGCTTTCTTGCCTGGGCGGCCTGGTTGGTCGTCCACCTCTGGTACCTGATCGGCTTCCAGAACCGGCTGCTCGTTCTCATCCGCTGGTCGTTCAGCTTCGCTACCCACGGTCGCGGCGCCCGACTCATCACAGGCGATTCGACCCGGATCCGTGACGGAGCGTGACGGGAAGTGAGTGGAGCTAGCCGGACTCGAACCGGCGACCCCGTCGATTCCGGCGTCGTTGTGGAACGTGACCGCGACCGACTGGTCTAATTCGCCGCATGCAGTTCGACCGGCACACGCTCGTGCTGCTCGTGCGTCGGCCCGATGCACCGGAGCTCACAGACGAGGAGGCGGCCGAGCTCCAGGATCGGCATCTCGCCTTCCGAGCCGATCTGCGCGACCGCGGCTACCTCATCGGCGGAGGGCCGCTGGTCGACCAGGACGACGAGCGCCTGCGCGGCATCTCGATCATGATGTGCGACCCCGAGACGGCGCGCCGGCTCAGCAACGAGGACCCGGCGGTGCTGGCGGGCCGGCTGGCGGTCGAGGTGATGACCTGGATGGTTCCCGCGGGCAACGTCCGCTTCGAGAACGTGCCTGCGCCGCGGTCGATGGCCGAGGCGGCGGAGGACTGACGACCGCCTCCGGTTGCTGGGGAACCGGTAGAACGGTTCGAGGGAGCGAAAAATCGCGTCAGCTCGCGGCCGTGCGAGCGCCTGCCATGCAGGCGAGGTCGAGCGCGCGTCCGAGCGGGGCGCCGTCCGCCAGAGCGACGAGGAGGACTGCGCCGAACGCGTCGCCCGCTCCAAACGGCGACCGACGAGCAACAGGGTCGACAGCCCGCCGCTCCAACCGGTCGCCGGCAGCCGCAAGGGCGCCTTGCTCGCCAAGCTTGATGCAGGCCACCGCAAAGCGCGACGCGAGTCTGCGGGCGGCGTCCTCGGGCTCTTCCCCCGTCATCGCTCGTGCCTCGTCGGCAGTCGCAACCACGACGGTTCGTTGCTTCCCCGCGTCTCCGAAGTCGAAGTCGCGCGCTGCAGCGGCGAGTGTTGGCGAGCTCAAGTCGACGCCCGCCCAGACGCCCACGAAGCGATCCAGTGCCGTCCGGGCTGCCGCGGCCGACCCCGCCTGAAACAACGCGAAGCCGGAGACGAGGAGGGCGTCGGCTTCTAGGGGGTCAGGGATGTCCTCCGGTGACAGCCGTGCGTTCGCGCCACGATTCGCGACGACGCTCGGGCTCGACGGGTCGGCCCCGAGCGAGACGGCGATGCCCGTGGGGAGGTCGGGATCCCGTGCGAGGTGCGCCCCGATGCCGAGTTGCTCGACCTCTGCAGCGACAAGGTCGGCGGCAGGACCGGTTCCGATACGCCCGACCACGGAGGCCGAGGCCCCCGCCGAAACGGAGGCCGCTGCGGCATTCACAGCCGACCCACCTGCGCGTATCGATACCTCCGCGTGCACGCGCGTATCCGGCGGAGGCAGCTGTGAGCACACGACATCGACCATCACATCGCCGACGGCAGCGAACCGCACGAGCGGAATCAAGCCCCAGGTCTGCGGCCGGCGAGTGAGAGGATCTCGTCGATCGGAGCTGCCGCGAGGAGTCGTGCCTGTCGCTCGGGCGCCACCGCCCCGGCAAACGATTCGACGAGGCTCGCGGCTTCGTCGTATGCCGCCGCGGCGGTCTCGTCGTCGCCGAGCGCATACGACACCTCGCCGAGTGCCGCGCGCGCATGCCAGCGCGCCGGGGGACCGACGAGGGCGTCGGCGATCTCGACCCCGGATCGCAGCGCCTCGAATGCCTCGTCTTGCCGACCAACTCGAGCGAGCGCCTCCCCGAGCAGCGTGAGCGAGCGCGCCTCGTACTTCCGGCGCCTCGTCCGGCGCGCGATCGCGATCGCCTGCTGAGCCCAATCGACCGCCGACTCGGGACTCTCCGCGTGGAGCGCGATCTCGGCACGGCCGCAGGCGAGCCGCCCGACGATGAGCCATCTCGTCCACGCGGTCGCCTCCTCCGCACCGCTCCACAGAGACGGCCACGCTGCCTGTGCGCTTCCGATCTCGCCCGCGAGGAGGTCGGTGAACAGAAGATCGGAGCCTGCGAACTGGCGGGGCATCCCGAACGACTCCGAGGCAGACAACTCGAGCGCCCGCTCGCTGCGCTCTCGCGCTTCGGCGAGGTCGTAGAGCTCGCGGTAGGCAAGCGTCGAGTAATTGAGCAGGCCGCGCGGATTCTGTCCCAGTTCGCGCGCGATCTCGAAGAGCTCGTCCCAAATCGCGATCGCCTCTTCGTGCCGGCCGAGGCCGGCGAGCGCCAGGGCTTCGAAGCCGCCTCCGCGCAGCAGCCCCTCCGCGCTGCGGACGTCGGACGAAACCGCCCGCGTTTGCCTCGAGAGGTCCACTGCCCGCTCGTACTGGCCGACCCAGTACGTCAGGTCGGCGTGGAGGTGCAGATGATGTCGGAGATCCAGCGGCCGCGCTCCCGGCGCCCAGCGCTCGAGCGCGCGGTCGCCGAGCTCGAGTGCCCGGTCCATGTCCCCTTCGCGGCCTCGCATCGCCAACCCCTGGCTCTCCATGGCGAGCACGGCCGCCTTCGCGCTCTCGTCGCCGAACTCCTCAGCCAGCGGAGCCGCTCGGTCCGCTGTCGCGAGCGTCTCCTCGTCCCGCTCGGTCCAGAGGTACGCATGTCCGAGCGCCATCAGCGCTTCGAGCTTGTCGCGGCCCTCGAGCTCGGGTGCGAGCTGCGCGAGCTCTTCGGCGGCAGGCTCGTAGTCGGCCAGCTCGACGAGCGCGATTCCCCGCTGCAGCCGAATGCTGCGACGCAGATCGTCGCCCTGCGCGAGCTCGAGCGCCTTCGAGTACAAGTCGACGAGGGCACCTTTGGCCCAACCGCGCCGAGCCGCGTCTGCCGCAGCTAGGAGGTACCGAATCGCTCGTGCCGGCTCGCCGGCCTCGCGCCAGTGGTACGCAAGGATCGTCGGCAGGGTCTCAGCTGCTCCCGCGAAGGTTGACTCGACGTGGCGCGCCACTGCCGCGTGCAGCTCACGCCTGACCGCCCGCGGCAGCGTCCCATAAGCGACCTCACGGATCAGCATGTGCTTGAAGGTGAACTGGACGTCGCCCGAAAGCTGACTCGAAGAGTCGCGCCGGATCAGATCCCGCGCCTCGAGCAGGGCCAGCCCTTCGTCCACGTCTCCGCCGTCCACGATCACCTCCAGGAGCCCGCGCCAGAACGTCCTGCCGATGACGCCGGCGGACAACAGAGCGACGCGTGCCTCTCCCGGTAGGGCGTCGATTCGCGCGGCGATCGCCTCGCGCACCGTGACCGGTAGCTCCTCGCTCCCACCGAGCTCGACGACAGACCCGGCGAGCTCCTCCAGGAAGAGCGGGTTTCCTCCGGCCACCTCGACGAGGCGCGCGACGTCGAGGTCTCGCGCTCCCACCGCCTCCGCAAGTTGGGCGGCGAGGCTCTCTGCTTCCTGCGGCTGCAGGGGCTCGAGTGGGATCGTGGTCTGAGCCGCGAGGCCGGTCCCCCACGTGGGCCGTGCATCGAGCAGCTCGGGGCGGGCCGTCGCCACGAGCATCACCTTCGTATCGCGCAGATGCTGCGCCAGGTACTCGAGCAGGGCGATCTCGCTGCTATCGGCCCAGTGAATGTCCTCGAAGAGGAAGAGCGTCGCCTGGCTCAGGCCGATGCGTTCGATGAATCTTCGGGCAGCAAAGAACAGCAACTCGCCTCGAGGCACGCCGTCGTCCGGGGCCAGACCGAGGAGGAGCGCGAGATAGCGCATGGTGTCCGGCGTCTCGTCCTCGGGCATGACCTCCGCAACCGCGAGCTTCAGCTTCTCGCGCGCGACGGCCGGAGGGTCGGACTCGAGAATCCCCGTGGCGCCCTGGACGAGGCTCGAGAACGCCTGGTAACCAGCCTGCTCTTCGTACGGAAGGCAGCGGCCGCGGAGGATGCGACCGCCGTCGCTGCTCACGACCGTGGAGAGCTCGTGGCAAAGCCGCGACTTCCCGATGCCGGGGGGCCCGAGGACGGTCATCAGGTGAGGCCGAAGCTCGGCGAGGCACCTCGTCCAGACAGATCGCATGAGCTCGAGCTCGTGCGAGCGCCCGACGAGCGCGCTCTCGGCCAGCGGCCGGTCCGCCGGTGCCGGGAGCGGCTCGACGGCCAGCCACGCGTCGACGGGCTCGGCCTTTCCCTTGGCTTCGACGGTCCCTACGGGCTCGTACCGAATCGCGTGACGCGTCGCCCGGTGCGTTTCGCTGCCGACGAGGAGTCGTCCCGGAGGCGCTGCTGACTGGAGTCGGGACGCCGTGTTCACGACGTCACCGGTCGCCAACACGTCGGCGCGAGCGGTATCGACGGAGACAACGGCGTCGCCCGTGTTCACCGCGGCGCGCGCGGCAAGGTCGAGCCCTCTCTCGCGGTTCAGGTCCTCGATCCCGTCGAGCACACGAAGACCAGCGCGAACCGCGCGCTCGGCGTCTTCGCCGTGGGCAACAGGGGCGCCGAAGATGCCCATGACGGCGTCGCCGATGAACTTCTCGACGACGCCGCCGTAGTGCTCGATTCGCCGCTTGGCCTCCGCGTAGTAGAGCTGGAGAACCTCACGTATGTCTTCCGGATCCGCCTGATCCGAGCGCGCGGTGAAACCGACGAGATCGACGAAGAGGACGGAGACGAGCTTTCGCTCTTCGCGGACCGCGCCGGCATCCTGCAGTCGCGAGCCACAGCTCAAGCAGAACCGAGCTCGGGCCGGGTTCGATTCCCCGCATGTTCGACAATGCGAGAGACCGTCGGGCGCAGCTTCGGCGGTCGTCACCGCAACAAGTCTTGCGCAATTCGGTCGAGCAGTGCCAAGCCGCCGGCGGACGGAAGGGTGGCGGCGAGTGGAGCTAGCCGGACTCGAACCGGCGACCTCCTGGGTGCGATGTTGGGATCGCTAGACGAGCATCGCGGCTACTGGACGCCGGAGAGCGATAAGCGATGGGCCGCGGATCCGGGCCGCTATGCGCCCGGCGGTGTGGCAGATCGTGGTCCGATGTAGGATCGCGCCGCTTTCCGCGACGAGAGGAGTCCTGCATGAGTGCGCACAGGCGAATTTCGCTGGCTTTCGGGGCGCTTTACCTCATCACCTTCGCCACTTCGATCCCGGCGCTTTGGCTTCTTCAACCAGTTCTCGACGACCCCCAGGGCTACATCGCCGGAGGCGGTGCCGACAACCGCATCTACCTCGGCGCGCTCCTGGAATTGATCCTGATCATCGCGAACATCGGCACCGCGGTCGTGCTGATCCCGCTCCTCAAGCGGCAGCACGAGATCCTCACGTTCAGCTACGTCGCGGCTCGCATCATGGAATGCGTCTTCATCCTCGTCGGCATCCTCGCCGTCCTTGCGATCGTGACGTTGCGGCACGACACAGGCGCGGACGCCGCGTCACTCGGCGGGTACGCCGAATCGCTTGCCGCGATCAAGGACTGGACGTTCAAGCTCGGGCCCGGCTTCGTTGTCGGCATCGGGAACGGGCTGATCCTGGGCTACCTGATGTACCGGTCGGGCCTCATGCCGAGTGGACTGGCCCTGCTGGGAATGATCGGAGGTACGCTCCAGGCCCTTGCCGGGATCGGCGTGCTGTTCGATCTCTACGACGCAGGCGGCCCCGTGCAGGGCATCGCGACGATCCCCGAGATCATTTGGGAGCTCTCGCTTGGCGTCTACCCGCTGATCTGGGGATTCAAGTCGTCTCCCATCCTGTCGGAGGAGGGGCGCCCCGCTCTGCATCCTGCCTTGGAAGCCCGTTGAGCCGCCGGCAGCTCGGGCACTCTCGCGCGAGCATCACGCTCGACCTGTACACGGGCGAGTTCGACACGGCTCAAAACGCAGAGGCGCTGCGCGAGCGCCTCGCGTCGGCGTTCGGCGACTGATCTTCCGACCAAAATCCGACCACACACGCATCGAGGCCCCGTAGACGGTGCCTCTTTGTGTTCCAAACCCGCGTGGTTGAGGGATGGAGCTAGCCGGACTCGAACCGGCGACCTCCTGGGTGCGATATCGGCAGAAGCAGGTGAGGTCGGGCAGATTCGGCCTTCGTGGACCACGTTCGCTGCGCTCGCATCACGCGAGCTTCGCTCAGTTCGGTAGCACCGGCGGTAGATCGAGAGGTCGTTGACAAGCAGTCTCCCGGACCTGCCCGGCGCGGATGCTCAGCATCTGCGGGGGACGGCAAGGGAACGCTCGCCCGCGGCAACGCGGGCGAGCGTCAGGGCGCGGCCTAGGGTCCTTCAGTCGTCGTCTTCTTCGTCTCGGTCGCCAGATTCGACCGCACCGTCACGGATGATCGTCAGCCGCCCGTCCGTGAAGTCGGCGACGGCCAGGATCTTCCCTCTGCCTTCGAGATCGGCGTAGGCGCCTGTTCCGCCGGTGATCGACCAGGTGCCTTCCATGAACACACGCGGCGGCGTGGGTGGCGGGAAGGGACGGACCTTCGCCCGCGTAGCCATCACGATCGTTCCGTGCGATCCGTTGAGCGTGTGGGTTCCGGTCAGGTTGCCGCGGTTGTCGACGCTGAACACCGCCGTCGCGGAGCCCGTGTCGTT
This sequence comes from Gaiellaceae bacterium, assembly GCA_035941215.1. Classification (GTDB taxonomy): domain Bacteria; phylum Actinomycetota; class Thermoleophilia; order Gaiellales; family Gaiellaceae; genus JACDAN01. Next base: position 13,914 of record DASZEE010000015.1, read on the forward strand.
CACCCCTCCGGCGGAGGCGAACGTCCCCGCCGCGGAGCCGGGACCCGTGATCTGCATCCGTTCATCGAGGACGAGTCGTTCCTTCGAGTCCGCCGAGGCGGCAAACGGGAGCGCCGCGAACGCCGAAGCGAGCGCCACGACGACGAGTACGAGTGACAGCTTCTTCATTGCCTTCCCTCCTGTCGAGATGCCGTGCTGCCGACGCTAGGAGCGCGCCGACCGGGCATCAACCGGCCAAACCGCCGGATTTACTCTCCGCGCCTCAGCGTCCGCGGGCGTGGTCCACAGCTGGGAGAGCGGCCGCAAGCTCCGTCCGTGAGCGGACGCCGACCTTGCGGTAGATCTTCGAGAGGTTCCACTGCACCGTGCGCGGGCTCAAGGAGAGCGCGGCGGCGACCTCGTCGTTTGTGTGGCCGGCGACGACCAGATCGGCGATCGCCCGCTCGGTTGCGGTTAGTCCGCCCTCACGCGGAGCAGCACGGCCGCCGATCCGCCCGAGCTCGACGCGAGCCTTCTCCGCCCAGAGCGGCGTCCCCACCTGCTCGAAGATCGAGAGCGCTTCTGTGAGCGCCTCGCGGGCGACCCGCTTGCGCTTCAGCCGCCGCCGCGCCTGCCCTAGCGCCAGCAGCGTCCGCGCACGCTCGAACGGACCTGGCATGCGCGCGTGCTCGCTAAGCGCCTCCTCGAAGTGCGGCAGTGCCGCCTCCGAGTCGCCCTCCGCGGCAGCGAGTTGGCCTCGGCACCGCGCCGCCTGTGAAAGCGCCCACGGGCTGTCAAGCGTCCGCCCCAGCTCTTCCAACTGTGCGAGCTCGCGGCGCGCTTCGTCGAATTCGCCCGTCGCAACGAGCGCTTCGACCGCGTTCGGCAGAACCGGATAGACGCTCGGCTCGGCGTGCCCCCTGCCGGCGAGCTCGTCCCACAGCGGCCTCAGGACGCGCGCCGCCTCGGCGGCACGCCCCAGCGAGAGCTCGAGGAAGCCGAGCACGGCCAGGTTCTGCGCCAGGAAGATTCTGTCCTCCGAGCTCTCTGCGAGCGCGACGCCCTCCTCGAGCGCGGCGCGGGCCTCGTCCACGCGTCCTTGGTAGGCGTCGACGAGCGACTTCCCGTACAGCGCAGCGCCGTAGTCCACCTCGTACCCGGCCTGCCCCAAGACCTGGAAGAAGCTGTCGGCGTACCGACGAGCGCTCTCGAGATCCCCGGCGCGGACCTCGAGCTCGACGAGGTGGAGCTGTGCAGTGCCGAGCGCGTAATCGTCACCACACGTTTCCGCACGCCGGTACGCCTCCTCCAGCGCCGCGCGACCCTCGTCGAGGCGCTCCGCGTACATGAGCTGGATCCCGTGGGACTGCAGGGGCCCGTACGAGATCGCCCGGCCGCCGAGATCGTCCTCGAACGCTCGAGCGCGTTTCCAGAACTCCGGCGGGCGGGGTTCGCCGGCGAATGCGTCGAAGAGCCCGAGAAAGCCGAGCGCTTCCGCACGAGCGAACGCGGAGCCGGACCGCTCCGCGGAGTCGGCAGCCTCGACGAGCTCCGCGCGAGCGCGCGAGAGGTCGCCGAGGTTCATCCAGATCTGGCCGCGGTCGCGGTAAACCAAAGCTCGCGTCTCCTCGTCAATGCCGGGCTCGGCGAGCGTCCGCTCGCTGAGATCAAGCGCGGCTCGAAAATCGCTTCTCGAGGCGATCCTCATCAGGCGCGCGAACACCCCGGCTCGCTCGGCGCCGGCAGGAAGCTCGCTCAGAAGCTCCTCCGCCGCGGCGCGCGCCGGCTCGGGCGCGCCGGCGAGGATCTGAAAATCTGCAGTCGCGAGCCTCCGCCGCAGGCGATCGCTGGTTGCGTCATGCGGCGTCAGTCGCACCGCCAGCGCCGACAGCTCGGCAGCGACCTCGGGCGCTCCTCGCGCCGCCGCGCGGTCGGCAGCTTCTTCGACCGCCGCGGCCACATCGGCGGCCGGCCGCTCCGCCGCAAGCGCGAGGTGCCGGGCGCGTTCTTCAACGTCCCTGACGACGTCGGCAAGCCGGCGATGGATGCTCCGCCGCCGTTGCGCCCCCGCAGCGGCGTAGGCCTCGGCCGCGAGCAGCGGATGCGTGAAACGGACGCGGTCCCCGTCGAGCTCGATCAGCTCGGCCGCGGCCGCAGCGTCGAGCGCAGCATCATCGCCAACCGCGAAGACCGTCGGGGCCGAGAGCGCGGCAACCGTCGCAAGCGCGTCACGGACCTGCGCTGGATGCCGGGCGATCCGGTCGCGCACGAGCTCCTGCAGGCTCGTGGGCACCGGCAAGGGCAGACCGGGGTCGGGCTCGACATCGCGCTCGGCGAGAGTACGGCCGAGCTCGAGCGCGTAGAACGGGTTTCCTCCCGACGCCTCCTGGAGCCGCCGAAGGAGCGGGCGTGGAAACGACGACTGAAGCCGCGCTCGCAACAGGCGATGGAGGGCCCCCATCGTCAGCGGCCCGACCGGCAACGCCCGGACCGCCCCCTCGGGCGCGCGCTCCAGGCCAAGCGGCGCGTCACTCGCGCCGGAGGGCCGCTGCGCGAACAGGAATTTCACCGGTTCGTCTTCGATCCTGCGCAACGCGAACTCGAGCAGCAGCGCCGAGGGGCCATCCAGCCACTGCACGTCGTCGACCGCGACCAGGAGTCCCTCCGCCTGCGCGAGGACGCGAAGGGCGCCGAGGAACGCGAGCGCGACCGCCCGCGGCTCGGGCGCAGGACCCTCGAGCTCCTCGAGCAAGAGCGCGGCCGCGAGCGCCCGGCGCTGGGGCAGCGGCAGCGAATCGAGCACGCTCGCGGCCTGCGGTCCCAGCAGATCGCCCGCGGCCGCGAACGGCAGCTGCGCTTCCGACTCCGACGGACTGCACGTCAGGATCCGAAGCCCGCGCCGCTCGCCGTACGCGACGCCTTCGCGCCACAGCGTCGTCTTGCCGATCCCGGCCTCCCCCTCCAGCAGCAAGATCCGCGGCGGCGGCGAGCCATCCAGAAAGCCGACGAGGACAGCGAGCTCGTCATCCCGCCCGACCACCTCGAGCCCCGTCGTCACCACCTGAAAAGATCGTAGAACTACGGCGCTCGAACCGGAAGCGCTCCGCACGCGCCGTTCCGGGCGGAGGTCAAGGAGAGACGTACGCCTCGACCACGATGACTGCGTCGAGAGCGGCTCGTACGAGCGCTTCCCGGACCGAGTCGGCCGACGGGGCTTCGAAGAAGCAAAAGCAGGTCTCATCCTCCGGAACGAAGACCGAGCGCACGTAGTGGACGCCGATTCCCTCGCGCGAAAGTTCCTCCGCTGCGGCGTTCGCACGCGCGGCGAGCGGCGCTCGTGCGCCCCCGCCGCGGTCGGGGAAGTAGAGCTCTGCAAGGTAGGTGGCCATTTACTGCACCACTTCGACTTCGACCCCACCGGCTGACGGCGGGCCGTTGGCGGCGGCGACTGTCACGGATTGAGGAGCCACCTCATGGTGGCCCCTCAATCGTTCCGTACTTCGGGTCTCCTTCACGTCCTCGTTCCGCCGCCCGTTAGTCCTCGTCGTCACCGCGCGGGCACGCAAACACGATGTTTCCGGATCGGAGCGTGCCCGTAGCGGTGTAGCCGGGCCACTGGATCGTGAAGCTGTCGAGCCCGCCGTTCGCGCTGAGGTCGTCGACGTCGACCGTGAAGGCGACCGTCGGCCCGCCGTTCGTTCGACCCTCACCGCGGATCGTGGCGTGGCGTCCGACAATGAGCAGGCTGGTGATCCGCCCTGAGGCGAGGCTCTTGCCCGCGGCCCGGTCGGTGAAGCCGAGTAGGCCCTCGGGCGACGGCGCGCCGGCTCGGTAGCGGACGCCAAAGGCGAAGCTGGCCCTCTGGTTCGTCTGCAGCGTGCCAAGGCCGCCCACGCAGCCGGGCGTGGAGCCGGGCGTATCGCAGACGTCGCCGATTCCGTCGCCGTCCCTGTCCAGCTGATCCGGATTGGCCACGTCGGGGCAGTTGTCGTCGGCGTTCGGGACGCCGTCGAGGTCCGGGTCGCGGTCGTCGCGCGAGTCGCAGGCGTCGCCGAGACCGTCGCCGTCGGTGTCGGTCTGCTCCAGGTTCGCGACCTCAGGGCAGTTGTCGGGGTTGTCACCGACGCCGTCTCCGTCCGCGTCCAGCAGGAAGGTTGTGGCGTAGACGTCATTGCCGGAAGGCGGGAGACCCTCGCGCTGGGCGTGAACGACCCGGACCGTGCTATCCGCCGAGACGGAGATGTCGTTGAGCGTCTCGTCGACCGTGGGCGTGTTGGTGAGCTGGTAGAGCCTTTCGGTCGCCAGATCCCAGACGAGAAGGTCGGCATTAACGGTCCCCACCTCAGTGCTCTCGAACGAGATGAGGCTGCCTGACATGTTGGGGTTCGTCTGCGTCCCGGCCAGGGGAAGCTGCATCAGGTTGCTTCCGTCCGCCTGTTGCCAATAGATGTCGAAGTCGCCGCTCCGGTTCGACGCATGGGTGACGACCTCGCCGTTTGTGTCCGGAAGAATGGCCTCGTCCCCCGGACCCGTGAGCTGGATGGCGCCCGCCCAGCTGCCGTCCGCGTTTCGCGTCGAGACGTAGATGTCGCAGTCAACGCCGCCGAGGGCGCATTTGGCCCACGCAATCAGACGGCCGTCGGGGCTGACCGCAGCGTCCCTGTTGGTCATCGTCTCCTCGCTGAGATCGGTGGCGACGCCGGAGTCGAGGTCATAGGCGACCATCTTGCTGGCCACGCTGCTATTCCCGGTGAACTCCTGCCAGGCGACCGTCCGCCCGCCGATCGCCGAGCCGGCGCGGCGAGCTCCGGGCACCGGGTCGAGCTCGACGGGCGGCAGCGCCGGGGTGGCGGTGTTGAAGGCCATGATCGCCCTGGAACTGTCGGAGGTGGAGCCGCGCTGGAAGACGACCGTCGAGCCGAACACATCCGAGAGCTGATCCAGGTGGCCCGGGATCGCGTTGTTGGAGCCGGTGCCGAGATCGTGGTAGCGAATCGTGGTATCACTTGCTGAGATCCTGTTTACGTAGGAGACGAGCGAGCCGCTGATGTGGGGATCGGTCTGGCTGCCGGGCCCGCCGTGAATGAGCTCGGTCGTCGTGGCGGGCGTGATCGGCGCCGGCGGGTCGGCGCCGAGCGCGGTCGCCGGCAGAGTGGCCAGCAGCGCCGCACACAGCAGGAGCTGTGCGAGTCCCTTCCGCGTTCCCAAACTTCTCTTCTTCATCGTGGTCTCCCCTCTCGTCGCAGTCGCCTACCGGCAGCCCACGACGGTCTTGATCCGATTTGCGTCGGCGACCAGCTCCGCCTTCTGGGCCGGCGTCAAGCCGGCGCGAGCGGGCGCTGCCTTTACCGCGGCGATGTAGGTGTTCAGGAGTCCGCAGACGACCGTGGGCCGGTTGGCAACAAGCGCTGCCACGACCGCTTGGAGCTGTGCCTTCAGCGTCGCCTCTAGCTGCGGCTGATCCATGAAGGCAAGGGTCTTGTCGATCAAGTCGACGATCTGCTGGACCGGGCCCTTGACCGTCACCGTGAAGTTCGCTTGCGAGCTGTTGCCGGCGTTGTCAGTCGCTGTGCACCGAACCGTTGTCACGCCAATTGCGAAGGTGCTTCCGGAGGCGGGCGTGCAGCTCACGACCGGATTCGGATCGGCGTCGTCCGTCGCGCTCGCTGCGTACGTGACGACGGCGCCCGCCGGGCTCGTCGCATTCACGACGAGACTCGGTGGGGCGACCAGGTTCGGCGCCTCACTGTCGCGCGCCCTCACCGTCACCGTCTGCGTCGCGGTCGCCTGGTTGCCGAAGGCGTCGGTGGCGGTGTAGGTGATCGTCGTCTTCCCGAGCGGGAAAAGATTCCCGGTCGGGACACCCGAGCGGGTCATCGTCACCGGTCCGGCGTTGTCGCTCGCCGTCGCTGTTCCAAGTGCTGCGTCCAAGATGACGGCGCTCACCGTTCCGGGATCACTGAGCACAGTGATGCTCGCTGGAGCGGTGAGAGTCGGCGCGTCGTCGTCGACGACGGTGACGAGCTGGATCGCGCTCGCCGAGTTTCCGGTCGCATCGGTCACCAGCCAGGTGACCGTCGTCTGGCCGAGCGGGAGGGCGGCCGGGGCGTCATTCGTGATCGAGAGCGCGCCGCCCGAGGAGCAGTTGTCGCTGGCGCTGGCGGCGCCGATTCCACCGTCGTAGGCGGCGCCGGAGTTTGTGCCAACGGTCCGATTCTCGGGCGCGGTCAGGCTTGGCCGGTCGTCGTCACCGACGACAACGAGCTGGGTCCCGCTCCTCTCGCTGCCGTTCGCGTCGGTCGCCAGCCAGGTGACCGTGGTCGAGCCGAGAGGGAAGCTCGCGGGGGCATCGTTTGTGATCTGGATCAGTGCTGGTGGCGTGGTGTCGTCGCTCGCCGTCGCCGTCCCAATCGGACCGGCGTAGGAGCAGCCGGAGTTGGTTCCGACGCTCAGGTTGTCGGGCAGTGCCAGCACCGGGGCCTCGTTGTCGAGGGCTCCCGTGAGGGTCGCGGTCACGACTCCAACCCCAATGTTCGACTTGATGAGATTCCCTGTGTTGAGGCTCACGCCTACGGCCGGGATCGTGATCGTGGGATCGGTCGTGGGATCGGCGCCTATGAGGTTGGGCGCCTCGTCCGGGTTCGAGCTCGTCGGCGTGTTCGTGATGATCACGCCGATCGCACCGGCG
>DASZEE010000016.1:0-10491 GCA_035941215.1 Gaiellaceae bacterium
CGTCGCGGAACTCGCCCGCGACACCGCCTTTCTGCTGGCCGTTGCGGACTACCTCCGCGAGACCACCGTCCTCCACTAGTAGGAGGGCTTGGCGAAACGCAGTGCTGTGCCGCCGCGCCGCGCTGCTCGCGCCGAGGCGGCGTCCTCAGTCGCGCCCGTATCTCATTCGATACGAACGCTCCATGCGTCCTTGCCTCGGAACGACCATCGCACCCCTGCAACGAGCGACGTCCCGCCAATCCCTCCTAGTCGGCGCAGGGACCGGTGGAGACCGGGCCGCGCGCTCGGGCGAGCGCTTCGCGGACGACGTCGGTCGGGACGGCGTAGCCGGCGTTGCTGCCGGTCCGCGACGCGAACACCGTGCCGACGACACGGCCGGCGCCGTCCAGCAGCGGCCCGCCGGAGTTTCCTCGCCGCACCCGACCGCGGAAGCTCGTGATCCGACGCGTGACAGGCCCGCGGCCGTACGCGTCCTCGCTGAGCACGGTCGCTGTCCCACCAACACGTCCCGGTGTAGCCGTGAGCGGCCCGTTCTCCGGGTAGCCGGCGATCGCGACCGGAGTCTCCTCCCGCGCCTCGACCTGCCGAAGGGCGCGCCGGTTCAGGCCGGCGACCCTCAGGATCGCGACGTCGTTTCTCGGGTCGAAGACGACGGCGACGGCCGCTCGGCCGTCCGCGGTCGTGTCCGTTTGGCCCGCGATCACGTGCGCGTCCGTCACGACGAGGTTGGGGCCGGCGACCCAGCCGGAGCCGGAGATCCCGAGCCCGCACGCCGTCCCCAGCACCCGGACGACGCTCGGCAGCGCCGCGAGGATCTCGGGGTCGCGGATTACTTGCGGATCCGGCGGGTCGACCGCCGGCAGTGGCCCGGTGATCGACGGGAACGGATCGACGCGCGCCAGGGCGTTCAGCACGCTGCGAGGCGGAAGCAGCTCGTTGAGCTCCTGGACGACCACCGAACGCTGCACGTCCCTCCTCAGCTCGAGCTGTCCAGGAAGCTGCAGCGCCACAGCCGCGAGGATCCAGATGACGGCGAAGCCGATCACGACGCCGAACGCGAGGCCGCCGACTGCGTCCACAAGGCGCAGCGGGCTCGCACGGAGCCGCTGCTTGATCGCGATGCCGACGGACGACGCGATCAGCTCCATCACGATCGCTCCCGCGGCGGCCCCGAGCAGCGCGACGAGCGGCGTGTACGGCGATTCCGAGCCCTCCGAGAGGACGTGCGGCGCCAGCCTCGCGCCGACGAGCGCCCCGACGACAACGCCCGCCGCGGAGAGCACGCTGAGGGTCAGGCCCTGCCACAGGCCGAGGAGCGCCGTGCCTGCGACGACCAAGAGGATGATCCAGTCGAGGCGGGTCACTCGCGGGGTACGCTAGCCAGCCTCATGGACGGGACGGCTCTCGAGGAGCTAATCGACCGGTACAACGCGGCCTGGAACGCGCACGACGTCGACGCGATCGTCGACATGCACACGACGGACTCCGTGTTCGAGAACCACACCACAGGAGACGTCAACGTCGGCCGTGAGGCGATCGGCAAAGCGATCCGCGGCATCTTCACCGTCTTCCCCGACCTCGAGTTCGAGACCCGCCGGCGCTACATCCGCGACGACCTCGTCGTGCAGGAGTGGACGGCCCGTGGGACGCATCTCGGCAAGATGAACCGCGCCGGAATGGAGGTCGAGCCGACCGGCAAGAGCGTCGAGTACCGGGGGATGGACGTGATCCCGATCGCCGACGGCCTCGTGGCGCGCAAGGACGTCTACTCGGACGGCGTCACGTTGCTCCGCCAGCTGGGCCTGACCGCGATCTAACCGGCGCTACACTGCGTATCGACGCTTGGGGGGCGTAGTTCAGTTGGTTAGAACGCCGGCCTGTCACGCCGGAGGTCGCGGGTTCGAGTCCCGTCGCTCCCGTAAAATACCTGGAAATCGCCATCTTGTGTTGTCGGACTGGACGCCGAATCGGCGCTGACTACACACAATTTCCTCGACGCAGCGACGAAACAGCAAAAAACGGCCCGATATGCGGCGGCGGGGCGACGAGTTCAAAGTCGATTCAGGCGTTCACGCCGACAGCGAAGGCGGCGTGCGACGGTCGCCTCGGAGGGGCCGGACCTCCTTCGTCAGGTCGCGCAACTCGGCCTCGCACGCGCTGCCTGCCTGAACTTCCGGCCCACGGTCGCGTCAGCCACCGAGCGCCGGCGTCGCGTGTGTCCTGCGATACCGAATGACCCGCTTCGCAAGCTCGAGCACGGGGACGATCGTGAATGCCGTGCCGGTGACGATCAGCCACGCGCCGACCGAGAGGCCGGTCGTCCCGAATGCCTCCTGCAGGAACGGGACGTTCACGACCAGGGCGACGAGGACGAGTTCCCACAGGATCGCGAGGTTCAGCCACCTGTTGGCGAAGGGTCGGTCGAGCACCGAGTTTCGGTCGGAGCGGAAGCTGTATGCCTTGAAGAACTCGATCAGCACCAGTGTCGCGAAGGTCATCGTCATCGCCTCGGCGAGAGGTCGCCCAGAGGACAGCGCCCAGGTGAAGAGGCCGAGGGTGACGAGGGCGGACCAGGCGCCGCCGACCGAGATCAGGGTGACGACCGGCCTGGTGAAGATCCCGGTCTCGCGACTGCGTGGCGGGCGACGCATGAGGTCGCGTTCCGCAGGGTCGACCGATAGCGCGAGCGCCGGCAGGCCGTCCGTGGCGAGGTTGACGTAAAGGATCTGGACGGCGCTAAGGGGAAGCGGCTTGCCCAGCAGCGACGCTCCCAGCAGCAGTCCGATCTCGCCGAGGTTCGCCGCGAGCAGGTACATGAGGTACTTCTTGACGTTGGCGAAGACGCCGCGGCCCGCCTCTACCGCCGCCACGATGGAGGCGAAGTTGTCGTCGGTGAGGGTCATCTCGGCGGCCTCGTTGGCCACGTCTGTGCCGGTGATGCCCATCGCGACCCCTATGTCAGCCTTCTTGAGCGCCGGCGCGTCGTTGACGCCGTCTCCGGTCATCGCGACGGAGTGGCCCTTCGCCTGCAGTGCCGTAACGATGCGCAGCTTGTCCAAAGGAGACACGCGCGAGAAGACCTGGATCGTCTCGATCTCGCGCTCCAGCTCGGCATCGTCCATCGAGGCCAGTTCCGCGCCGGTGACGGCGCGCCCGTCGGTGAGGATGCCGAGCTCGCGCGCGATCGCCTCGGCGGTGAGCGGATGGTCGCCGGTGATCATCACCGGCGTGATGCCCGCCCGCCTGCACCTCTCGACAGCTCGCTTGGCCTCGGGACGGGGCGGATCGATCATCCCGACCAGGCCCAGAAAGGTGAGGTCCCGCTCTGCCGTCTCGCGGGTGGCGTCGGATCGCCGGGCCACGGCGAGGACGCGCAGCGCCTCGCCCGCCATCTGGCGCGCCGCCGCCAGAATCTCGTCGCGGGCGGCATCGTCGAGCGCCGCCTCCCCAGAGGCGTCCAGCCGTCGCGTGCAGTCGCCGACGATGACTTCGGGCGCGCCTTTCGCGTAGGCGACCATGCCGTCGGGCGTCTCGTGGAGCGTTGTCATGCGCTTGCTCTCCGAGGTAAACGGGATCTCGTCCAGACGCGGGAAGTCGGCCTCGAGCTCCTCCTGCGGCAGGCCCGCCTTCGCCGCGGCCACGACGAGTGCGCCCTCGGTCGGGTCGCCGCGCACCTGCCACCCGCCGTCGGCTTCACCACGCAGAAGGCGCGCGTCGGAGGCGAGGACGGCGGCGCGGAGCGTCTCGCGGAGCTCCTCGGGCGGCTCCAGCGGGGAGCCGTTGCGCGAATACTCGCCGGTGGGCTCGTAGCCCGCGCCCGAGACCTGGAGCGTCTGCCCGCCGACGACGACTCGGCGCACGGTCATCTCGTCCCTCGTCAGCGTCCCCGTCTTGTCGGTGCAGATGACCGAGACGCTTCCGAGCGTCTCGATCGCCGGTAGCCGGCGGACGAGCGCGTTGCGCTTGACCATCCGCTGCGCCGCGAGCGTGAGCGAAATGGTGATGACGGCGGGCAGTGCCTCCGGGACGACGGCGACGGCGAGCGCGGTGCCGAAGAGCAGCATCTCGAGGAAGGGCTGGCCGCGGAGCAGACCGAGGGAGACGACCAAGAGCACGACGACCACGGCGGCGCGCGCGAGGAGCATCGCCACCCGGTCGAGGCTCAGCTGGAGCGGCGTCTTCACGCGCTCGATCGTCTCCAGCAGCCGCGCGATGCCGCCAAACTCGGTCTCCATACCGGTGGCGACGACCAGCGCGCTCCCGCGCCCGTAGCTGATCGCGGTGCCGGAGTAGACCATGTTCGTGCGATCGCCCACCGGCAGCTCGCCGTCCGCGAGCGCCTCGATCTGCTTCTCGACGGGCAGCGACTCGCCGGTCAGCGCCGACTCCTCGACCTGGAGATTGATTGCCTGCGCCAGGCGGCCGTCGGCGGAGACATGGTCGCCCGCACGCAGGAGCATCACGTCGCCCGGCACGAGCTCCCGGGCCGGGATGTCGATCTCCTTCCCGTCTCGCACGACGGTTGCGGTCGGCGCGGCCATCCGGCTCAGGGCCTCGATCGCGCGCTCGGCCCGGTATTCCTGGACGAATCCGAGCACGGCCGCGAGCAGGACGATCGCGGCGATCACGATTGCCTCCGTGGCGTGCCCGAGCACGACCGAGAGACCGACTGCGGCGAGCAGAATCAGGATCAGGACGTTCCGGAACTGCTGCAGCAGAAGCCGCCAAGGAGCGACCGCGCGAGCGGCGGCGAGCTCGTTCGGCCCGTGCTCCGCGAGCCGCTTGGCCGCCTCCCGCTCGCTCAGCCCCGAGCGGGGGGAGGTCTCGAGCCGGGCCGCGGCCTCGTCGACCTCGAGGCTGTGCCACGCCGCCGTCCCCGCCGTCGTGGCGGGCGGCTTCAGAAGCGGCGCAGCGGCTGTCCCAGCCATCGGCTCTGCGGACGACCGATCTCGCCTACGCCGGGGCGGATGGCTCGTCCTGGACGACGAGCACCGAGCAGCGGGCCGAGTAGACGATGCGTTCGACGAGGCTTCCTCGCCAGTGGTGGCCACGCCGGTGCTCGCGCCCCACGACGATCAGGCTGCCCTCGCGCGAAGCGCCGACGACGGCGTCGACCAAGGGCCGGGGATCGAGCAGCGCGTCCTCACGCTCCTCTCTCAGCACTCCAGCATCGACCTCTCCGACGAGGCTGACGACCGGCACGACGTCGCAGCCGAGACGGGCGCCGAGCGACCGCGCCACGACCTCGGCGGCATGCGCCTCCTGCGACCCGTCGACCCCGACGACGATCCGGTCGGGCCTGTGCGGCCCCCACCCCGGACGCGCGATCAGCAGCGAGCACCGCGCGTCGTGCAGCGCCTCGACGTCGTGGCCGCCGAACGTCAGTGCCGAGAGGCGCCGGTGCGGCCGCACGCCGATCACGATCAGCGTCGCGCCCCGGCGCGAGCATTCGTCACAGAGCAGTTTGACCAGGTTCCCCGATGTCAGTCGAGCGTCGTCGGCGTCCACCAGCTCGGCCGCTTGGGCGAGCTCGGCGGCGGCGTCGGCGACCAGAGCGTCGTCGGCCAAGGCCGCCGCGAACCCAGCCTGCGCCGCCAGATGGCGTTCCGCCACGGCCAGCAACTCGAGATGACCGTCCGGGGCGCGCACCACGCCGCCTTGCGCGGCCCCCACCAAGCTCTCCGGCGTCCCGTCGATCCCAACCACGACATGGCCGAAGATCGCATCGGCTCCGCTAGCGTGGCTTCCGGTTGATGTTGGGGCTTCTGTGTGCATGAGACACCTCCGAAGGTCCGCCTTCACGTCCTTCGTAGGTCTCTCCCGCCCAGTTGGGCCACTCCGCCGGGCCAACCGGCCGGGCAATGACGACGGAGCGCGCGGGGATACTCCCCTACGTGCCCAGAAGATAGCAGCCGCTAAAGCGAGTGTTCGGCCCGGCTTCGCCGCTGTTCACCGCCGCCGTGCTGTCGCGCGCCCCCGGGGGCCGGCCTTCGTGTGAATCAGTCGCGCCGTTCGCCCTGCTCGCGTAGCGCGTCGACGAGCGTTTGTTGCACGTACCGCATCGCCTCGACCATCCCCGGGTCTTCCATCCGCGTCTGCATCTGGTCGTAGGGGACGTCTGTTGCGTGGCTCTGAAGCCACCAGACGTTGCCGAACGGATCGCGAACGCGTCCGATCCGGTCACCCCAGAAGAGCTCGGTCACCTCGGTGACCGAGCTCGCGCCCGCACGGATGGCCTGCTGGTAGCTCGCATCGGCGTCCTCGAGGTAGAGCCGGAAGAAGCCCGGTGTCTGCGGCCAGCCCTCGTAGGAGTCGAAGAGCATCACGATCGAACTACCGACCTTGACCTCAACATGCGCGATCGACCCGTCGGGGTTGTGCATACGACTGCCGGCGATTTCCCCGGCACCGAACGCGGCTTCGAGAAAACGGATCAGCTCGGCCGAGTCCCGCGAGATCAGCCATGGCGTGACGGTGCCGTAGCCATCCGGAATGCCCCCTCCTGAAGTTTCCTTCGACATTTCACCCTCTTTCGGTTCTCGCTGCGCGACGAAGGCCTGCGCCATCGTCTACTTGCGCAGATTGATGATACCCGGTATACATACTCAGTATGACTATGGACAGGAACCGGCTGTGAGCGTTCCCCACGCCCTCCTTGCCCTGCTGAGTGAAGGGCCGAAGTACGGCCTGCGGCTCCAGAACGAATTCGAGTCGCGGACGGGTGAGGTGTGGCCGCTCAACGTCGGGCAGGTCTACACGACGCTCCAGCGCCTCGACCGGGACGGGCTCGTTGAGACCGACGACGAGGAAGGCGAGCGCTCGCAGAAGCGGTACAGGATCACCTCCGCCGGCGGCCGCGAGCTGGCCGATTGGCTTCGCACCCCGCCCGGCCTCGTGCCTCCCCCACGCGACGAGCTCGTGATCAAGGTGCTCGTGGCCCTTCAGGTCCCCGGGACCGACGTCCACGAGATCCTGCAGGTGCACCGCCGCCACGTGATCGAGACCATGCAGCGCTACACCCAGGTCAAGGCGGCGGCGGCGGAGGACGACGTTGCGTTGGCGCTCGTGGCCGACGCCGAGCTCTTCCGGCTGGAAGCGATCGTCCGCTGGCTCGATGCCGCCGACGTGCGCCTGAAGCAGCAGCCGCCGCCCACGCCGGCCGCGGTAGCCGACCTGACTCTCGAAGCAATTGACCCGATGGAGGTCCCCCAATGACCAGTGCACTCGAACTGCGCCAGGTATCGAAGAACTACGGCTCCGGACCGACCGAGGTGCGCGCGCTTCGCGACGTCGATCTCTCGGTTGAGCGCGGCGAGCTCGTCGCGATCATGGGCCCGAGCGGCTCCGGCAAGAGCACGCTGTTGACGATCGCCGGCAGCCTCGAGCAGGCAACGAGCGGCCAGGTGCTCGTGAACGGGGTGGACCTCGCCAGCGTCTCGCGCCAGGATCAGGCGAAGATGCGACGCCGGTCGATCGGCTACGTCTTCCAGGATTTCAACCTCCTTCCCGGGCTGACCGCGATCGAGAACGTCACCATGCCCCTCGAACTCGACGGCATCCGCACCAAGGCGGCGCGTGCCACTGGCCTGGAGGCGATGGAGCAGCTCGATGTGGCGGACCGTGCCGATCGCTACCCGGACGAGCTGTCGGGCGGCGAACGTCAGCGGACTGCGATCGCCCGGGCGATCGTCGGCAAGCGCGGATTGCTCCTCGCCGACGAGCCAACCGGCGCCCTGGACTCTGTGAACGGCGAGGCGGTTATGCGACTGCTGCGGGCCGCCACCAAGCGAGGCGTCGCAGGTGTCGTCGTCACCCACGAGGCGCAGCTGGCCTCGTGGGCCGACCGGGTCGTGTTCCTGCGCGACGGCCAGGTGGTCGACCAGACGGTCGCGCCGCCCGGCCCGGAGTCGCTCCTCGCCGCCGGCGACCGGCGATGACGTCGATCGCGCACCGCTCAGCATTGCGGGGCCCGGCGGACGGCGGCGTGGCCGCGCGCCGCGCCGTCGTCCGTTGGGCCTGGCGCCTGTTCCGTCGCGAGTGGCGCCAGCAGATCCTGGTGACCACCCTCCTCACGGTCGCGGTTGCGGCCGCGATCGGCAGCATCACGATCGCCTACAACTCGCGCCCTGTGGAGGCCGCCGAGTTCGGCTCGGCCAGCCAGCTGCTCGAGTTGGACGGCACCAATCCGCGCAAGCTGGAGGCGAGTCTCGCCGTCGCGAAGGAACGGTTCGGGACGATCGACGTCATCGGCCACCGCACGCTGGCCATGCCGGGGGGCGTCGACACGGTGGAGTTCCGGGCCCAGGACCCGCGCGGAACGTACGGGCGTGCACGTCTTGCGCTCCGCCGAGGGAGCTACCCGGTAGGCATCAAGCAAGTCGCCGTCACCAACGGCGTGGCCACGCTCCTCGGGCTCGAGATCGGGAAGACTCTGTCCCTCGACGGCCACCGCCGGACCGTCGTCGGCATCGTCGAGAACCCACGTGATCTAAGCGACGAGTTCGCCCTCGTCTCCCCTTTGTCCGCGGGAGCACCGGACATTGTCACGGTCTTAGTCGACGCCGATCGCGAGTCGGTCCGCGCGTTCATGGAAGCGCAGGGCGACAGGTCCGCCCTCGTGGGCTCCATGACTCGTGACAACGACCAGCCGGCGCCCGAGCTGGCGATGTTCTCCGTGGCCACCGTGTTCCTGCTCCTGGCTTCGCTGATTGCGGCAGCCGGCTTCGCGGTCATCGCTCAGCGGCGGCTCCGCCAACTAGGCATGCTCGCTGCGGTCGGCGCGACCGAGAAGCATCTTCGCCTTGTACTGCTGTGGAACGGCGCAGTCGTCGGGGCAATCGGAGCACTGATCGGGGCAGTCGTAGGTCTCGCACTCTGGTTCGCGGTCGTCCCGACGCTCGAGCCCGCGCTCAACCATCGCCTCGACCGGCTCAGCCTGCCGTGGATGCTCCTGGGATCAATCGTCCTCGTCGCTGTCCTCGGAGCGACCGCCGCCGCCTGGTGGCCGGGGCGGGCGGTGGCCCGCGTCCCCGTCACGCTCGCCCTCTCGGCGCGACCGCCCGCGCCGAAACCCGCACACCGCTCGGCGATCCTCGCCGTGGTGTTGACCGCGGCGGGAATCGGCAGCCTCGTGTTCTCCGACCGAACCACCCGGCCGCTCATCATCGCCGGGATCTTGGCGACGATCCTCGGCACGCTGCTCCTGGGGCCACTGGCGATTCGCCTCTTCGCCCGAGTGGCCGGGCACTCCCCGATCACCGTCCGCTTGGCCCTACGAGACCTCGCGCGCTACCAGGCCCGTTCCGGGGCGGCACTCGCGGCCATCACCCTCGCTCTCGGTATCGCGGCGACTGTCGTCATCATCGCGGCGGCCGAGGAGAAGCAGGCAGCCGGCGAACCGCCCAACCTGTCCAACCGACAGATCCGCGTCTACACCGGTGCCACGCCGGGTCCGGAGCTCGTCGCGATCCAGGCGCCCGCCCAGCTCGAACGTATGGCTGGTCGCGTGCGGCAACTTGCGGCGGATCTCGACGACGCGGCTGTGATCCCGCTCCACAACGCCTACCTACCGGGCGAAGAGGCCCGACCCGACGGCGGCTTGCGGATCCTTCGCACGGAAGTCCTCGTACGGAGAGTCGACGACCGCGAGAGCGTGCCAGGGAGGGCATCGTTCATCTGCGCGCCCCCACCATCGGGCTGCTACGTCTACGAATCGCGCCTCCACGTCGCCACCCCCGCGCTGCTCAGGTACCTCGGAATCGACCCCGCCGCGGTCGAGCCGAGCACGGACTTCCTGATCGACAAGAGCGTCCGGTCCGACCGGCTCGTCACCGTCCGCTTCGAAACTGCGGCTCGGGCACGCGGAGAATCGAAGCTGACCGGACGTGCCGTCACGAACGTGCAGAGGATCGACAGCCGGAAGCTCTTCGGCTCGCCCGAGGGAGAAACTGGCATGGCGCCGACTTCGTTCATCACGCTCGACGGTCTTCGCCGCCGGGGCTGGGGACAGATCCCGTCCGGCTGGCTCGTGGAATCGAGCCGGCCGTTGACGAGCCAACAGATCGCCGACGCTCGCGCCGTCGTGGCTGCCGGCGGCCTGACGATCGAGACACGGCGAGAGAACCCCTCCGCGACGACGCTCATCGCCATCGCGACCGGCGCCGGCGCCCTTCTGGCGCTCGCGATCCTTGCCATGACCGTCGGGCTGATCCGCAGCGAGAGCGCAGGGGACCTCCGCACCCTGACGGCAACGGGAGCAACGAGCAGGATCCGCCGCGCTTTGACGGCCGCCACCGCCGGCGCGCTGGCCCTCCTCGGCGCGCTCCTCGGCGTCGCCGGTGCCTACATCACACTCGGAGCGACCTATTTCGACAAGCTGGACTATCTCGGTCGGATCCCGGTGCTCTACCTCGTCCTGATGGTCGTGGGCATCCCTCTGGCGGCCACCGCGGCCGGCTGGCTCCTCGCCGGGCGCGAGCCACCCGCCATCGC
>DASZEE010000017.1:0-8283 GCA_035941215.1 Gaiellaceae bacterium
CCCGAGACGTGGTCGACGGTTGCCGCCGCCTTGGCCACGACCGCGGGGTGCCGAAAGGTCACCGGCGAGACGAGCGTCCCGAGCCGGAGCTTCTCGGTTCGCGCGGCCAGGGCGCCGAGGAGGGTCCACGCGTCGGTCGCGACGCGATCGGGATCGGCCTGCGAGAGGTAGTGGTCGGACCGGAAGAGCGCCTCGAGCCCGTGCTGCTCGCACGCCTCGGCGAGAGCGAGCCAGTCGTCCCAGGAGGGACCCTCCTGGCCTTCGACCATCAATGCGACGCGCATCTACAACGTCGTTGCGAACGACCAGAGCTGGCCTTCGGGATCCTTCGCGTCGTAGCGACGGTCGCCGTACTCCTGATCCGTGGGCTCCTGGACGATCTCGGCGCCGGCCGCCTTCGCCCGCTCGAAGTGGGTGTCGACGTCGTCGACGTAGACGTGGACGAGCGAGGTTCGGTGGTCGGCCTTCCTCGGGCTCTCGTAGCCCTCGCCCGGAGAGCCGAGCATGATCGAGTCGTCCCCGAGCCGGAGCTCGGCATGGTTGACGATGCCACCCTCGTCCATCCGCATGACCTCCTCGAAGCCGAAGGCCTTCGTGAGGAAGTCGATCGCAGCGGCGCCGTCCTCGTAGAGCAGGTAGGGCGCGATCCGTCCCACCTTGCAACCCTACCCACGTGCGGCTGAATGCCTACCTAGAGGCGCAGCGCCGACGTGATGATCTCGGCGTGCCGCGCCGCGCACGTCTCGATCGACCATGTCTCCCGCGCGCTCTCGCCGGCACGAACGGCGCGAGCGCGCATCTCTTCGGGCCGCTCGAGGTGAGCGACGATCGCCTCGGCGAGCGCAGGGGGCGAGCCGGGCTCGACCAGCGCGCCCAATTCGCCGTCGCCGAGGAGGCTGACGACGCCCCCGGAGCAGCGGGTCGCGACGACCGGTGTCCCGAGCGCGAGCGCTTCGATCAGCACGAGCGGCATGCCCTCGTGATACGAGGAGAGGCAGAGGAGCGAGGCGCGGTGGATCCACGGATAGTGGTTCGGGACGTAGCCTGCGAGCGCGGCCGTGTCGTCGAGGCCAAGCTCGCGGATCAGCGCCTCGAGCCGCGCCCGCTCCGGCCCCTGCCCGAAGATCATGAGCCGGTGCGGAACCCGCCCCCGCGCGAGCCCGTGTGCCTCGATGAGGACCTCATAGCCCTTCTCCGGCGCGAGCCGGCCGGCGGCGACGACGAGCGGGAGGTCGTCGTCCGGGTTCGGTAGCTCTTCCTCTGCCAATCCCTCGATCCGCGCGAAGTCGATCCCGTTCGGCACCGTCCGAATCGTCGAGCGCGGAACCCCGAGGCTCGCGAGCTCCTCTCCCGCCGCGTCCGTGACCGTGGTGTTCCATTTGAATCGGCGGTAGAACAGGCGCGTGAGGATCGCGAAGGCGCGCCCCTTCGCACCCAGCTGCTCGTAGAGGGCTTTCGGCATGCAGTGGAGCTGCGAGACCGCCGGCCGCCGGCAGACCGTCGCAGCCGCCAGGACGACAAACGGCGTGACGGCCTCGAGCCCTGCGACCAGGACGTCGTAGCGCCTGCCCACCCGGGCGAGCCGGACGGCGCCGATCAGGTAGCCCCGCAGCCTCCCAGGGATGCCCGGCACATCGGGCCCGCCTCGGAAGAGCCGAATCTGCCGGTCCTCGGCTTCCTCTCGCAGGATTCCCGTATCGAGCAGGCTGAAGATGTCCGCGTCGATCCCCTGGCTCCGCAACGGCCCGACGAGGTCGAGGTTCAGCCGCTCGGCGCCGCCGGGATTGAGGTTGGGCAGGACTATGAGAACTCGTGGGTTGTCCATAGAGGTGCTCGGCCGCGCAGCTTGCCTGCCACGCTACCGCGATGCGCTTGAACGCATTCCTGGCCCGCGCGGGAGTGGCCTCCCGGCGGAAGGCAGACGAGCTGATCAAGGCCGGCCGGGTGACCGTGAACGGGCAGGCGGGGCAGCTGAACACCTTCGTCGAGCCGGCCGACCGCGTCGAGGTCGACGGCGAGCCCGTCGCGCCGCAGCGGCTCGCATACGTGCTCCTCCACAAGCCGGCCGGCGTGGTCACGACGGCGAGCGACCCGCAGGGGCGTCTGACGGTCGTCGACCTCGTGCGCCACGAGTCCCGGGTCGTGCCGGTTGGGCGGCTGGACGCGGACACGACCGGCGTGCTGCTCCTGACGAACGACGGCGACCTCGCGCACCGCCTGGCCCATCCCAAGTACCAGGTCGAGAAGGTCTACGAGGCCGACGTTGAAGGCGAGCCGGATGACGCCGCGCTCCGCCGGCTTGCCGAAGGAGTAGAGCTCGAGGACGGTCCGACCGCGCCGGCGAAGGTGCGGCACCTGGGCCCGTCGCGCATCGAGCTCGCGATCCACGAAGGACGCAACCGCCAGGTGCGGCGGATGCTCGAGGCGGTCGGCCATCCCGTCCGCCGGCTGCACCGGAGCCGCTATGCGGGGTTGACCACGGACGGCCTGGAGCCGGGCCGGTCGCGCGAGCTCACCGCCGACGAGGTCGCGGCGTTACGCTCGGCCCGATGATCGTCGACAGCGCGGTCTACGTGAACGGCCACCGCTACGCCGGCGACATCGCGCTCGAGGAGACCTACGAGGCCAGCCGCAAGCAGGGCTGCTTCGCGTGGATCGGCCTCCACGAGCCCACGGAGGACGAGTTCGACGCCGTCCGGCGCGAGTTCGGCCTCCACGAGCTCGCCGTCGAGGACGCGATCAAGGCGCACCAGCGGCCGAAGCTCGAGGTCTACGGCGACACGCTCTTCATCGTGCTCAAGACGGCCCGCCTGGCGGACGACGATCTCGTCCTCGGCGAGATCCTGGCGTTTGCGGGCGACGGGTTCATCATCACGGTCCGGCATGGGGACACGGAGCTCCACCGCGTCCGCCTGACGCTCGAGGGCCGGCCCGACCTGCTCGCGCACGGGCCGACGGCGGCGCTGTACGGGATCGTCGACAAGGTCGCCGACGACTACCTGCCTCTCATCCAGGAGCTCGACGCCCGCGTGCAGCGTCTCGAGCAGGAGGTGTTCTCACCGAGCCACCCAGACGCGTCGGCCCGGATCTACCGGCTGAAGCGGACGGTGCTCGAGGTTCACCAGGCCGTCGCGCCGCTCGAGGCCCCTGTCGACGGTCTCGCCAGCGGCCTCTATCCGGTCGTTCCCGAGCCGATGCGGCCGTACTTCCGGGACGTGCACGACCACCTGCTCCGCGAGATCGGACGTGTCCTCGAGCTCCGGGAGCTGCTCACGAGCATCCTGACGGCGAACATGACCCAGGCGAGCTTCCGGCAGAACGAGGATGTTCGGAAGATCTCCGCCTGGGCGGCGATCATCGCGGTGCCGACGGCGATCGCCGGGATCTACGGGATGAACTTCGACCACATGCCGGAGCTCGGGTGGCGGTTCGGCTACCCGCTGGTGCTCGCGGTGATCGCCGGCGTCTGCCTGATGCTCTACTGGCGCTTCAGGCGCGCCGGCTGGCTCTAGCGCCTACGGCTGCACGAAGCCAACGCGTTCGTACATCGCCGCCAGCGTAGGCGCCGACGCCTCCCGCGCCTTGTCCGCCCCCCGGGCGAGCAGGCGGTGCAGCTCCGCGTCGTCCGAGCGGAGTGCCCGGTAGCGCTCCTGGATCGGGACGACGACCTCGACGACCGCCTCGGCCACGTCCGACTTGAACTGGCCGTAGCCGGCCCCGTCGTAGCGGGACTCGATCTCCTCGGGCGCGTCGCCGGTGGCCACGGCCATGATGTCGATGAGGTTCGTGATCCCGGCCTTGTTTTCGCCGCGCCGGACGTCCGTTCCCGAGTCAGTCACGGCGCTCTTGACCTTCTTGCGCAGCGTCTCCGCTTCGTCGAGCAGCTGGAGCGTGCCCTGCGGCGTCCCAAGCGTGGTCGACATCTTCCGGTCCGGCTCCTGGAGATCCATGATCCGCGCGCCGATCTCCGGGAACTTCCCCCCGGGAAGCTTGAAGGTCTCGCCGTACCGTGAGTTGAAGCGCTCGGCGACGTTGCGGGCGAGCTCGATGTGCTGGCGCTGATCGTCGCCGACCGGAACGAGATCGGTCTGGTAGAGCAGGATGTCTCCGGCCATCAGCACCGGGTACGTGAAGAGTCCCGCCGAGACGAACTCGTGCTGCTCGGACTTGTCTTTGAACTCCGTCATCCGGCGCAACTCGCCGAAGCTCGTCACCGAGCCGAGCAGCCAAGCCGCTTCTGCGTGAGCCGTCACGTGGCTCTGGACGAAGACGGTCGAGCGCTCGGGGTCGAGGCCGGTGGCGAAGAGCATCGCCGCGAGGTCGAGCGTCCGCTCCCGGAGGTCGGCCGGGTCGTGCTCGACCGTGATCGAGTGCAGGTCGACGATGCAGAAGAACGCGTCGCCGAGCTCCTGCGTCGCGGCGTACTGGCGAAAGCCGCCGCTGTAGTTGCCGAAGTGCTTCGAGCCCGTCGGCTGGATGCCGGAGAAGATCCTCATCGCGACGGGATTATCGCGGGAGCCCCGATGGCGGAGCGCAAGGTTTCGACGTACGCACGGAGCGCGTCCGGGCCGTCCTCGGCGACCTCGACCGCGCGGGAGCCGACGACGATCCCGTCCGCGAGCTCGGCTGCTTCGGCGGCCTGCTCGGGCGTCGAGATTCCGAAGCCGGCGTAGAGCGGAAGGCCGGTGAGGGGCCGTGTCCGGGCGACGAGGCCCGCGAGCGCAGGGGAGAGGCGTTCGCGGGCCCCGGTCGTCCCGGTGACGGTGACCAGGTAGAGCCAGCCGTCCGTGTGGCGCGCCGCAATCTGGATTCGTTCGTCGGTCGAGGTGGGCGCGGCGAGCTGGACGCGCCGGAGCTCGGGGCGCTCTCCGGCGGGAAGGTCGGCGACGATCAGGCTCGTGGCGCCCGAAGCGTGCGCGTCGGCGGCGAAGCGGTCGTAGCCGTAGGCCTCGAGCAGCGAGGCGTAGGTCATCGGGATCAGCGGGACGTCGACGCGGGCCCGCGTCTCCGCGAGGCACTCGAGGCAGCGGCGGGTGCGCATCCCGTCGGAGAGCGCGCGCTCGGCGGCCCGGCGGATCACCGGCCCGTCGGCGAGGGGATCCGAGAAGGGGAAGCCGAGCTCGACGATGTCGGCGCCGCCGGCGACCGCAGCCTCGGCGAGCTCCGGAGTGTCCTGCCCCGCCATCAGATAGACGACGAGCGTCTTCATCCCGCCACCTGTGCGAGATCCTTGTCGCCGCGGCCGGAGAGGCAGAGGACGACGAGTTCAGCGTCGAGCTCGTCGACTCGCGCCAGCGCGTGGGCCGGCTCGAGGGCGGGGAGGATGCCCTCGGTCTCGGCCAGCCGCCGGAAGGCTGCGAGCGCCTCGGCGTCTGTCGCCTGCAGGTATCGCGCCCGGCCGGAATCGCGCAGGAACGCATGCTCCGGCCCGACTCCGGGGTAGTCCAGGCCGGCAGAGATCGACTCGGCGTCCAGCACCTGACCGTCTTCGTCGGCGAGCAGCGAGGAGCGGGCGCCGTGCAGGACACCGGCTCGGCCGGACCCGAGGCTGGCGGCGTTCGCCGCCTCGACGCCGATCAGCTCGACGCCGTCGTCCAGGAAGGCCGCGAAGAGCCCGATCGCATTCGATCCGCCGCCGACGCAGGCGATCGCGGCGTCCGGCAGCCGGCCCTCGAGTTCCAGGATCTGCTCCCGCGCCTCGCGCCCGATCACCGCCTGGAGCTCGTGAACGAGCTCGGGATACGGGTGCGGACCGACGCAGGAGCCGAGGAGGTAGTGCGTCGTCTCGACGTTCGCGATCCAGTCACGGATCGCCTCGCTGGTCGCCTCGCGGAGAGTCCTCGTCCCGTACTCGACCGGCACGACGTCTGCGCCGAGCAGGTGCATCCGGTCGACGTTGGGCCGCTGGCGGGCCATGTCCTCGGCGCCCATGTAGACGACGCAGTCGAGGCAGAACTTCGCGCACACCGTCGCCGTCGCGACGCCGTGCTGGCCCGCCCCGGTCTCGGCCACGATTCGCCGCTTCCCGAGCCGCCGGGCCAGCACCGCCTGGCCCCGCGCGTTGTTCAGCTTGTGGGCGCCGGTATGGAGGAGATCCTCGCGCTTGAGGTAGAGGCGCTTGTCCGGCGCGAACCGCTCGGCGCGCGTCAGCGGGGTCGGCCTGCCGCCGAAGGAGCGGCCAAGCTCGTCGAGCTCGTGCGCGAACGCCGGATCGTCCTTCGCCTCGTTCCACGCCTGTTCGAGCTCGTCCAGCGCCGGGATCAGCGTTTCGGGCACGAAGCGGCCGCCATAGGCGCCGTAGGTCAGCACCGCGCCGCCTCCACGAAGGCGCGAACCTTGGCGTGATCCTTGATTCCCGGCTCCGACTCGAGCCTCGAGGCTGCATCGACCGCCCACGGGCGCACGGCGTCGATCGCGGCGCGGACGTTGTCGGGGCCGAGCCGGCCCGCCAGTACAACGCGTCCATCGGCCGCCCCCGCACGGTCGAGATGGCTCGGGTCGTCCTCCTCCCACGGGAGATCGAGGACGCGGGCCACGGCCTCGCCGTCCCGCAGCAGCACGGCGTCCCGGCCGCGGAGCCGTCCGCCCGCGTCCCGGTCGTAGAGCTGGACGAGGTCGGCGCCCTCGTCGCGCGGGTCTCCCACGTGGACGGAGACGGAGAGCATGGTGTCGGGGACCGGGAGAACGCCGTCGGCGCGGCGCGGGCTTCCGTCGACCCGGATAAAGCCGGCCAGGTCGGCACCGGCCTCGGCCGCGGCGGCCACGTCTTCCCCACGGGTGAGCCCGCAGACCTTCACGAGCGGTCGGGAGATCAGCTCGGCGAGCTTCGCGGCGGGATCGACGGATCGCATGAGCGCCGACCCGACCAGGATCGCGTCGGCGCCTGCCAGCTCGGCGGCGGCGCCCTGCGCCCGGGAGGCGATCCCGCTCTCGGCTATGACGACCCGGTCCTGTGGAGCCTTCGCGACGAGTGCGAGCTGGACGAGTCAGTCGATCTCGAAGGTGGAGAGGTCCCTCGCGTTGATCCCGATCGTCTCCGCGTCGAGCGCCACCGCGCGGTCGAGCTCGCCGGCGTCGTGGGCCTCGACGAGCGCGTCGAGCCCCAGCTCCCCGGCGGTTCGGAGGAGCTCCACCATCGCCGGGTCGTCGAGATCGCGGAGCAGGAGGAGCACGGCGTCGGCTCCTGCCTCGCGCAGCTCCCGGAGCTCCTCGCGTGTCGAGAAGACCCCCTTCGCGAGCAGCGGAACGCCCGTCGCGGCCCGGGCCGCCCGCAGATCCTCGACCGAGCCGGCGAACCGCTCGTCGACGAGGATCGAGACCGCCGCCGCGCCTGAGTGTTCGAAGCCTGCGGCGAGTCCGGCCGGGTCGGCGTCCGGCCGAAGGTCGCCGGCCGAGGGCGAACCCCGTTTCACCTCGGCGATCGCGGATAGGCCTGGACCGGACAGGGCGTCCCGGAAGCGGCCCATCAGGCGACCGCCTCCGCCTGGGAGAAGGCGACGAGCGCCTCCAGCCGTTCCCCGGCCGCCCCGGAGTCGATCGCCTCGCGTGCGATCCCGAGGCCTTCCTCGAGGTCCTTCGCGCGACCGGCCGCGGCGATCGCGCCGGCGGCGTTCAGCAGCACGGCGTCGCGCCGCCCGCCGTCCGCCCCGGCGAAGATCTCGCGGATCGTCCGCGCGTTGTCCCCCGGCTCGCCGCCCCGCAGGTCGGCGGGGGCGCAGCGTGGAACGCCGAGCGCGACCGGGTCGATCTCGCGGCGGCGTACCTGCCCGTCCGCGACTTCGCAGACGAGGTTCGGGCCGGCGGGCGAGAGCTCGTCCACCCCGCCGGCGCCGTGGACGACGAAGGCGCGGGTCGCCCCGAGGCTGAGCAGCACGTCCGCGATCGTCGGCACCAGCTCCGGCGCGTAGACGCCCACGACCTGCGCCCGCGCGCCGGCCGGGTTCGTCAGAGGCCCGAGCACGTTGAAGACAGTCCGCGTCGCCAGCTCTCGCCGCACGCCGGCAGCGTGGCGCATGGCCGGGTGATGCGTGGGCGCGAACATAAAGCCGAAGCCGAGCTCGTCGATCGACTGCTCGATCCGAGCTACCGGCTGCTCGAGCGAGAAGCCGAGCGCCTCGAGGACGTCCGCGGAGCCCGAGGCCGACGAGACCGCGCGGTTGCCGTGCTTAGCAACGCCCGCCCCCGCGGCGGCCGCCACGATCGCGGCCGCCGTCGAGATGTTGATCGTGCTCGCGCCGTCGCCGCCCGTGCCGGCCGTGTCGACGAGGTCGTCCCGCTGCGGCC
>DASZEE010000018.1:0-5522 GCA_035941215.1 Gaiellaceae bacterium
GAGACACAGAGAGGATGTTGTGAAGAGCTTCGAACTCGCGATCGTGGGCGGCGGCCTGGCCTCGGCTCGCGCCATCAAGTCCTATCGCGAGGCCGGCGGGGAGGGCGCGATCGCGCTCCTCTCGCGAGACTCGACACTGCCCTATCACCGTCCGCCGCTTTCGAAGAAGTTCCTCCGCGGGGAGACGGACGACGAGCCGTTGGTCGAGGACGAAGCGTTCTACCGCGACAGCGGCGTCGAGGTCCTGCTCGAGACTTCGGTTGAGCGCGTCGACCCCCAGGCGCGCGAGCTCGAGGTCGACGGCGACCGGCTGGGGTTCGGGAAGCTCCTGCTCGCAACCGGCGCCTGGCCGCGCACGCTCCAGGTGGCGGGCCACGACCTCGAGAACGTCTTCACGCTGCGCACGGTCGGCAATTCACGGGGAATCCGCCAGGCGGCCGAGCAAGCGGAACGGGCGGTCGTCGTTGGCGCCGGATTCATCGGAATGGAGGTCGCGGCGTCCCTGCGCCAGATGGGCAGGCAGGTCTCGCTGATCCATCTCGGCCGGTGGCTGTTCGACCAGCTCGGCGTCGAGCAGCTGAGCGACGAGCTGGCGGCGCTCTACGAGTCGAACGGGGTTGAGCTGGTCCTCGGCAACGAGCTCGAGGCCTTCCACGGCGGCGGCGCGCTCGAGAAGGTGACGACGAAGAACGGCCGCGAGGTCGACGCGGACCTCGCCGTCGTCGGAGTCGGCGTGGAACCGGTCACCGACTTCCTCGAAGGCAGCGGGATCGAGCTGGACAACGGAATCGTGGTCAGCGAACGCTTCGAGACCAACGTGTCCGAGGTCTACGCGGCGGGCGACGTCGCCAACTTCTTCGACCCCCTGTTCGGAAAGCAGCGCCGGATCGAGCACTGGTCGAATGCGAACTATCAGGGCACGGAGGTCGGCAAGGTCCTCGCGGGGGCCGACGGCGGCTACGACAGAGTCTCGGAGTTCTTCACCGAGATCTTCGGGATCACGATCAAGGTCTTCGGCGACGCGCGGCGTGACTCGCACGTCGCCGTCCACGGCTCACTCCGCGACCAGGATCTGTACGTGCTCTACGGCGACGACAAGGAAGAGACGATCGGCGCACTGAGCGTCGGTCAGAGCGAGGAGGTCGAGGAGCTCCTGAAGCAGCAGATCAAGGCCCGCGCGCCGATCAGCGACGCGGTTTTCTAGGCCCCTAAGCGACGAACTCGTCCGCGACCGAGAGCGCCTCGTCGAGGATCGCGATGCCCTCGTCGAGCTCCTCGGTGGTGATGTTCAGCGGCGGGCAGACCATGACGACGTTCCAGTGCGTCATCAGGTAGAGCCCGCGGTCGAGCGCCGCTTTCGCCATCTGCGCCACCGGCGCGAAGTCCTGGCCGGTCGCGTTGAACGGGACGAGCGGCTCTCGCGTCTCGCGGTTCTTCACGAGCTCGAGGCCCCAGAAGCAGCCGAGCCCGCGCACCTCGCCGATCGACGGATGCCTGTCCGCGAGGCCGCGGAGACGCGACTCGAATTCCGGCGCCATCTCGGCCGCGTGCTCGACGATCCTTTCCTCCTGGAAGGCCTCGATCGAGGCGACCGCTGAGGCGCAGGCGAGCGGATGGCCGCTGTAGGTGAGGCCGCCCGCGAAGTACTTGTCCCGCACCCAGTCCGCGATCTTCCGACGGACGATCATCGCGCCGAGCGGCACGTAGCCGGAGTTGATCCCCTTGGCGACGGTGAGGATGTCGGGGACGACGTCCCAGTTCTCGCAGGCGAACCACTTGCCGGTACGGCCGAAACCGGCCATGACCTCGTCGCAGATCAACAGGATCCCGTACCGGTCGCAGACCTCGCGGATCGACTGGAGGTAGCCGTCCGGCGGGACGATGATCCCGTTCGTTCCGACCACTGTCTCGAGGATCACGGCGGCGACCTGGTCGGGCCCCTCGTACTGGACGATCTCCTCGAGGTGCGGCCCGCCGGTGCAGACCGGGCAGGGATCGGGGTGGCCGGCCGGGCAGCGGTACGTGTATGGGTCGAGCATCCGCACGACGCCGGGCAGCCCGGGCTCGGCGGGCCAGCGCCGCGGATCCCCGGTGAGCGTGATCGCGCCGGCCGTCGCCCCGTGATAGGAGCGGTAGCGCGCGATCACCTTGTGCCGGCCGGTGTACCAGCGGGCCAGCTTGATCGCGTTCTCGTTCGCCTCCGCCCCGCCGTTCGTGAAGAACGACATCGCGAGGTCGCCGGGAGTCACCTCCGCGAGTAGGCGGCCGAGCTTCGACCGTGACTCGCTGGCCATTGGCGGGCCGATCGTGCAGAGCTTCTCGGCCTGCTCCTTGATCGCCGCGATCACCTTCGGATGGCCATGTCCGATCGAGACGTTGACGAGCTGGGACGCGAAGTCGAGGTAGCGCTTGCCGTCGTAGTCCCAGAAGTAGCGCCCCTCGCCGCCGGCGACGGCGATCGGGTTGATCGCGTCCTGCACGGACCACGAGTAGAGGACGTAGCGCTTCGCGTCCTCGACGATCTGCTGCCCGAGCTCCGTGTTGGCCTCGACGGTGGCCATGCCGCGATTCTAGAGCTCGTCTGCGAGCAGGTCCATGAGCAGGCCGTCGTGCCACTCGCCGCCCGGCAGCCGTTCGTACTGCCGCATCACGCCGACCGGCCGGAAGCCCGCCTTCTCGTAGGCGCGGATCGCCGCCTTGTTGTGCGCGGCCGGGTCGATCACGAGCCGGTGATGGCCTCGGTCGTGGATCAGGTACTCCGCCATCGTCCTCACCGCCTCGGTGCCGAGGCCCTGTCCGTGGACGTCCTCCGACAGGAAGATGTCGATGCCGGCGTGGCGGTACATCGGGTCGTCCTCCTCGTGGTACTGGATCAACCCGACCACCTCGCCGCCGAGCTCGATCGCGAAGGCCGTGCACTCGTCGGTCCCGGCGGACTTGCCCTCGAACTCCTCCCGCTTGGGCTGTCCCCAGGCGGCAGCGACCCGGGGCTCTGCTTGGATCGCCGCCAGCAGAGGCACGTCGTCCGCGGTCATCGGCCGGATCAGGACGCGTTCCCCTCGCAGCACCGTCATCCCGCTAGTCTGGCCGAGAGTCTGAAGGAGGGCGAATGACCGAAGTCTTGGAGAAGCAGCAGGAGCGCGGCGCAGAGCTCGGCAGGATCAGCCACTGGATCGGCGGCCAGTCCGTCGCAGGGGAGTCGGGCCGAAGCGGCCCGATCTACAACCCGGCGCGCGGCGTCCAGACGAAGAAGGTCGACTTCGCCTCGGCCGAGGAGCTCGACCGGGCGGTGCAGACGGCCAAGGAGGCGCTCGTGAGCTGGCGCCAGGTCTCGCTGTCACGCCGGCAGGAGCTCTTCTTCAAGATCCGCGAGCTCTTCCACCAGCGACGGGAGGATCTCGCTGCGCTCCTGACCGAAGAGCACGGCAAGGTCTTCTCGGACGCGCTCGGCGAGGTGCAGCGCGGCCTCGAGGTGATCGAGTACGCGTGCGGGATCCCGACGCTGCTCAAGGGTGACTTCTCCGAGCAGGCGTCGACCGGGATCGACGTCTACTCGATCCGGCAGCCGATGGGCGTCGTCGCCGGCATTACGCCGTTCAACTTCCCCGCGATGGTGCCCATGTGGATGTGGGCGCCGGCAATCGCCTGCGGGAACACGTTCATTCTCAAGCCGTCGGAGAAGGACCCGTCAGCGTCGGTCCTGACCGCGGAGCTGCTGAAGGAGGCCGGCCTGCCCGACGGCGTCTTCAACGTCGTGCACGGCGACAAGGTGGCGGTCGACGCGATCCTCGAGCACCCCGACATCGCGGCGGTCTCGTTCGTCGGCTCGACGCCGATCGCGCGCTACATCTACTCGACCGGGACGGCGAACGGGAAGCGCGTCCAGGCGCTCGGCGGCGCGAAGAACCACATGATCGTCCTCCCGGACGCCGATCTGGACATGGCTGCTGACGCCGCCGTGTCCGCCGCGTACGGCTCGGCCGGCGAGCGCTGCATGGCGATTTCGGCCGTGGTCACCGTCGGCGACATCGGCGACGCCTTCATCAAGGCGGTGCAGGAGCGTCTGCCCAAGGTGAAGGTCGGGCCCGGCACCGAGCCTGAGAACGAGATGGGGCCGCTGATCACGCGGGAGCATCGCGACAAGGTCGCGTCCTACCTGGACAGCGGCAAGGAACAGGGCGCCGAGGTCGTCGCCGACGGGCGTGAGACTGCGCCCGACGGCGACGGCTTCTTCCTCGGCGTGTCCCTGCTGGACAAGGTCACGCCCGAGATGGACGCCTACAAGGACGAAATCTTCGGCCCGGTGCTGTCCGTCGTCCGGGCGGGGACCTACGACGAGGCGATCACGCTCGTGAACGAGAACCAGTACGGCAACGGTGTCGCGATCTTCACGCGCGACGGCGGTGCGGCCCGGCAGTTCCAGCACGAGGTCGAGGTCGGGATGGTCGGCGTCAACGTGCCGATCCCCGTGCCGGTCGCCTACTACTCGTTCGGCGGCTGGAAGGGGAGCCTCTTCGGGGACTCGCACATCTACGGGCCCGAGGGGATCAACTTCTACACGCGCGGCAAGGTCGTGACGTCGCGTTGGCCGGATCCGGCGACGAGCCGGGTCGATCTCGGATTCCCACAGACGAGGTGATGGAGATGGAGATGAACATGGTTGTGGATCGCGGCAAGTCGGGCGCTCAGCGCTTGGGCGGGACGATCCAAGGGCTCCCGCCGCTGGAGCGTTTCGGGCTTCGCCGCAAGTCGAGAGCGGAGCGCCTCCGGGCGACGTTCCAGGAGCTGCCGCCAGCGGCGCGTGTCGGGCTGGTCGCCGCGGCTACCGGCGTCCTGGTTGGCCTCGCCTACGTGGCCCGCAAGCGGCTCTTCGCAGCCGCGGCGGTCGTCGCCGACGTCGTCGAGGAGGCCGCGGACACCGTCGAGGACGCTGCGGAGGATCTCGCCGAAGCGGCGCGCGAACGGTCGGGCGCGACAAGCGCCAAGTAGACGCGGCTTGATCCTCGCCGCTCCGCGGCGCAGGATCCGGCGATGGCAACGCTGCTCGAGCGGGACGCGAACCTCGCTGCGCTGGGCGAGCACCTGGCGGCGGCCCGTGCGGGTGACGGCCGGCTCGTGCTCGTCGGCGGCGAGGCGGGCGTCGGCAAGACGGCGCTCGTGCGGCGCTTCGCCGAGGACACCGACGCCCGTGTCCTCTGGGCTGCATGCGACGGCCTCTTCACGCCGCAGCCCCTCGCACCGCTGAACGACCTCGGCGTCAGCGCCGACGGGCCCCGACGGGACGTGTTCGCCGGCACGCTCGAGGCGTTGACTTCCGACCCGGCGCTCGTCGTGATCGAGGATGTCCACTGGGCGGACGAGGCGACGCTCGATCTCCTTCGATACCTCGCGCGTCGACTCGATCGCACGGGGACGCTGCTCGTCGCCACGTACCGCGACGACGAGATCGGGACCAGTCACCCGCTGCGGCTGCTCCTCGGCGAGGTGGGCTCGGACCGCCGAATCTCGCTGAAACCGCTGAC
>DASZEE010000019.1:0-17863 GCA_035941215.1 Gaiellaceae bacterium
AGGATGTCGCCCGTGATGATCTCGTAGCTCGCGCGCAGGAGCCCGACGAAAAGCCCCGTGAGCAAAACCGCGGTCGGCGCGAGCCCGTACGTCCCGAAGTCACGGTTCGTCCCGACCCCGTAGACGACGCCGACGAGGCCGACGAGGATCAGCGACGCGATGATCTTGCCGCCGCCTCCGCGACGCTCCCGCTCCGCATAGAGCCCGGCGCGCCAGAAGACGAGAAGCATCACGAGGCCCAGGAACGGCAGCCACTCGGACTCGGCCCGCCAGAGCGCTCCCCAGAGGATCTCGTCGCCGTAGTAGAGGGCGCGCAGGACGAACGCCCCGTACAACCCGAGGATGAGCCCGCAAAGGTCGAGGGCGATGAGCGAGAGGATGCTGAGCGCCCTGCGGACGAACGCCGTCAGCGGGCTGCCGAGGACAAGCGGGCGCGCCGATCGGATGTCGCCGACGGAGGGCGGCGCGGCGTCCCTCGGCGCTTGTTTGGTTGCCACGGAGCGACGAATTCTACGCTCGCCGCTCCGTGGCCACTCTTGCCGAGCTACTTACTTACCTGGCGAAGGTCTGGAACGTTCGGTACGCCGGCTTGCGCGCGCCGCGACGCGTCACGACGCCGGACTGCCAGCCGCTGAGACGACCCTCGTCGCGGATCAGGAACCACACGAACATGTCGATCCGCCGCGTCTTCCTCGCCATCGTGACCGCCTGCTTCATGTAGCGCGCCTGGTTCTTGTAAGAGACGCCGAAGAGACGGTCCGGCGGATTCGTCTGGTAGCCGTACTCGGTCACCCAGAGCCGCGTCTTCCGGCCCCAGAGGCGGTTGATCTGCTTGATCATGACGCCGATGTTCCCCATCGTCACGGCCTTCTTCGAGCGCGAGACCGTGGTCGGCTTCTCCGAGCGGTGGCCGTAGTACGGATGGTGCGCGTACGCGTCCATCCTGCGCAGGCCCGCGCGTCGGAGCCACGACATGAAGACGAGCGGCGAGGTCGAAGGACGCGAGCTGCGCGGTGCGTCGTTGCCCCTCGGGCCCGTGGCGCCGCAGGCGACCTTTTGGCCCGCGAGGCGCGTCGCCTTCACGCCGGAGTAGATCGCCGAGCAGATCTTCGCGTAGTCGTACGCAGCCTGGACGATCCACTTGCGCTTGACCATCTTCCACTGCGGGCGCAGGAAGATCGGGTTGTTCGGCTCGTTCCACGCAAGCCAGTGCCGTACTGCCGGCAGCGTCCGCTCAGGCTCGTTCTCCTGTTCCTTCACGAGGTAGGTGCCGCTGTAGCGCCTGGCGGCAGCAGTCGCGAATGACCGGAGGTCGACCGCGCGGCGCGGAACCCGGTTCCGAGCCCGGCCGGCCCAACGCGGGGTGCCGTAGATCGCGAGGAGCACGCGGATCCCCTTCTTGTCGGCCTCGTCGACCACGCGGTCGACCGCGGTCCAGTTGTAGGCCGCGTCGGCAGGATCGGCCGGCTTCACCGGGCGGCGCTTGGCGACGGCCCCCCAGTCGAGCGTCGTGCGGACGACGCCCGCGCGCAGCGCGCGAAGCTGGGTGAACGCCCACGGGGTGTTGCCGTAGACCTGGGCGTCGTCGTAGAAGCCGAACAGCATCCGCGAGGCGTCTGAGCGCTTCGCGGCCGAGTCCGCATCGCGGCTCGTCGTTGCCGCGGCTACGGCGGCGGACAGAACTAAGACCAAAACCAGCGTGAGGCGTTTAAACACGAATCTGCTCCCTTCCTAGACTGGGCAACATTCGGCGCAGGCCTTCCTCGAGCTCGATCTCAGGGGCCCAGCCGAGAATTTCCTTTGCACGTGTGATGTCTGGTT
This sequence comes from Gaiellaceae bacterium, assembly GCA_035941215.1. Classification (GTDB taxonomy): domain Bacteria; phylum Actinomycetota; class Thermoleophilia; order Gaiellales; family Gaiellaceae; genus JACDAN01. The sequence continues at coordinate 1,822 of DASZEE010000019.1, forward strand.
GTCGGATCTTCGGGTCGTCGACGGGCAGGGCCTCGTGGACGACCTCGCTCTTCGACTCTGTTACCCGGATTACCGATTCCGCAAGCTCCATGATCGTGAACTCGCCTGGATTCCCCAGGTTGACGGGCTTGTGATCCTCGCTCGTAGCGAGGAGATAGAGGCCGCGGATCAGGTCGTCGACGTAACAGAAGCTCCGCGTCTGCGAGCCGTCGCCGAAGATCGTGAGCGGCTTGTGTTCGATCGCCTGGCGCATGAATGTCGGGATCGCACGGCCGTCGTAGGGCCGCATCCGGGGCCCGTAGGTGTTGAAGATGCGGACGATCGCGGTGTCCACGCCCTGCTGGCGGTGGTACGCCATCGTCATCGCCTCGGCGTAGCGCTTCGCCTCGTCGTAGACGCCGCGCGGGCCGGTCGGGTTGACGTTGCCCCAGTAGGTCTCCGGCTGCGGGTGTACCTCCGGGTCGCCGTAGATCTCGCTCGTCGATGCGAGGAGGAAGCGGGCGCGCTTCCACTTCGCGAGGCCGAGCGCGTTGTGCGTGCCGTACGACCCGGTCTTGAGCGAGTGCAGCGGTTGGCGCAGGTAGTCGATCGGGCTGGCGAGCGCAGCGAGGTGAAACACGAGGTCGACCGGCTCCTCGATGTCGATCCGCTCGATCACGTCGTGGTAGAGGAACGTGAAACGGTCGTCGCGAATGTGCTCGAGGTTTCCGAGCGTGCTCGACTCGAGGTTGTCGATGCAGATCACCCGATGACCCTGCGCGAGGAGGTACTCGCAGAGATGGGAGCCGAGGAACCCGGCTCCTCCGGTCACTACCGCGGTGGCCACCGAGCCAGGGTATCGACCCGACCGGCCGGGCCCTGGGATCCTTACTTAGGCTTTACCGTCAAGAAATCCCTGCTAACGCAGGTCTTTGTTCGGCTCCATGTCGAACCACATCGCAAAGAGCGTGAATTGCGTGCCCGAGATCAGCAGCAGCGCGACGAGAGTGGCGGTGCCCGCGGTGATGTCGCCGCCGAGGAAGACCCGCTCGATCGCGACGTACGCTCCCAGGGCGAGGCCGAGTGTGGTCATCACGATGCCGAGGGCGTAGAAGAAGACGAGCGGGTGGAAGTCCCGGATCACGTACTTCTCCCGGAGGCGCCAGAAAAAGCCCTTGAAGAGCAGCCAGGCGATCGACGGGATCACCTTCCAGAGCTTGATGCCCGAGCGCTCGCCGACGTTGTAGATCGGCCGCGAGGAGAAGTCCCGCACACGCGCGTTCCAGACGTTCAGGTGGACGAGCATGTCGTTCGGGAAGCCGTAGCGCGGGTAGATCCGGTCGAGATCGAGTTGCTGGAGCATGGGCCGCGAGACCGCCGTGAAGCCGGACTGCGAGTCGGCGACGTGCCAGTAGCCGGACGCGATCTTCGTCAGCATCGAAAGGACGGCGTTGCCGAGGTAGCGGTGCCGCGGCATCAGCTCCCACGCCTGGCCGGTGAAGAGCCTGTTCGCCTTTGCGTAGTCGACCTCGCCGCGGGCGACTGCCACGGCGATCGTCTCGAGGTCGGCGGGATCCATCTGGCCGTCGGCTGCCATCACGGCCGTGACGTCGATCTTCTCGTCCAGCGCCCGCTTGTAGCCGGTGACGATCGCCGCGCCGACGCCGCGGTTCCGGTCGTGGGCGATCACCTCGACACGCGGGTCCTCCGACTCGGCGGCCCGCGCGGCTGTCGCGTCCTGCGACCGGTCGTCGACGACATAGATCCGGTCCACGAAGGCCGGGATCTCCGCCAGCGTGCGGCCGATCAGTTCCTCCTCGTCGTAGGCCGGGACGACGACCGCGACCCGCTTGCCGTCGATCACGCCGTGCGAGGGCGGTACCGCCGCTCGGCCGGCTCCCAGAGGATCGCAGCGAGCAGGCCGAGGATCAGGCCGATCAGGCCGCCGACGACGAGCGAGCGCCCGACGCTCCGCGCGGTTGTCTTCCGCGACGCCGCGTCTTGGACGATGCTCGGCTGCTCGACGTTCTCCGCGAGCGAGAGTGCCTGCCTCGCCTCGAGGAGATCCTGGGTCACGAGCCCACGGCGCTCGACGAGCGACCCGATGGTCGCGTTGAAGTTGGTGACGAGGACGAGGCGGTCGGTCGTGCCGATACTCCGGTCGCCCAGGACGCGGTCGAGCTCGGCCTGGGCGAGGTTGAGGCGCCGCTCACTCTCCGCGAGCTCGCGTTCGTCGGCCGCGATTTGCTCCTCGATCGCCTCGATCTTGTCCTCGACGTAGGGCGAGACGCTCGCGACGACCTCCTGGGCGAGCAGGTTCGCGGCCCGCGCCGTGACGCGCGCGTTCTGGCCGATGACGGCCACCTCCATCAGCGGCGTCGTCCCGACCACGGCGCGTCGGCCGGCCGGCGGCGAGACCTGCCGGCTCGTCACGTTCGCGCGGAGCTTGCCCAGATCCATGCCGCTGCGGTCCGCGACGCTCTGGAGCACGGCCTCGGACCGGACGATCTCGTTGACGGTGGACGGGTTCGTCGCGAGGCCCGGGACGGGCGCGCCGCCGTTCGGCGAGAACGGCTGGCCGAGGTAGATCGTCGCCTCGGCGCGGAAGACCTCTCCGCCGCCGAGCGCCAGCGCGTAGCCGACCGCGAGCCCCAGCAGCAGACCGAGGACCGGCAGCCACCAGCGCCGCTTGACGGCCTCCCACCAGCCGCGGACGTCGACCTCTCGCTCGGCGTCGAGATCGAGCTCCTCAGGGGGCATTCGGCGTTCCGTTTGGACGCTCACAACCCGCCGACTTTAGCGAGGAGGTCGGAATAGAGCTGCTCGTGGGCCTCCGCGATCGCGTCCCACGAGAGCGCGCGGCGGGCGTCCTCGGTGCCGCGATACGCCCGCTCCAGCGCGGCCGGATCGTCGAGGAGCTCCCGAATCGCGGCCGCGAGCGCACCGGCGTCCTCCCTCGGCACGACGGCGCCGGCGCCGTATTCGGCGACGACCTCCCCGAGGACGTCGCTGACGACGGCAGGCCGCCCGTGGCCCAGCGCCGTGGCCAGCGCACCGGACGCGGACTCGCCTCCCCGATACGGGAAGACTGCGAGCGTCGCCTGCCGCATCAGGCGCTCGACCTCCTCCTGCGGCAGGTAGCCGAGCCGCCACTCGATCCGGTCGGCGACGCCGAGCTCCCCGGCGAGCGCGCGCAACGGCTCGACCGGATCGAGGGGGTCGCCGGCGACCACGAGCTGCGCGTCCGGCACCTCCGCCAGCGCCCGGACGAGGACGTCGAGCCCCTTGTAGCGGCGGATCAGGCCGAAGAAGAGCAGAGTGCGGCCCGTCGGAGGCTCGACCGCCCACGCCGGCGGCCCGTGGAAGGTGCCGTGCGGGATCCGGACGACGCGCTGGGCCGGCACGCCGAACTCGGCGAGCTGCTCGGCACCTCCTCGCGTGTGCACGACGATCCGGTCGAAGGCCCCGTAGAGCGCCCGCCGCTCCTCGGCGTCGGCCTCGCCCGAGTGCGGTAGGACATTGTGCGCGGTGAGCACGCGCGGACGCGGGAGTCGCCGGGCCCAGACGAGGTCGCGGCGGCCGAGCGGAAGCCACTGCGCGTGAACGACGTCAGGCCTCGAGCGCCGGAGGCGGGCCAGCAGGAGCGCCACGCTCGGGACGTACTCGACCGCCTTCAACGGCACTCGGAGCCTCGATCGGGGCGACCTGCGGAGCAGGCGGCTGCTCAGCGGCAGGAAGCGCTCCGAGCGCCTGTAGCCGCCCGGCTGCGGCGGCTCGCCGAACGCAAACGGCGAGGTCAGGAGCTCGACGTCGTGCCCGCGCTCGGCGAGGGCCGAGGCGAGGTGATGGTCGTACGCAGGCGAGTACGAGGGCGGATCGAGCAGCGCGATTCGCACCGGGCCAGCATCATAGGTGCGCCTCAGGAGCCCCTTGGACATCCTCTACTTCCACCAGTACTTCGCTACCCGGCGACGCTCCACCGCCACGCGGTCGTACGAGCTCGCGCGCCGGCTCGTGGAGCGAGGACACCGAGTGACGATCGTCAGCCGCGACACGCGCAGGCTCGAGGCCGGCCGTGACGGCCCTCCGCAGGGACGGCTCGTCGCGCGGGAGAGCGTGGACGGGATCGACGTCCTCTTCCTCAACATCCCCTACGCGAACCGCTACGCCACACCGCTGCGGCTCGCGTCGTTCACCGCGTTCACCGTCGCGGCGGGCGTGGCCGGCGCGCTGGAGCGGAAGCCGGACGTCGTGTTTGCCTCGTCCACGCCGCTGACGATCGGGATCGCCGGCCTGGCGACCGCCCGGCTGAAGCGCGTGCCGTTCGTCTTCGAGATCCGCGACCTCTGGCCGGCCGTCCCCGTCCAGCTCGGAGCCCTCAAGAGCCCGCCGGCGGTGCGGACCGCTGAGTGGCTCGAGCGGCGCCTCTACGCCGGCGCCGAGCGGATCGTCGTGCTGAGCGAGGGCGCGCAGCAGGATCTCGAGCGGCGCGGCGTCCCAAGCGAGAAGCTCTCGCTGATCCCGAACGCTGCCGACCTCGACGTCTTCCGGCCGGGCGTGGTCGACGAAGGGTTCCGGGCGCGCCACGGGCTCGAGGGGAAGTTCGTCGCGCTGTACGCGGGCGCGATGGGACGCGCGAACGGCCTCGACCAGGTCGTCGACGCGGCCGAGGCGCTCCGGCGGCGGGGCGACGAGCGGGTCGCGATCGTCGCGCTCGGCGACGGCGGTGAGCGCCCGCGGCTCGAGGAGCGGGCGGAGGAGCTGGGCCTCGACAACCTCCGGTTCCTTCCGCCGGTGGCGAAGGAGGAGCTGGCGGGCATCGTGGGCGCCGCAGACGTCACGCTGACGATCTTCGCGCCGTACCCGGTGCTGGAGACGAACTCGCCGAACAAGTTCTTCGACTCGCTCGCCGCAGGCAAGCCGGCCGTCGTGAACCTCGACGGCTGGGTACGCCGGCTCGTCGAAGAGAACGACGCGGGCGCCTGGGTTCCGGCCGGCGATTCGGAGGCACTCGCCTGGGCGCTGAGCGCGCTGGCCGGGGATCCGGCGCGCGTCGAGCGCATGGGCCGGAACGCGCGCGACCTGGCCGAGCGAGAGTTCTCGCGCGACCTGATGGCCGAACGGCTCGAGCGCACGCTCGAGGAGGCGCTCGCCGAGTGAGGAAGGCGGTCGTCTTCGGCCTCCTCCACGCGGGCCTCGCGGTCACGCGTAGCCTCGGCCGCGCCGGGATCCCGGTGACCGGAATCTCCTGGAATCCGCACGATTTCGGGTTGAAGTCGCGCTACCTTGCCGAGAAGCGGCTCGTGGAAGGCGATCGGGCCGTGCTCGATGCCGTACGCGCCGAGGCCGCCGGCGACCGGGTCATCCTCTTCCCGGAGCGGGACGAACACGTCGAGTGGGCGCTCGACCACTGGGAGGACGCGAAGGCGGTCGCGGACATGCCCCTTCCGGAGGACCGCGAGGCCGTCGTCCGGCTGCGCCGCAAGGACATCCTCCCGCAGGTCGCGGCCGAGGCCGACGTGCCCTCGCCGGGAACTGTGCTCGCGGACGGCGACGACGCGGTCCGCGAAGCGGGCCTACGGCCACCGATGGTCGTCAAGGCTGTCGAGGGACAGGAGTTCGCCCTGACGTTCGGCCAGAAGGCGTTGGTCGCCGAGAGCGTCGACGAGGCGCTGGCTGTCGCCCAGCAGGCGAGCGAGCGCGGCTTCCAGACGATCGTGCAGGAGATCGTCCCCGACTCCCACGAGCGGATCTACTCGCTCCTCGCCTACGTCGCGCGCGACGGCCGCCCGCTGGTGACGCTCGTCGGGCGAAAGGTGCGGCAGGGGCCGCTGAGGTTCGGGACGAGCGCTGTCTTCGAGGTCGACTACGAGCCGACGGTGCTCGACCAGGGGCTGCGGCTCCTGCAGGCCGCCGGCTACACGGGCATCGCCCACGTCGAGTTCGCGCAGGACCCGCGGGACGGCGAGTTCCGCGTGCTCGAGGTGAACACGCGCCTGCCGGTCTGGGCCGCCCTGGCCGCCAACCGGCATCTCGACCTCCCCCGGATCGTCTACGACGACCTGTCGGGCCGGGACGTGTCCCCGCTGCCGACGTTCAAGGACGAGCTGACCTGGGTCTACCTCGCCAAGGACGTCCATGTGTCGCTGCAGATGGCCCGCCGCCGGGAGCTGGGCCCGCGCCGGTTTCTCCGCGAGTACCTGAGGCAGCCGAAGGCGCGGGCGATCTTCGCGCGCGACGATCCGTGGCCCGCGGTCGCCTCGCTCACCTATCTGCGCTCGCGAACGCCATAGTTCCGAACGATGCGACGCCTGATCGACCTCACCGGCGCCTCGATCCTCTCGGTCCTGCTCTCGCCGGTGCTCGCCGGGCTGGCGCTCGCGATCCGGCTCAGCATGGGCCGGCCGATCTTCTTCCGGCAGCAGCGCCCCGGCTACAAGGGGGAGCCGTTCGAGGTCTACAAGTTCCGGACGATGAAGGATGCGGTCGGCGCGGACGGCGACCCGCTTCCCGACGAGGAGCGGCTGACGAAGGTCGGGATCTTCATGCGCCAGCTCAGCCTCGACGAGCTGCCGCAACTCTGGAACATCCTCCGGGGCGACATGAGCTTCATCGGGCCGCGGCCGCTGCTCATGGAGTTCCTGAAGTGGTACACGCCGGAACAGATGCGGCGGCACGACGTCAAGCCGGGCGTGACCGGCTGGGCGCAAGTCCAGGGACGCCACGACATCCCCTTCTCGAAGCGACTCGCGCTCGACGTCTGGTACGTCGACAACCGAAGCATGCGTCTCGACTTGAAGATCGTCGGACTCACGTTCCTGAAGGTGCTCTCGATGCGCGGCGCCCAGCCGGCGCAAACCGACGCGGAGGTCGACGACGTAGGCCTCCACGATGCGGTTCGTCGTGAGCGTGGGTTGATGTGACCGCCGTGACCGAGACGACGTGGGAGGTCGGTGGCGAGTTCCACTCGCCGGTCGAGACGCCCCGGCCCTTCCATCCGTGGCCGCGGCCGGCAGTCTGGTACGCGCTCGGGCGGCATGCGGTCGAGGCGGTTGTCGAGCTGGCGCGCGTGCGCACCCTTTGGCTCCCGGACTACTTCTGCCACGAGGTCGCGGTGGGCTGGGAAGGGCGCGTGGCCGTTCGAACGTACGAGGACGACCCCCGGTGGGAGGAGCCTCGCTGGGAGACGATCGACGCGCGCCGCGGCGACGCCGTGCTGGCGGTCGACTTCTTCGGCGCGCGGGCCGGGACGGGCTGGGACGAGCGGCGGGCGGCCGAGGACTGGCTCCTCATCGAGGACCACTCGCACGACCCCTTCTCGCCGTGGGCGGTCGGTTCCAGCGCGGACTTCGCCTTCAGCTCGCTGCGGAAGACCTTGCCGGTGCCCGACGGCGGCATCCTCTGGTCGCCGCGCGAGCTTGATCTTCCGCCGCAGCCGCGCGGGTCGGCAGACGGCAGCGAGCTGAAGCTCGCGGCAATGCTCCTGAAGGGCCGGTACCTCGAGGCCGGCGGCGGCGAGGAGCTCAAGGAGCGGTTTCGGCGGCTCCAGGTCGAGGGTGAGGAGCAGCTGGCCCGCAGTCCCGTGGCCGCGGCGTCGCCGGCCGCGCGCGAGGCCGTGATCGGTGGGGCGCCGCTGCCCTGGCGCGTGCGGCGGTCCGACAACGCAGTGCACCTGCTCGGCCTGATCGCCGGGCTGGAGATCGCCGAGCCGGTCTTCGACGAGTGGCCCGCTGGTGCCGCGCCGCTCGGTGTCGTGCTGGCGTTCCGCTCGGAGGACGTGCGCGACCGCGTGCGCGAGACGCTGCGCGAGGCGGGCGTGTACTGCCCGGTGCACTGGCGGATCGAGCGCCCGGCGTCAGTGCGCGTCCGGGATCTCTCCACACGCGTGCTGACGATCCCGACCGACTGGCGCTACGCGGACGCGGACATGGAGCGCGTCGCGTCGATCCTCCGCGAGGCCGAGCAAAGATGATTGATGCCCCGATCTTGCGGGGCCGGCTGCGCGATCTGACGCGGCTGGGCCGCTCCTGCAGTGGCCGCGGCCCGCTACGCGCGCCACCGCCACTGCATGCGCTTCGCGACGCCGGGCCGGCCCCGATGCTTCTAGCATCGCCGCCGTCCCGCCGCCGCACCCCAGCCGGCCAGCTCATGCCCCGACCCTGCAATCTCGTGGCACCACTCATCTCCCGCGTGTGACCGTCGAGGCGCTCGCCGCCGGCGACGGGCGGTGGGACGAGCTCGTCGACGCGGCGCCGACGCCCGACGTCTACTTCCGGCCCGGCTACGGGCGTGCCTACGAGGCCGCCGGCGAGGGCCGGCTTGTGGGCGTGCGGACGGACGGGGCGCTGTTCCCGCTGCTCCTGCGGCCGCTGCCGTTCGGCGAGGACGGGCTCGACGCGCTGACGCCGTACGGCTACGGCGGGCTCCTGCCGCTCGAGGCGGGGTCAGACCCCGTCACGGATGTGCGCCAACTTCGCGACTGGTGTGCGGCGGAGGGCATCGTGAGCGCCCTGCTTCGGCTACACCCCCTCCTGGGGGGCTGGGAACGCCTGTCGGAAACGGACGGCGTCGAGGTGCGGGAGCACGGGCCGACGAGCGCCGTCGACCTCTCACGCGTCGAGGCGAGCCGCCTGGCCGGGATGAGCAAGGGCCGGAAGGCCGACCTCAACGTAGCGCGCCGCGAGCTCCAGGTCTCGTGGGACGGGGGCGAGGAGGCGCTTGATCGGTTCCGGGCCGTCTACGAGGAGACGATGGGGCGAATCGGCGCCGGCGACCACTACCTCTTTCCGGCGGAGTACTTCCGAGAGCTGGCCGCCGGGCTCGGCGAACGGCTCGGCGTCGCGCTCGCGCGCCGCGGCGACGAGGTCGTCGGCGGATCGCTGTTCATGGCCGACCGCCGGTTCGCCCACTACCACCTGAGCGGCGCCACCGACGCCGGCCGCGAGTTGAAGGCGGGCACGCTGCTCGTCCACGAGGGAGCGATCTGGGCAGCCGAGCGGGGCTGCGAGCTGCTGCACCTCGGCGGCGGCACGTCTGGCGCCGACAGCCTCTACGACTTCAAGCGAAGCTTCGGGGGCGAGGAGCACACGTACGCGTTCGCGACGGTCGTCGCGGACCGCGAGCGCTACGACGCGCTCGTCGCTCGGCGCGCCGAGGGGCCGGAGCCGTCCCGGCCTGACTTCTTCCCGGCGTATCGCGCGTAGACGTCGAGCGTCTTGCGAGTGACTGCGTCCCAGCCGAAGTGGTCGGCCGCCCGCTTGCGACCAGCCTCGCCCATACGGCGACGCAGTTCGACGTCCGCGAGCAGCCGCTCGAGGGCGGCTCGCAGCGCAGGGACGTTGCCCGGCTCCACGAGGATCCCCGTCTCGCCGTTCACGACCAGGTCGAGCAGCCCGCCGACCGCGCCGGCGACGACGGGACGCCCGTGGGACATCGCCTCGAGCGCCGCAACGCCGAAGCCCTCGCGATGCGACGGGCAGGCGACGACCGCCGCGCGCGCGTAGAGGCCCGCCAGCTCCTCCGGCGGGACGAACCCGCGCGCCATCGGCACCCGGTCGCGGAGCGGCCCATCGCCGGCGACGACGAGGTTGAGGTCACCCGCGGCCTCGACGAGCTCGAGGATCCCCTTTTCCCGGGAAAGCCGGCCCGCGTAGAGCACCTCCGGCGGGCGAGCCTCCGAGCCGACCTCCGCCGGAAGGTCGACACCGCTCGGGACGACCTCGATCTGCCGGGCGCCCAGCCGAGTCGCCTCGCCGGCGAGCGCCGACGACGGGCAGACGACCGCCTCGGCCCGTTTGAGCACGGCCCGTGCCAGGCGCGGCGCACGGCGGGCGAGCGCGACGTCCGTCCCCCAGAGCTGGACGACGAACGGCTTACGTGTGGCCATCGCCGCGAGCCCGGAGGGAAGCCAGTGCGCGTGCACGAGGTCGGCGTCGCTCGCCGCCCTCCGCGCAGCCCGCGCGTAGGCGGCCATGAACGGCGGCACGAGCGCCGCCCTCCAGGGCCGCCGCCGCAGGTTGCCCACGATCCCCGCGCCGTACGCGAGACCGAAGTCGGGGAACGACGCCGGCGACACGACCTCGATCTCGGTGCCCGCTTCCCGCAGCCGCTCAACCGCGTCCGCGACGAACCGGCCCGCCGTATCCGTCTCCGAGCGCGGGTACGACGTCGCGAGGACGACGACCTTCACGCCGTCGTGACGCGCCGTCCGAACACGACTGGAAGGGCCAGGGCCAGCATCGCCAGGGCGTAGAAGTACGACTGCTGCATCGTCAGGTAGAAGGCGTTGGCGGCCATGACGCCGAGGACCGCCGCCGTCAGCCCCCAGGCGAGCGGCCGGACCCGAGCCGCCAGCGGATCGCGCATCGCCGCCAGCGCCTTCCCGAGCCGGTGTCCCGCGTGGAGCCGCCGGAACAGCCACCAGATGAAGACGGCGAAGAGGGCGGCGCCGACGATGCCGGTCTCGATCACGAGCGCGGCGTAGAACGAGTGCGGGCCCCAGTTCGTCAGCCCCGTCACCGCCTCGTAGTACACGGAGAACGTGTTCAGGCCGAGACCGAAGAGGGCGTGCCCGTCGAGGGCAGGGCGGATCAACTCGTAGACCTCGAAGTGCGTCGCGGTCGAGCCCGACTCCGTGTCGAGGCGGGAGCGGACGACGGTTTCGAAGAAGTCCACCCGGCGCGAGACGATCACCGCCAGGGCCAGCGCGAGCGCGCCGAGCGGCACGAGCACCGCCGCCGAGACGAACTTGCGACCGTAGGGGAAGAGCAGCACCAGCACGCCGACGAGCAGCCCCAAGAGGCCGCTCCGCGAGAGCGTCGCGAGCTCAACGAGGAGCAGGAACGGCAGGAGCAGCATCAGCGGCACCCGCATCGGGTGCCCCCGCTCGAGCCGCAGGTAGAGCGGCGTGAGGATCAGGAGCGGCAGCAGCAGCACGATCCCGAGGTGGTTCGGGTCGTTCGTGAGCGCGTTCGGCCGGTAGACGTCGGCGCCTTCGACCGAGCCGTAGAAGTTGATCGACCGCGCGTCGCCGAGCAACGGGCCGAGGACGGTCTGGTCGAGGTCGCGGCCTGCCTCTGCGAAGGCGAGCTGCGCGACACCGTAGGCGCCGTTGAGCGCGATGCCGGCGCAGAGCGCGCCGAGAGCGACCCAGTAAAAGCGGAGCGGGCGCCGAGCCAGGTACGCGATCCCGACCGCGGCAAAGCTGAAGGTGATCGCGAACCGCGCGAGCCCCTTGGCGAACTGGGACGCGGCCTGCTCGCTCTCGATGTTGTAGAAGCCGGCGAGGTAGACGACGAGGAACGCCGCAGCGAAAAGCAGGACGATCGCGACGGTTCGGTGGATCCGGCGCGGCCAGGCTCCCAGGCGCTCGAGGGCGAAGGAGGCGACGAAGAGCACGGCGAGGATCCCGGCGAGCCCGATCGTCCCTGCGAGCTCCCACTGGATCTTCTCGAAGCTGACGCTGAAAAGGGTGGCGAGGAAGAGGAAGGAGGTGACGCGCGGGAGGATCACGCCAGGCTCCTAACCAGGTCTGCGAGCTCCTGCGACCGCGTGCGGCGGGACAGTCGCTCTCTGAGCTCGGGCGAGAGCGGCGTTCCGTTGAGGCGCCCGCCCCGGTAGTCGGCGTCGAGGTGCTCGAGTGCCGCCCGGAGGCCCTCCACGTCATCAGGAGCGACGACGGTGCCGGCGCCGGTGTCGCGGATGAGGTCGGCCGCGGCGCCGTCCGTCGGGACCGCGGCGAGGATCGGGCGCTCGGCAGCGAGGTACTCGAAGACCTTGGCGGAGAGCACCGCCCGGCCCCGGCCGCCGGAGTCGGGGATCAGGAGGAGGAGCGCCTCGGAGTCCTTCTGGAGCGCGAGCACCTCGCGCCGCGGCAGGTAGGGATGGAGCTCGAGCCGGTCGCCGAGGCCGAGGCCTTCCGCGAAATCGCGGTCGGCGGCCCGGAAGTCACCGACGAAGCGCAGGACGGCGTCGACATCCGACCCGGCCAGCGCCTCGAGGATCGGCCGCGGGCTTCGGCGGCCGAAGAAGCTGCCGGTGTGCGTGATCCTGAGGCGAGACGAGGGGGTGTACTCGAGCCCCGCGAAGTCCTCGAAGTCGCAGCCGTTGGAGATCGTCTCGACTCTGGTGGCGCCGAGCGCGCGCAGCTCCTCGGCGATCGGGTCGGAGACTCCAACGACGGCGTCGGCTCTGCGCGCAACGAGCCGGGCGACGCTTTCACCCGTCCGCTCCTTGGCGCGGACGAGCACGCTCTCCGTCCGCCGGTGCGGGTTGGCAACCAGGGAGTCGCGGAGGTCGGCGATCCAACGAGCGCCGGTCGTGCGGCGGACGGCGGCGCCGACCAGGTGGACGGACGTCGGCGGCGAGGTCGTGATCACGACGTCGATCTTCTCGCGCTTCACGATGCGGATCGCAGCAGGAATCGCCGTCAGGTTCCAGGTCACGTTCTCGTCGGGTGCCAGGGCCCGGCGGAAGGTCAGGCCGGCCTTGCGCGCCGCCCGCTCGACCCCCTTCAGGCCGTGCAGCTCCTCCGCCGGCAGGCGTCCCTTGGGGCCGAGGTAGCGGACTCGGTGCACCCAGGCCTGCGTCGGCGCGACGAGATCGTCGTCGCGGTGCACCCATTTGGGGTCGTCGGGCGCGAGGACGTGGGTCTCGATCCCGAGCGCCGGCAGGTGCGTGGCGAACTTCAGCGGCCGCTGGACACCCCCGCCACCGGCCGGCGGGAAGTACATCGAGACGAGGAGCACTTTCATCGGGACAAGGCTAGAGGCGGTAGAGGAGATAGCGGTCGTCGGCAGAGAGCAGCGGCAGCGCCGGGCGCAGGAACGACCGCTGACGGTCGACGACCAGCCAGTTGGCGCCGTAGCTTCGCGGAATGTCGAGATCGCCCGTGCGGAGAAACCGCAGGACGTCGCGCCGGCGCGCATACGGCCGGTTGTCCTCGGTGTCGGCCACGTGCGCCGGTGGCGCCGCGGCGACGTAGACCGGCGCGAGCGCCGCAATCCGGTAGCTCGTCTCCAGGTCGGAGAAGACGATGGCTCCCTCGGGGAGATCCCCTAGCGCATCGCGTAACCCCGGCGTCAGCGGGACACGCGGGAGGGGCGGCTCCTCCCACTCCCGCATCCCGTGGACGGCGACCGGCAGGACGAACAGCAGCGCCGTGAGCCCAGCGTAGAGGCCACGCCGCTCGAAGCTCCCCCACCGGCGCTGGATGACGATTCCCGCCGGGATCGCGAGAGCACTGCCGACCAGCGCCACCCAGGTCGCGAACGCCGGCCCGCCGTGATCCAGACGCGGCCCGAAGTCGCCCGGCCAGGTCAGATGGAGCCATAACCCTGCGGCCAGCCCCGCCGGCAGGGCGGCTCCGCGGAGGAATCCGGCGAGGACGGCACAGCCACCGGCGAAGGCGAAGGCAAACGGCAGGAACCCGGCGATCCGCCGCGCCTGCGAGAGCGAGACGAGGTCCGCGAACGACGGGAACATGAAGCCCGCGAGCGTCAGGAGCAGGATCGGCAGCGACCCGCCGACGACGAACGCCGCCCACCGGCTCCGCGCCGCGAAGGCGGCGAGCGGGACCGCGACGAGCGCCGCCACCGCCACCGCGCCGCTGCGGCCGAAGACCTCCGGGGCAAGCGAGTAGCTGTCGAGCGAGCCGACGTCGAGCTCGCGCGCGTATCGCTCGAGCGCCCGGCGAACCTCCTCCTCCCTCGGCGTGTGCCCCGCCGTGTCCTCGACGATCGGCCGGAGCCAGAGAAGCACGGCAACGGTGGGAAGCGCGACGGCCGCGAGCCCGCTCGCGAGCGGCACGACGTCTCGCCTCGTCCAGATCACCCGCACAACCGCGAACCCCGTGAGCGGGACGAGCAGGAACAGCGCGTACGTCGGATGCGACAACGCGATCGCCAGAGACGCCGCCGCCACAGGGATCGCAAACAGCCACCTCCGCTCGCGGATCAGCAGGAACAGCGAGGCCAGCACGATTGGGACGAGCAGCTGGCGCGCCGCCGTCGCGGGCAGCGCGAGCGAGTCGTACGCCCCGCCGTCGCCCGGCGCGAGCCCCGTGATCGCCACCTGGCCGGCAAGCACCGCGACACCGCCCCACACCGAGTTGAAGAGCGCCCGCCCGGCCTCGAACACGACGACGAACGCAATCGGGACAAGGATCGCGGCCTCGTTGAGGACGACGTCGGTCGGATCGACACCCGCCAGCTTCGAGACGAGCGCGAGGAACCCGTGCCACAACGGGAACGCGTAGCCCGGATGCGGGCCGCCGTCCGCGAACTCGCCCACCGCGTCGATCGAGAGCTCGTCGAACGTCTCGAGCTTCCGCACACGCGCAAGGTGGAAGAGGGCGTCGCCGCCGAGCGCAGGCCCGAACCGCCAGATGAAGACCGCGAACACCGCCCCTACGCCCGCCACCGCCCAGGCGACTCGGTGGACCGGAATCGGGTCGCGCCGCAACGCGAACGGGAGCGCGATCGCCGCGGCGGCGCCGAGCACGACCAGCGTCAACAGGATCGACGTCCCGACCGCGAACGTCACGAGCATCCCAAGGAAGAGGACGCCGAGCGAGAGCGCCACCGCCTCCGCCACTGCCGGCAGGCGCAACGCCCGGGCGATCAGCGCGCCGGGGATGAGCAGGCAGAGCGACGCCGCTGTGAGCCGGAATGCGAGCCCGAGCCCTTCGGCCGGAAGCAGGCGCGCGACTGCCAGCAGCGGGATCGCCGCGAGAACGAGCGGGATCCGGGTCAACGCGTGGATTCGAGTAGAGCCGTCGCCGGGCCACCCGCGACCCAGTCGGCCGCATCGCGATAGACCGCTCCCCGCTCGCCGCGAAACACGACCGACCGCAGCCGCAGCCCCGCCAGGATCACCCGCCGCGCGTGCTCCGCGGCCGAGACGCCCTGATGCTTGGCCAGGAACCGGAGCTGGCCGCGAACCTGCTCGCGGAAGAGCGTCGCCGACTCGCGCCGCCACGACGCGCCCCCGACGTGCACCGCCTCGGCCTCGGGGTAGAAGAGCGTGCGCCAGCCGGCCGCCCGAGCGCGGTACGACCAGTCCGTCTCCTCACTAAAGAGGAAGAAGTCCTCGTCGAACGGCCCGACCTCCTCGAACGCCTCCCGCCGGATCAGGAACGCCGCCGCCTTCGCGAACTCGACCTCGCGCACCTCGTCGTGGCGGAACCCCGCGCCGTAGAACGCGTTCAGCAGCCGCGACCGAGGCGCGAGCTTTCGCAGGAAGAGGTACTCGGTCGCAATCCGCCACGGCGTCGGGAACCCGCGCACCGAGGGCTGAAGCGTCCCGTCCGGGTTCAGCAGCCGCGGCGCGACCCACGCCGCCCTCGGGATCCCGTCCGCAAAGCGCGCCAGACGCTCCACCGCGTCCCCGACCACCCACGCATCCGAGTTGAGGACGAGGACGTACGGCGCCGCCGTCTCGCGGATGCCCCGGTTCCACCCGGCCCCCAGCCCGAGGTTCTCCTGCTCCACGACCCGCGCCTCCGGAAACGCCGCGCGGACCCGCTCGACCGTCCCGTCCGTCGACCCGTGGTCGACGACGACCGTCTCGAGCCCCGAAACGCTCTCCAGCGCCCGCTCGACGTGCGGCAGCCCGTTGTAGGTGACGACGACGGCGGAGACGTCAGGCATCCGGAACCGACCTGCGGACTCCGGACCGCACAGCCTCCCAGGCGATGATCGCCGCCCCGGGCAGAGCAAGCCCGATCGTGGTCGCGAAGAACAGGAAGCCCGTCGCCGCCGCCGCATCCGCGTCCACGTCGAGCCGCGTCATGAAGCTGACGAAGAACGCCTCGCGCACCGCGAGTCCGTTGATCGTGAACGGCACGAGCATGACGAGGAAGAGCAGCGGGCCGAGCACGAAGTAGGGCCTCAGCGAGAGGTCGACGCCGACTGCCTCCCCGCAGAGCCAGATGGACACGATCCGGACGATCTGCACCCCGATCGTGAGGACGAAGACCGCGAGCAGCACGCGAACGCTGTCGCGATAGCCGTGCATCCCGCGGTAGAGGCCGCGCACCGGACGCTCGATCCGCAGCCTGGCGAGC
>DASZEE010000020.1:0-3208 GCA_035941215.1 Gaiellaceae bacterium
TGGTGGCGAAACCGGGCCACGGGGGATCACCTGCGCTCGCTCTTCGCGGAGGGCACGCGTCCCTCCAGCGAGGAGATCGCCGGCCGGATCGGCTTCGACCCCCACGACACGGCGCCGCTCCTCCACGAACTTGGCGCCTGAACCGGCTTTCGACCGGTTCTACGGGTACGACGAGCTAACGGAGATCCTCCAGGGCTGGGCCGACGAGCGTCCGGAGCTCTTCGCCGTCGAGTCGATCGGCAAGAGTCACGAAGGCCGGGACATCTGGCTCGCCACGATCACGAACACCGAGACCGGCTCGGCGCTCGAGAAGCCGGCGCTGCTCATCGAGGCCAACATCCACGCGATCGAGGTGACCGGTGCGACCGCCGCGCTCTACCTGATCCACCGGCTGCTCTCGGAGCACGGCAGCGACGAGCGGGTTACGCGCGTCCTCGACACGCGCGCGTTCTACGTCGTCCCGCGGCTGAACCCTGACGGCGCCGAGCTGGCGCTCGCCGAGCAGCCGCGCTTCATCCGGTCGAGCACCCGTCCGTGGCCGCTCGTCGAGGAGCTCGACGGGCTCTACGAGGAGGATCTCGACGGCGACGGCCGGATCCTGATGATGCGCATCCGCGATCCGAACGGCTCCTGGAAGGCGCATCCGGAGGAGCCGCGGCTGATGGTCCGGCGCGACGCCGACGAGGAAGGCGGCGAGTACTTCCGGATGCTCTGGGAGGGTCGGATCCGGAACTACGACGGGGTGACGATCAAGATCGCTCCGCCGCTCGAGGGGCTCGACCTGAACCGCAACTTCCCGATGGAGTGGGCCGTCGAGTCCGAGCAGCGCGGCGCCGGCCCGTATCCGACGTCCGAGCCGGAGATCCGCGCGATGGTGCAGGCGATCGTCGACCGGCCGAACGTCACTGCCCACTTCGCCTACCACACGTTCAGCGGTGTCCACCTGCGTCCGTACTCGAGCTACGCCGACGAGCACTTCCCGACGAACGACCTCAGGACGTACGAGCTGCTCGGCGAGAAGGCGACCGAGCTGACCGGCTATCCCGCGATCTCGATCTACCACGACTTCAAGTACGACCCGAAGCAGACGGTCAAGGGCGGTGCGAACGACTGGCTGTACGACCACCTCGGGATCTACTCGTGGACGACGGAGTTCTGGAGCCCGCAGCGCGAATCGGGAATCGAGGGCTACCAGTACATCGAGTGGATGCGCGACCATCCGACCGAGGACGACCTGAAGCTGATCCGCTGGAGCGACGAGCAGCTGGACGGGAAGGGCTACGTCGACTGGTACCCGTTCGAGCACGACCAGCTCGGCGAGGTCGAGCTCGGCGGCTGGGATCTCATGTACGCGTGGGCGAACGTCCCGCCTCAGTTTCTCGAGCGTGAGATCGCCCCGCACTCGGACCTCGCGATCTGGCACCTGCTCGTGTCGCCCCGGCTGGAGATCCTGTCGCTGGAGGCCGAGGCGCTCGGGGAGGGGTCGTGGCTCGTCCGGCTCGTGCTGCACAACACCGGCTGGCTCCCGACGTCGGTGTCGGAGAAAGCGGTGGAGCGGACAGCGGTGCGACCGCTGGAGGCGGAGATCACCCTGCCGGAGGGCGCGCGGCTCCACGGCGGCGAGAAGAAGGTGGAGCTGGGCCAGCTCGACGGGCGCGTGCACCGCCGGTCGCTGCTCTGGTGGGCGTCGGACGATGCGACGAGCGACCGCGCGAAGGCGGAGTGGGTGGTGGAGGCGCCGGCGGGGTCGGCGGTGCTGGTGGAGGCGAGACATCAGCGCGCCGGGACGGTTCGTCGAGAGCTCACGCTCGAGTAGCTCCTACACGGACACCATCGCGGCTAGCTCGACGCAGGGCACCTCCTCATCTCAACAATGGAGGCGTGGCCGCGCCGAACGCATCGCTCGAAGCGGCCGCGGAGCCCTCGGCGTTCCGAGTCGGGCTCCGGGCCGGGACGGCGATCGCGCCCGCGGTATTCGTGATCGCCGTGTCGTTCGGCGTGCTGGCGCGTGACCTGGGCTGGGGAATCGTCGCTCCGATCGTGGCGTCGACGATCGTGTTCTCCGGATCGGCGCAGTTCGCGTTGGCCGAAGTGCTCGAGGCGGGAGGGACCGCGCTCGCTGCGATCATCGCTGCGATCCTCGTGAACGCCCGCTTCGCGGTCATGGGCGTCGCGGTCGCGTCGATTTTCCGCGGTGGGCCGCTCCGGCGGGCGCTCGAGGCGCAGACGACCGTGGACGCGTCTTGGGCGCTCGCGAACCAGGGCGGCGGGCGGTTCGATCGGGAGCTCCTGATGGGCGCAACGCTGCCGCAGTACGTCGCGTGGGTCGGAGGGACGGTCGTCGGCGTCTTTGCCGGGAACGCGATCAGCGATCCGGAGGCGCTCGGCCTGGACGTCGTCTTTCCGGCGTTCTTCCTCTACCTGTTGCTGGACGAGCTCCGGCGCGGTTCCGAGTACGTCGCCGCCGCGCTCATCGCCGCCGCGATTGCGCTGCTGCTGATCCCGGTCACCCCGCCGGGGATCCCGATCATCGCGGCGTGCGCCGGTGCGATCCTCGGCCTACGGCGGCGCGAAGCGTGACCGCCGTCTGGGCCTCGATCGCCGTCGTGGCGGTCGCGAACTTCGCGATCAAGGCCGCGGGGCCGGTGCTCCTGGGCGGTCGCGAGCTGCCGCGGCCGGTGGTCGCGGTCATCGCGCTGCTCGGCCCGGCGCTCCTCACGGCGCTGGTCATGGTCGGGACCTTCAGCGAGGGCAGCGATCTGCGGGTCGACGCCCAGGCCGCCGGCGTCGCCGTCGCTGGGGGCGCGTTCCTGGCTCGGGTACCGATGCTCGGCGCGATCGTGCTCGGGGCGGCGACGGCGGCGCTCCTGCGAGGGCTCTAGCGGCGAAAGATCGCGAGCGGCAGCACCGCGCTGACGACGTACTGGCCCGCGTCGACGATCTCGGAGATCTTCAGGTCGACGGCCAGGCTCGAGAGCACGTAGGCATCCTCGCGGCTGAGGTCGTAGCTCTCCGTGAGGTGGTCGATCATCGCGCGGATCGCCTCCTGCGCAGCGATGTAGAGGTCGGGGCCGAGGCCCGTCGTGCCGTAGAAGGCCCCGCTGTTCACCTGCGGCGTCAGCGGCCCGGTCGTCGTCTGGTACTGCGGCGCCGGGATCGAGCGATCCTTGTGTAGCGTGAACCGCAGGACGGCGTACATGGGTGACTC
>DASZEE010000021.1:0-3913 GCA_035941215.1 Gaiellaceae bacterium
GCAACTTCTTCGCCCGTTCGCAGGGCGAAGACCGGATCGCGCAGTACGTGATCCGTGAGCACGAGCGCGGCCGCCCGCTCGCCGACATCCTGGACGACCCGTACATCCAGAACCGCACGACGGAGACCGAGCGGAAGCGGCTGCTCGACCGACCGGAAGTCGTGCGCGCCCTCGGGCACGACGTCGTCGAGCAGGCAAAGACCTAAGACCAAAAGCTCACGCCCGACGCCTTGCTCGCGCGCTCGCTCGAGGGCGACCACGCCGATCGCGACGTCCCACGCCGCCAGGCCGTTCGACTTGAAGAGGACGACGTCCTCATCCGACTGGCGCCCCTGCACCTCGCCCGCCACGACCTCCTGGAGCTCGTGCACCTCCAGCCAGTCGAGGATGCCCTGCTCGACAGGCTCGATCAGGTCGCCAGACTCGAGCTTCGTCTGCTGAAGCGAGTCGCAGCAGACGAACGCCGCCCGCTCGAGGACGACGTTGTCGAGCTCGCGTGAGCGCCGGTCGTTCGCGCCGATCGCGCAGACGAGCGCGCCCTCGGCGAGCCACTCGCCGCGCAGGACCGGGTCGCGGGAGGTCGTCGCCGTGACGACGACGTCCTGGCCGCCGGCATCGCGATGCGTCTCACCGGCCTCGGCGCCGATCCGCCTGCAGAACTCCTCGAGACGATCCTCGGTCCGGCAGTAGGCGACCACCTCCTCGATCGTCGGCACCGCCTCCCGGATGCACTGCACCTGGCTCTCAGCCTGCCAGCCGCAGCCGAGGACGCCGAGTGTCCGGGCGCCGTCGCGCGCGAGGTACTTGGCGGCGACGCCGCTCGCGGCGCCGGTCCGGAGCTGGCCGAGCTTGTCGGCCTCGATCACGGCCGCCAGCTCTCCCTTCGCCGTGTCGAACAGGCAGACGACGAACGGCGTCCCCTGCGCGACCCAGGCGTAGGACTTCACCCCGGCGATGCCGAGCTCGCGATCGACGGCCGACATGACCGCGAACGCGCCGCCCTCCAGCCGGTGCCGGTGGCGCGGCTGGTTGTCGATCTCCCCGGCGGCGAGGCGACGGAAGCACGCCTCGACGGCGGTGATCGCATCGGCGGGCGAGAGCAGCTCGCCGACCTCGGCTTCCGTCAGGTAGAGCGGCACAGGGACGAGTCTAGGATCGCGGTTTCTTCGGGATGAAGCTGATTTGGCCGCTCGTCTCCAGGACGGCCCACTCGACGTCCTCGATGTGTGCGATCTGCGCCTTGAGCCTTGCCTGCGCAGCGAGCTCCTCGATCGTGATGCGGTTGCGGCGCAGGTTCCGGTCGATCGTCTTTCCGCGCTCGACGAGCACGACGGGATCGCCCTCCAGGATCGTCCCGATCCGCCGCGGGAAGCGGAACGCGCCGTACGAGAAGAGCACGGTCATCACGGCCATCGTCCCACCGGCGAGCATCGCGCCGGTCACAGAGAAGTCGTTCTGCGTGACTCCCTGCTGGATCAGGTCGCCGAGCACGACGAGCAGGATCAGGTCGAACGGCTCCAGGGTGGAGAGCTCGCGGCGCCCGACGGCCCGGGTCACGAACCACACGAAGACGAAAAGGACGACTGCGCGGAGGACGATGTCCATTACGGAAAGATCGTGATCGTCCTGTCGATCGTCGAGAGCAGTTCGTCGCCGTCATACAGGCGGACGTTCTGCGGCCGGTGCCCGACGTTGGTGGGATTGACCTGGAGGTGGAGGAAGAAGAGGTGCTTCTGGCCCGCCGGGATCCGGCCGAGCTCGAACGCGAGGCTGCCGTCGCGGCTCGCCTCGCCGAGCGGGGACGGCTCGACCGTGTTGATCGTGATCCCCTCGGCCCAGCCCGAGTCGAGGACGAGCGTCGCCTCCTCCAGCTCGCGGAGCGCGTCGATGCGGAAACGGGCCTCGTAGTACAGGCCGCCGCGGACGCGTTCCGGGGCGTAGACCTCGAGCCGCGCCGCGTCGCTCTCCGCCGTCGTGGTCGAGGGCCTCTGGCCGAAGAGGTTGAGGAGACCGAGAGCGAGGAACGAGGCGATCGCTCCGACCGCAATTCGCCGCACGAGGACGTCGCGCTTCCCTTCCCGGTCGCGGGCGACCTTGAGGACGAGCTGGTCCGGGACGTCCGCCACCCGTAGGGCTTCGCCCGGAGGCGGCAGGGTCCTCCGCTACAGCCGCTTGCGAAGCAGGCCGAACATGCCGCGAACGACCTCCCGCTGGATCCTCTTCCCGTGCGCGGAGCCGAGGAAGTCGGTGAGCGGATCTCCGCTCTGCGCCGGCTCGGCCCGGCGGCGAGGGGCAGGTGCCCTCTCGGCCTCGGGCTCCGGTTCGGGCGCCTGCTCCATCCGCGCGGCGAGCAGCTCCCTCGCACTCTCGCGGTCGGTCTTCGTCCCGTACTTGGCGAAGAGCGGCGAGGCCCTCGCGGCGCCGTCGACGTCGTCGGCCGGTTCCATGTGGGCGAGGGGGCCTCGGAGCCTGGTGTGCACGACCGGCGTCGGGACGCCCTTCTCCGAGAGGATCGTCACCGCCGCCTCGCCTGTCCCCAGCTGCGTGAGGAGCTCCTCGAGGTCGTAGAACTCCGAGGTCGGGTAGGTCGAGACGCTCGCCTTCAAGGCCTTCGCGTCCTGTGGCGTAAACGCGCGCAGCGCGTGCTGGATCCGGTTGCCGAGCTGGGCCAGCACGTCGGCGGGGATGTCCTTCGGGGTCTGCGTGATGAAGAAGACGCCGACACCCTTCGAGCGGATGAGCCGAACGGTCTGGACCACCGAGTCGAGGAAGGCGTCCGTCGCGTCGGCGAAGAGCAGGTGCGCCTCGTCGAAGAAGAAGACGAGCTTCGGCTTCGGCACATCGCCGACCTCCGGCAGCTGCTCGAACAGCTCGGCGAGCAGCCACATGAGGACGG
Organism: Gaiellaceae bacterium; assembly: GCA_035941215.1. GTDB lineage: Bacteria > Actinomycetota > Thermoleophilia > Gaiellales > Gaiellaceae > JACDAN01. Next base: position 2,897 of record DASZEE010000021.1, read on the forward strand.
TCGAGAACAGCCCCGGCTTGTCCTGGACGGAGGGCAGCTCGAGGCACGAGATGATCCCGCGGCCGTCGGGCGCGACGCGCAGGAGGTCGGCGATGTCGAGCTGCGGCTCGCCGAAGAACTCCATCCCGCCACCGTCCTCGAGCTGCACGAGCGACCGGAGCAGGACGCCGATCGTGGCCGACGAGACTCCGCCGATCCCCTTGAGCTCCGCCTTGCCCTCGTCCGAGTCGAAGAACGCGAGCAGGGCCCGCAGGTCGGTGAGGTCGAGGATGGGGAGGCCCTTCTCGTCGGCGTACCGGAAGACCAGGGAGAGGCTCTGCTCCTGCGTCTCGTTCGCCTCGAGGATCTTCGCGAGCAGCAGGGGGCCGAAGTCGGAGACCGTGGCGCGGACGGGTATGCCCGGGCCGATCCCACCGAGCGACAGGAACTCGGTCGGAAAGCCCTGCGGCTGCCACTCCTGCCCGAGCTCGGCCGCGCGCTTCTCCGCTGGGCCATCCGTTTCACCCGGTTGCGAGATGCCGGAGAGGTCGCCCTTCATGTCGGCGGCCACGACGGGGACGCCCGCCGCCGAGAGCTGCTCGGCGAGCAGCTGGAGCGTCCGCGTCTTCCCGGTTCCTGTCGCGCCGGCGATCAGCCCGTGCCGGTTGGAGGTGGCGAGCGGGAGGCGGACGGCGGCCTCCTCCACCACCTTGCCCTCGTGGACGCCACGGCCGAGGTCGAGCCACTCGCCCTCGAAGGAGTAGGCGTCGGCAATCGTCTTCCCGAACTCCGCCATGGGCGCAGGAACCTACCTTGGCCGCGGCTACACTGGGCCGCTGAGCGCCCGTAGCTCAGGGGATAGAGCGCTGCCCTGCGGAGGCAGAGGTCGCACGTTCGAATCGTGCCGGGCGCATCTCGCGACTCAGCGGATCGAGGCGGGCGCGCCGTCCACCGTCAGCGCCGCCTCGTGCGACACCTCGGTGCGGACGTAGGCGAGCGCGAGCCCCGGAACCGAGCTCGTGATCCGGCCGACGGCCC
>DASZEE010000022.1:0-2005 GCA_035941215.1 Gaiellaceae bacterium
GGGCTACCGGTCGATCGGCTGCATGCCGTGCACCCGGCCGACTGCGCCCGACGAGGAGGAGCGGGCCGGACGCTGGGCCGGCTCGGACAAGCTCGAGTGCGGCATCCACGTCGACACGCCAATCATCGATGCGAAGGAGCGAACTTGAATAACGGCTTCACCCTCTGGTTTACGGGCCTGTCAGGGGCCGGAAAGACGACGATCGCGGAGATCGTCGGCCCCGAGCTCGAGCGCCGCGGCCACGCCGTCGAGTACCTCGACGGCGACGTCGTCCGGACCCACCTCTCGAAGGGGCTCGGCTTCTCGAAGGAAGACCGCGACACAAACATCGAGCGCATCGGCTGGGTCGCCTCGCGGCTGACCCGCCACGGCGCCGCGGTGCTCGTCTCGGCGATCTCGCCGTACGAGGAGACGCGCCGGCACGCGCGAGAGATGGTCGAGGAACATGGCCGCTTCGTCGAGGTCTTCATCTCGACCTCGGTCGAGGAGTGCGCCCGCCGCGACGTCAAGGGCCTGTACGAGAAGGCCTTCAGCGGCGAGATCAAGGAGTTCACAGGCGTGTCGGACCCGTACGAGGAGCCGGAGAGCCCGGAGCTTCGGATTGACACGGAGGAGCACGAGCCGGGGGAGTCGGCGCAGATCGTGATCGGAAAGCTCGAGGAGCTGGGCCTCGTCCGCTCCGAGGTGGCGGCATGACGGTCACGGCGACAGAACAGCTGATCGCGCCGCACGGCGGCACCCTCGTCGACCGCACCGGTGACAGGCCGGGCGACCTCGAGCAGCTCGAATTGGTGACGCTCACTTCCCGCGAGCTGTCCGACCTGGACATGCTCGCTTCGGGCGCGCTCAGCCCGCTCGAGGGCTTCATGGGGCCCGAGGACTACGAGCGAGTCGTCGAGGAGATGCGGCTCGCAAATGGTCTTCCCTGGGCGCTGCCCGTCTGCCTCGCCGTCGACGCGGCGCCGCAGGGCGACCGGGTTGCACTCGCCGACGACTCGGGTCGCCCGATCGCGGTCCTCGAGGTCGAGGAGACCTTCGAGTACGACAAGGAGCGGGAGGCCGAGCAGTGCTTCCGCACGACCGACGACGCGCATCCCGGTGTCGCGCGGCTCTACGCGCAGAAGCCGCTCTACCTCGCCGGCCGCGTCACCGTGTTCGAGCGGGCCGAAGCGCCCTTCCCGGAGCTCGCACGCGACCCCGCGGAGACCCGCGCGGAGTTCGCGAGCCGCGGCTGGAAGCGGATCGTCGGCTTCCAGACACGCAACCCGATCCACCGGGCGCACGAGTACCTGACGAAGACAGCGCTCGAGACCGTCGACGGCCTCCTGATTCACCCTCTCGTGGGCGACACGAAGCAGGACGACGTGCCGGCCGCGACACGCGTCGCCTGCTACCGCGTGCTCGTCGAGAACTACTACCCGGCCGACCGCGTCGTCGTCTCCGCCTTCCCGGCGGCAATGCGCTACGCGGGCCCGCGCGAGGCGATCTGGCATGCGATCTGCCGCAAGAACTACGGCTGCTCGCACTTCATCGTCGGCCGCGACCACGCCGGCGTCGGGGACTACTACGGGTCGTATGACGCGCAGAAGATCTTCGACGAGTTCGAGCCGCACGAGCTCGACATCGAGCCGATGTTTTTCGAGCACGCGGTCTACTGCAAGCGGTGCGAGGCGATGGTCTCGCCGAAGACCTGCCCGCACGGCGGCGACGACCACGTCTTCCTTTCGGGCACGAAGGTGCGTGAGATGCTGACGAACGGCGAGATCCCGCCCGTCGAGTTCTCTCGGCCGGAGGTTGCCGAGGTGCTGATCGAGGCCTACCGCGCCTAGATCATGACCTGGGAGCTCTCGCTCACCGGGCTCTTCATCGGGCTGCTCGTCGGACTGACGGGGATGGGGGGCGGCGCACTGTTGACGCCGTTCCTCATCCTCTTCTTCGGCTTCAAGCCGACGCTCGCCGTCGGCACCGACATCCTCCACGGCGCCGTCTTCAAGACCTTCGGCGC
>DASZEE010000023.1:0-5658 GCA_035941215.1 Gaiellaceae bacterium
ACCGACTGCGCGTTCTGGGCACGGGCGAATCCCGTCGAGAGCGATGTCACCGGTCCGGCGCCGGGTGCGGCTTGCGGCTCGGAATTCGCGTGCTCGGCGGAGGCCGGCGTGTCTCCTTTCCGGCCGCGCGAGACCCGCAGCAGCACGACCGCCGCGACGAGCAAGACGCCCGCGAGGGCGAGCATGAGATAGCCGACAGCCGCCACCGTCCCGGAAAGGATACGGAGCAGGGACGCCGGGAACAGAAAACGAGGGAGAGCCCACCGCTCGGGGGGGTCGGTGCGGTGGGCACTCCCTAGTGCTAACCGCGGATCGTGGCCAGGTACGCGCACCGCGGTTCGCGTCGCCCAGTGACGTGAAGCTACCCCCGCGACTCGTGAATTCCAATAGGCCGAACGGCCCATCTTTGAAAGGCAGAAAGACCCGTCGGGCTACGATGACCGCGATGGTTGAGCGTGTCTTGTTGGCATCCCCGCGCGGCTACTGCGCGGGGGTCGAGCGTGCGGTGGAGACCGTCGAGCGGCTGCTCGACCTCCACGGGCCGCCGATCTACGTGCGCAAGCAGATCGTCCACAACCTGCATGTCGTCCGGGAGCTCGAGGAGCGAGGCGCGATCTTCGTCGAGAGCGAGACGGAGGTGCCTCGCGGCGCGCGGATCGTGCTGTCGGCGCACGGGGTCGCGCCGACCGTGTACGCGAACGCCGCGGAACTGGAGCTGAAGACGACCGACGCGACGTGCCCGCTCGTGACGAAGGTGCACGTCGAAGCCCGGCGCTACGCGGCCGAGGGCTACACGGTCGTCCTGATCGGCCATGCCGGCCACGAGGAGGTGGTCGGGACGATGGGCGAGGCGCCGGAGGCGACGGTTCTCGTCCAGTCGGTCGCGGACGCCGAGGCGCTCGAGCTGCCCGACCCGGATCGCGTCGCGTACATCACGCAGACCACGCTGTCGGTGGACGAGACGGGCGAGATCATCGCGGCGATCCGCCGCCGCTTCCCCAATGCGCGTGCGCCGAAGCGGGACGACATCTGCTACGCGACGTCCAACCGGCAGTGGGCCGTGAAGGACATGCTCGGCGAGGTCGAGCTCCTGCTCGTCATCGGCTCGCGGAACTCGTCCAACTCCAACCGGCTCGTCGAGGTCGCGCGTGCCGGCGGCGTCGAGTCCTACCTGATCGACGACGAGACCGACATCGACGAGGCCTGGCTCGCGGACGTTCGCGTCGTCGGCATCACGTCAGGCGCGTCGGCTCCGGAGAAGCTGGTCGATCGCGTGTGCGACTGGTTCCGGGCCAGGGGCGTCGAGAAGATCGAGCCGTTCCAGTCCGTGCACGAGGACGTGGTGTTTCGCCTTCCCGTCGAGCTCCGCCGCGAGCTCGCGCTCGCCGACGCGCAGCCGTCCTAGGAATTGGGCCGCGGCTTGCGGCGGTCTTTCCCCGTCCGCCGGTCATCGCCCGTACGGCGCTCGCCTTCCTCCCGCCGCTGGGACTCCTTGCGCCGGTCGCCGCCGCTGCGCCGGTCCTTGCCGGACCGACGGTCTCCGCCGTTCGGGCGATCCATACCCGCTCATTCTCCTACGCTTTTGCGATCTGTGGGTCGGCGGCGCCGCCGTTTGCCTCGATCGAGACCGCGAGCACCTCGTCCTTGATCCAGTCCGCGTGACGGTCGAGCAGGTCGGACTGGTCGGCCGGCAGGGTGACCGCGATCCGGTCGGTGAGCTCGAGCCCCGCCTCCCTGCGCATGCCGTTCAGCCGGTGGATGAGGTCGAGGACCCGCGCCTCGAGCTCGAGCTCCGCGTCGAGGCGCGTGTCGAGCGCCACCGTGACGCCGTTCTCCGACGCGACCGCCCACCCCTCCTTGCCACGCCGCTCGACGAGCACCTCGTCCGGCTCGAGCTCGCGATCACCGACCCGGAATCGCCCACCTTCGAGCTCCTCGAACTCTCCGGCGGCCAGTGCCGCGCGCAGCGAGCCGAGCTCCTTGCCGAGCTTGGGCCCGAGCACCGGCAGGTTCGGTTTCACGACCAGCTCCTGCGCCTCGACCTCGCCCTGCTCGACCTCCTTGACGCGCAGCTCATCGCGGATCTCGTCCACGTGCTCGCCGTTCAGGCTCGCCCCCTGGACGACGAGTCGCCGTAGCGGCTGGCGGAGCTTCAAGCCCGACGCCGAGCGCGCTTGATGTCCGAGCCCAACGACGCGACGGGCGTCGGCCACCTCCCCGAGCAGCGACCCATCCACCTCGCCGGCCTCGGGCCAGCCCGCGAGGAAGACCGACGCCGGCGCGCTCTCGACCGGCTCGGCGACCAGCACCCGCCAGAGCCGTTCGGCGAGGAACGGCATCACCGGCGCGATCACGCGAACCGCCTGCACGAGCGCCCACCAGAGCGTCGAGAACGCGTCCTGGTCGTCGCCGTAGAAGCGCCGGCGCGAGCGGCGGATGTACCAGTTCGAGAGATCGTCGACGAACGACTCCCAGGCGCGGACGACACCGGGCATCCAGAAACGCTCGTACTCCGCGGTCGCCTCCGCGACGAGCTGATCCGTCCGCGCGACGAGCCAGCGGTCCAGCGGCCGCTCCGCCGCCGGACGATCACCCGAAGCCGGCCGAAACCCTTCGATGTTCGCGTACGTGACGAGGAACGAGACCGAGTTCCAGAACGTCAGCAGCCGCCGCTTGACCTCGTTCGCCGGCCCGTAGCCGAAGTTCACGTTCTGGCTCGGCACCTGCTCGGAGTAGATCCAGCGCATTACGTCGGCGCCCATCCGCTCGATCGCCTCGTTCGCCTCGATCGCGTTGCCCGTCGACTTGTGCATCTCCTTTCCGGTCTCGTCCCGGACCCGCTCGTACGCGAGCACGCGCTCGTACGGCGAGCGGCCCTCGAGCGTCACCGACATGAACGACATCGAGTAGAACCAGAGCCGGATCTGCTCGCGGCTCTCCGAGACCCACGCCGCCGGGAACCACTGCTCCCAGTACGCATGATCCGGCAGGTCGGCCCCGGTCAGACCTCTCGCCGCCCCGCTCGCGCTCCCCTGTGGTTTTCGCTCAGGATTGCGCCAGCCCAGCGTCGAGTACGGAACGATGCCGGCATCGAGCCAGGCATCGCCTACCTCCGGGATCCTCTGGAGGTCTCCGCCACACGACTCGCAGCCCACGGTCACCTCGTCGATCCAGGGCCGGTGCAGCTCGCGGAGCTGATCGAAACCTCCGGTCGCCCGTTCCTCGAGCTCCTCGCGCGATCCGATCACGTTCAGATGCCCGCAGTCGCACGGGTAGAACGGCAGTGGCAACCCGAAGTAGCGCTTGCGCGAGATGTTCCAGTCGCCCATGTTTCGAAGCCAGTCGTCCATGCGCTTCGAGTAGAAGCTCGGCGTCCACTCGACCGTCGCGTTGGCGTCCATCAGCGGCTGCCGGATCTCAGCGGCCGAAATGAACCAGTCGTCCACGACGCGGAAGACGAGCGGCGTCTTGCAGCGCCAGCAAATCGGGTATCGGTGGACGATCCGGCCCGAGTCGACGAGCAAGCCGCGCTCACGCAGCGCCTCGATCACCGGCTCCTCGACCTCGTCGGTCGAAAGGCCGGTGAACGCTCCGTAGTCGGCGACCATCCGTCCTTCCTCGTCGATCGGCGCGAGCACCGGCAGATCGTGAATTCGGGAGAGCTCGAAGTCCTCGGTTCCCGCGCCGGGGGCGATATGGACGATCCCGGTCCCCTCCGTGAGCGAGACCTCGCCCCAGGGGATCACGCGGTGGACCACGCCCTGCTGCGCCGGCAAGTCGTCGAACGGCCCCGTGTACTCGAGCCCGACGAGCTCCTCGCCCTTGACCACGCGCTCGTATTCACCCTCCGCCTTCAGCCTCCAACCCCCCTCGCGGAGGCCGTAGTCGGCATCGGGCTTCACCGCGGCGGACACGTTCGCCGGCAGCGTCCACGGCGTCGTCGTCCAGACGATCAGCGCCTCGTCGTCACGCTCCTTCAGCGGGAACCGGACGTAGAGCGAGGGGTGGTCGAGCTCACGGTAGTTCTCCTCACCGGCCTGCTCGTGGTGCGAGAGCGACGTTCCGCAGCGCGGGCACCACTGAGTCGAGCGATGGCCCTTGTACAGCCAGCCCCGCTCGTGGGCCGTCTTGAGGAACCGCCAGATGTACTCGATGTTCGCGTCCGAGAACGTGTAGTAGCTGTTCGGCCAGTCCATCCACATCCCGAGCCGGCGTGACTGGTCGGTGATCAGGGCGGCGAACTGCGCCACCCGCTCGATGCACCGGTCGGCGAACTCCGCGAGTCCGTACTGCTCGATGTCGCGCTTCGAGTTCAAGCCCAGCGACCGCTCGACCTCCACCTCGACGTGGAGCCCCTGGCAGTCGAAGCCGTTCTGGTACCGCTGGTCGAAGCCGCGAAGCGCCTTGTAGCGCTGGAAGACGTCCTTCAGCGTCCGGCCCCAGGCGTGGTGGACGCCCATCGGGTTGTTGGCGGTGATCGGACCATCGATGAAGCTCCACTTCTCGCCGCCGGCGTTCTGCTCGCGCAGGCGGTCGAAGATCCGCTCCTCGTCCCACCACGCGAGGATCTCCTGCTCGAGCGCGGGATGGTCGGGCTTGTCGGAAAGGCGTGGGAAGACTGCTGCCATGCGTTCGATTTTACGGAGACGGGGGAACAGCTCAGCCGGGGCGCTCGTTACCCTCTCCGAACCCTTGTGACCTGAAAGGAACCTCGTAGATGACAAACGCACAGGCCGTAACCGAGGAGACGTTCGACCAGGAAGTGCTCTCCTCCGACACCCCGGTCCTCGTGGACTTCTGGGCCGAGTGGTGCCAGCCGTGCCACATGGTCGCGCCCGTTCTCGACAAGATCGTCGAGGAGCGGGAGGGCGAGCTGAAGCTGGTGAAGATCAACATCGACGAGCAGCCCGCGATCGCCCAGCGCTACGGGATCGCCTCGATTCCGACCATGGTGCTCTTCAAGGACGGCGAGCCGGCCGCCGCGGCGCTCGGCGCCCAGCCCAAGGGCGCGCTCGAGCGCCAGCTCGGTCTCTCCGAGAACGGCACCGGGTAACCGGCTTCCTCCTGATCAATCCGCGCTCGGGGGACAGCTCTCCGAGCGCGGACGAGCTCGTCGCTGCGGCCGAGGAGCGCGGAATCGACGCCCACGTCCTCGGCAAGGACGACGACGCGGGCGAGCTCGCCCGCGCGGCCGACGCCGACGCGCTCGGGATGGCCGGCGGCGACGGGTCGCTGGCCCAGATCGCCGAAGTGGCGATCGAGCGGGACCTCCCCTTCGTCTGCGTCCCGTTCGGAACGCGCAACCACTTCGCGCGGGACATCGGGCTCGACCGCGACGATCCGGTCGCCGCGCTCGACGCGTTCGGAGGGCGCGAGCGGCGCATCGACGTCGGCCAGATCGCCGGCGACGTCTTCCTCAACAACGTCAGCCTCGGTGCGTACGCGACACTCGTCCACCGGCGCGAGCACCACCGCAGGCGTCGCGCCGCGTTCGCGCGGCTGCGCGCGCTCCTGCTGACCCTTACCACCCGCGAGCCGCTCGGGCTGACGATCGACGGCGAGCCGGTCGAGGCGAGTGTCGCACTGGTCTCGAACAACGACTACATGCTCGAGGTCCTGTCGCTCGGCGAGCGGGAGCGCCTCGACGAGGGGCAGCTC
>DASZEE010000024.1:0-5496 GCA_035941215.1 Gaiellaceae bacterium
CTGGCGCGCTCCGACGTCGTCGTCCAGATCATCCTCGACCGAATTCACCTGGCCGCCGAGACGGCGAAGCTCGTCTGGAGCGCAGCCGCAGGTCGGGTTGCCCTGGTGACCGACGCCGTGGCGGGGGCAGGCCTGGACGACGGCTCGTACAGCCTCGGCGGGTTCGAGGTGAAGATCCGCGACGGCGTCGCGAGAGGTCCCGACGGGGTGCTCGCCGGGAGCTCCCTGACCATGATCGAGGCCGTCCAGAACCTGCACGCACTGGGCGTCCCGCTCGGCAGCGCGCTCGACGCCGCGTCGTCTGTGCCGGCGCGGGTGATCGGCGAGCATGCCGGCGGTCTCGTCGCAGGTGCGCCCGCCGACGTCACGGTCGTGGACGACAACCTCGCGGTGGAGCGCGTGCTCGTCGGGGGACGAGAACGTGTCGTTGCCTGAGCCTGAGCCCGAGCCCGGGCCCGAAGCGGAGTCGGCCGAACTGGGAAGTGGCGCGACCTTCCTGGCAGAGATCCGCGAGCAGCCGGCCGCGCTGAGCCGTCTCCTCGAGCGGCAGGAAGACTTCCATCATGTCGCGGCGTTGATGCACCAGCGCGGCGCGCGGACGATCCGGATCGTCGGGCACGGCTCGTCTGACAACGCTGCGTCGTTCGGCGTCTACGCCTTCGGCCTGGGTCCGCGCTGGACGGCGTTCCGCGACTCCATCTCGCTCACCGTCCACTACGGAACCCGCCTGGACTTCACCGGCTCCACCGTGCTTGCTCTCTCCCAGTCCGGTCGGACGCCCGATGTCCTCGAGTACGTCGAGCGCTCGCGCGCGGCAGGAGCTCTCACGGTCGCGCTTACGAACGAGCCCGACTCCGAGCTCGCCGCGGCTGCCGAGGCCGTGCTGCCGCTCGAGGCCGGCAGCGAGCACGCGGTGGCCGCGACCAAGACGTACCTGAACCAGATCGCCGCGCTCTTGCTCCTCGCCGCCCATCTCGCGGGGACGGAGCGTCGCTACGCCGGGGGGATCCGGCTCGTCTCGGAAGAGCTCGAAGGGCTCATCCCCGACCTGGAACGGCGCGTCGTCCCGCTGGCGGCGTCATTCGCGTTCACGGGGCGGATGTTCGTGATCGGTCGCGGGGCCGAGTTCGCGACGGCGCGGGAGATCGCGCTCAAGCTGCTCGAGACCACGAGGATCGCGGCGGAGCCGCTGACTTCGACCGACCTCGCGCACGGCCCGGTTGCCGCGCTCGACCCGCTCTTCCCCGTCTGGGCCGTGGCCTCGGCCGACGAGACCCTCCCGGCCGTGCTCGAGGCGGCGGAGCGCATCCGCGCCACCGGCGCAGCCCTGATCGCGAGCGGCGGTGCGGCCGACCGCCTGGACGCCGAGTACTCCCTGCCGATCCCGGATCTGGGATCCCGGCTGCTCAGCCCGCTGCTCTCGGTCGTGCCGGGCCAGCTCTTCGCGTGGGCGCTGGCCCGCGCCAAGGGCCTCGATCCCGACCGGCCGCGCGGGCTCAGCAAGGTCACGCTCGCCCGCTGAGGCGTTTCCGGCCGCTGTGGGCGGAAGAGCTAGCCGAGCGCCAGCAGCGGGCGGAGGAGCCGCTCGACGTCTCGCCGATAGGAGTCGCCGTCGAACGCGCGCGACGGGTGAGGGTCGAGCTCGTGCTCCGCGAGCTCCCCGCCCCGGCGCACGTAGACCGCCGGGTAGATCGTTCCGTTCCCGCTCATCTCGACCGCGACGGCTGCGGCATCCGCCCCGCCGCCACCGTCCACGAAGTGCTCGAGGGGCACGACCCCTTCGTCGCTGATCCCCTCGCCGGCGAAAGACACGACGCGCGCGAGGTAGCCCTTCTGGATCCAGAGCTCCGGCCCGCGTGCCAGCTCGTCGATGAGCAACGGGACGACCTCCTCGCCCGAGAGCTTCGGCCGCGGCTGCTCGATCCCGAGCCGCTCGCCGATGTGCCGCGCGAGGACGCGCGCGTTGTAGCGGAAGCCGTTGACCGAGCTCGAGTTTGCCGCGACGCCGTCCTTCGCAAGCCCGCGCGAGGCGATCGTGATGTTCCCGGCGAAGAAGATTCCCGGCACCGACACGCTCTCCCAGAAGCGTGTGAGGGCGGGGACGCGGTCGTTCATCACCGTGACGACGCCCAGCTCGCGGAGATCGCCGAGCGGCACCCTGAAGCCCGTCGCCAGGATCACTTCGTCGCCCGCGAAGGCGAGGCGCCCGTCCCAGGTGGTCGCATCCGCCGTGACCCGGAAGCCGTCCGCGCCGCGCTCGATGCCGACGATCGATCCGTCGAGGACGTAGGTGCCGGCGCTGCCGCGCACGTATTCCTCGTAGGGCTGGAGGTAGCGGGCGCGCAGCGGCGATTGCGCGAGCACCGAGATGTCGACCGCTCGCGGAGAGACGAGCGTCAGCTCGCTGGCCCACGGCAGGAGCCCGGACGCGAGCTCGAAGCCCGAGTTGCGCTTGCCGACGATCACCACCCGCTTGTCGCGGTAGGACTCGGCCGAGCCCGTGTCGACGTAGTGCGTCGCGTGCTCGGCGCCGTTGAGCGGCGGTGTCCATGGGTCGGTCATCCCGATCGCGAAGACGACGACGCGGCAGCGGTACTCGCCGTCCGTCGTCTCGAGCACGAATCCACCTTCCTCCCGCCTCGTTCCGGTCCACCGGCAGCCGTACCGGGCCTGGATCCCGGCGCGCACGGCGAAGTCGGCGAGCCCCGCCTCCATCTCGCCCCGGGCCGGCACGTCGAAGCTGCGGTCCATGAAGCCGGCGACCAGTCCGCGCGCCTCCGGCTCGTCCGCGATCAGACTGTTGTTGTCGTAGCGCTCGTACTCGCGCGAGTGCCGCTCGCACGGGGCGTCCGGCTTCGTCCAGCTGATCAGGCGCTCGAAGATCGGAAACCGGCGGAACATCCCGCCGGGCGCGTCGTCTGCCGAGAACAGCGCGTGGTTCCCGACCCCGGCGCGGGAGAGGGAGTAGCTCGTCTGGAGGCCCGCCGGCCCCGTGCCGACGACGACGACGTCGTAATCGCCGGGCGGAAACGGGCTCAGGACCCGCTCTTCCACTCGGTGGTGTTCCGGAGCCGGCGGGCCTCCGCCTGCAGCATTCGGTACAGCACGCGCGGCTGCTCGAGGAGGAACGGCTCAAAGTCGGGCCCAGGGATCACGAGGCAGCGGAGCATCGTCAGGGCGACGACATCCGCGTTGGGCGGCTCGCTCGTCAGCAGCGAGACCTCGCCGAAGAACTCCCCGGGCCCGAAGCGGGTCACCTCCTCGTCGCCGATCCGCACGACCGCCTCGCCGTCGAGGATCACGAACAGGCCCGACCCTCGAAGGTCCTTGCGGAGAACGCGCTCGCCCTCCGGGAAGACCTCCTCGTCGAATCGGTGGGCGATCGCCTCGAGCTGCGCGGGGGGCACGTCCGCGAAGAGCGAGAGGCGAGCGAGGACGTCCTGGACTTCAGCCACGCGCCGAGCTTAGTTCGGGCTCGGGCTTGTGTTCCGGTTCAGCAGCCGGTTCCTTCTCCGTGCTCCGGCTGACCATGAGGGCCACGCCGAGGACGATCGCGGCTCCCGCGACCAGCGTTCGGCCGGTGATCACCTCGTCGTTGAACGCCCAGCCGAGCAGCACGGCGATCACCGGGTTCACGTACGCGTACGTCGAGACCGTCGAGGCCGGCACGGTCTTCAGCAACCAGACGTAGGCGCTGAACCCGATCAGGGAGCCGACTACGACCATGTAGGCGGTCGCGAGCAGCGCGTCCGACGTGAACGTCGCGTCGTTCCACTCGCCTCGCCCGCCGCTGACGACCGCGAGCAGCGCCCCGCCGGCGAGCATTCCCATCGCCGCGCCGAGAAGGGTGTCCTTCGGGAGGGCCGAGCGCTGCGAGTAGATCGAGCCCGCCGACCAGCCGAGGGCGCCCAGGACGATCACGAGCGCGCCGATCGGCTCGGCGCCCTCCTCGCCCGAGGGATCGACGAGCAGAGCGAGGCCGGCGAACCCGAGGATCAGGCCCGCGAAGGCGCGACCTCCCAGCCGCTCGCCCATGAAGATGCGAGCCAGGATCGCGAACCAGAGCGGGATCGTGCCGACGAGCAGCGCGGCGATCCCGGAAGGGACGTCCTGCTGCGCCCAGGCCAGGCCACCGTGACCGACCAGGAAGAGCGCGCCGCCGAAGACGAACGCCGCCCGCCACTGCCGCCAGCCGAGCGGCTCGCGCTCCCTGCGCCGAACCATCACCCACGCGAAGAGCAGAGTTCCGGCGACGAGGTGGCGCAGCGCCATGGAGAGGAACGGCGGCAGGTCCCGCACGACGACGGCGATGGCGAGGAACGTCGATCCCCAGACGACGTAGATCGTTCCCAGCGCGATCCAGACGCGAAGGCGCATCCCTACGTTGTAACGACCGGTGCTACGTTGCCTTCCCGACCCCGAGACGGAACGATGCTCGACCGGCAAACGATCAAAGAGCGGCAGCAGGACCGGGCGGCTGCGCTCGAGGACCTCACGCGCGCCAAACACGAGCTCGCCCAGGCCGCAGCGCGTCTTGCGGAGCGGGAGCAAACGCTCACGGACCGAGAGAAGCGCCTCGAGCAGCGGATGCAACGGATCGCCCGGAAGCTGGAGGCAAGGCGCGAGCGGCAACACCGGATCTCCGCCCTGCGCGCCAAGGTGTCCGAAGCCGACCTGCTGAAGGGGCGGCAGAAGCGCAAGGAGTCCGAGCTCGACCGGGGCGAGAAGCGTCTCGGCCGTCGCGAGACCGAGCTCGAGCGGCGGGAGGCGGAGCTGGAGGCGAAGGCCGCGGAGCTCGACCGCCGCTCCGAGGCACTGCTGGGGCGCGAGCTGGAGCTGGATGCGCGAGACGGCGAGTCAGGCCGCCACAACGAGGAGGCGACGAGGCTCCGGACCGAGCTGGAGCAGCGCGAGACTGAGCTCGCGACGCGCGAGCAAGGGCTCGCCGGGCGTGAGGAACGCGCCGCCGAGCTCGAGCGCTCCGTCGGCGAGCGAGAGGATCTCGCCTCGTCGCAGGAAGCCGAGCTGACGGCGCAGCTCGAAGATCTCGCCGCCCGCGAGAAACGGATCCGCAAGGACGAGCAGCGCCAGGCGGCCACTGCCGAGCGGCTCGAGCGCCATGCGGCCGACCTGGCGGAGCGGGAACAGGCACTCGCGCGGCTTGGCCAGAGCCTCCTCTCGCGCCGCAACGGAGCCGCGGTCCCGGACGAGGCCGCGACGGCCACGTTCGCTGAAGGCCTCGACGCCCTCAGCACGGCTTCACATCCCAAAGCCAAGTAAGCGAACTGTCCGGCGACGGCGCTAGCGTCGCCGCATCGGGAAAGATGTTCGTCGTCTACGTGCTCGTCATCGTGACGGGCATCGTCCTGTACTCGATCGTGGGCCTCGCCCACCTGTAAACCGTGAAGCGCTTCGTCCGGGACAACAGCCTCTCGCTGTTCTTACGAGAACTGGCAGTCGGAGTGGCTCCAGTTCTGGCTCTTCGCGCTCGCAACC
>DASZEE010000025.1:0-14540 GCA_035941215.1 Gaiellaceae bacterium
GAGCGGGGCGCCGCTGCCCGAGGGCCAGTTCCACCTGCTTTGGCCCAACACCGGCATCAACGTCTTCCCGGGCAGGCCCAACCTCTCGATCGGCCCGATCCTGCCGCTCGCGCCCGAGCGGACACGCCGGATCCTCGACTACTTCTTCGCGCCGGACGAAGACGACGCCTGGATCGAGGAGTTCCTCGAGTTCGACGACCAGGTCGGGCGGGAGGATGCGCGGCTCGTCGAGTCCGTCCAGCGGGGCGCCGGCTCGGGCGTCATCCCCGAAGGCCGGCTACTGCCCGAGAGCGAGCAGCTCGTCGCCGCCTTCCAGCAGCGGCTCCGGGATACGCTCGCGTAGCTAGCTGCCCGCAGCCTCGGCCCGCCGTAGGCCCCGCAAGGCCCAGATCGAGAACAGCCCGATCAGCGTCAGGGCAGCGCCGAACCCGGCGGCGATGCGCGTCGGCTCGCCGGCGATCAGGCTCCGGCCGGCCTCCAACATCAGGGTCACGGGGTTCAGGCGCGCGATCGCTTCGAGCCAGTCGGCAAGCAGCTCGACCGGCACGAAGACCGGCGCGAAGAAGAGCGAAAGGAAGACCGGGAGCTGCATGAGCGGCGCAGCCTGGAGCGTCCGGAGCCGCATCGCCACGCCGGCCGACCACAGCAGGCCGACCACGTTGACGAGCGCCGCCAGCGTGTAGAGCGCGAAGATGTCCACGCCGTTCCCGCCCACCTCCATTCGGGCGATCAGCGCGACGATCGTCAGGACGGTTGCGGTGACCGCCCACCGCCCGAGCGCACCGATCGCGTAGCCGAGCAGGATGCCGCGCCGGTCCGGCGCCGCCACCATCAGCCGGCGGGCGAAACCGGTCTCGAAGTCACGCACGATCCCAAAGCCGGTGAAAACTCCTGCAAATGCCGCTGATTGAAGCAGCACGAAGACGAACTGAAACGCGGTGTAGCCGACCGGAAACTGGAAGCCGGGCACGTCGTTCACCCGCGAGAGGCCGCCCGCGAAGGCGACGAAGAAGAACATCGGGAACGCGATGCCCGGGATCAGCAGGGACGGGGTCGTGAAGTTGTTGTGCAACATCCGCCAGCCGACCGCGAGCGCCACGCTGATCACACTCCTCATGTCCGAGCCAGCCTCGTTCGCAGGGAGAGCGACGACAGGGTCAGGCCGACGATCGCGAGGCCGATTGCGATTCCGAAGCCCAGCGCGAGGGCCTCCTCGTTCCAGCCCTCGATCACGAGGCTGCGGATGGCCTCGATCAGGTACGAGACCGGATTCAGGGAGGCGGCCACCTGGAACCACTCCGTCTCGATCAGGTTCCGCGGCAGGTTCATCGACGAGATGAAGAGGAAGACGAAGAAGACAGGGAAAAGGCTGTGCACGGCCTCGGTCGAGCCGGTGCGGAGCGCGGCGAGCGCGCCGAAGGAGCCGAAGGCGAGGACGATCAGCACGGCGAGCACGAGGATCACGGCCGTCCCGAGGACGCCGGCTTCGATGCGGACGCCGATGGCGAGCCCGACGGCGAGGTACCAGACCGCCTGCACGACGCCCATCACGATCACGCCGCCCAGGTGACCGACGAGCAGGGCGGCGCTCTGCATCGGCGTGAGAGCCAACCGGTTGAGGAACCCGGTCTGGATATCGCGCGCCAGGTCGACGCCGGCGTTCACAGTCGCGAACAGCGCGCCCTGGATGAACGGGAAGGCGAGGAAGAAGGCGAGAAAGGAGTCGGTCGGGAAGCCGGGGAGGCTCGTCGCCGCGTCGAGCCCGCCGGTGTTCACCGCCATCAGCGCGAGCGGGAAGACGAGCGGCGTGATCCAGTTGGCGGGTTGACGGATCGTTCGGATCACCGACCGGCGCGCGAGATGGAGGACCTGCGATGCGAGGCTCAAGCGGCGGCGGGGTCCGGCTCCGGCTCGGAGGGCTCCTCCTCGCCCTCGAGCGAGCGTCCGGTCTTCGCCAGGAACACGTCGTCCAGCGTCGGCGCGTGCAGGTGGAGCGCGGCGACGGTGACCTGCTCCGCGTCGAGAGCGCGCACGACGTCGGCGAGGCCACCCTTGCCGTCCAGGCGGACCGCGACGCCTGCCGTGGACGGCTGGAGCTCGCCGAAGCGGCCGAAGATCTCCTCGAGCCTCGCCGGCTCCGTCTCCTCGGTCGGAACCGCCTCGACCGTCGGCCGCCCGATCTCCGCCTTCAGCGCCGTCGGCGTTCCCTCGGCGACGATCAGGCCGTGGTCGATGATCCCGACCCGGTCGGCGAGCACGTCTGCCTCCTCGAGGTACTGCGTGGTCAGGAAGACCGTCACCCCCTCGTCCCGCTTCAGCCGCACGACCTCGTCCCAGAGCGCGCTGCGGCTCTGCGGGTCGAGCCCGGTGGTCGGCTCGTCGAGGAAGAGGATGCGCGGGCGGTGCGCCAGCGCGAGCGCGAGGTCGAGGCGCCGCTTCATCCCGCCCGAGTAGCCCCCGATCTTCCGGTCGGCGGCCAGCCGTAGGCCGACCCGCTCGAGGAGCTCGTCGGTGCGGGCGTCCCGCTCGGTGCGCGGGACCCCGTGGAGGGCCAGCTGGAGCTTCAGGTGCTCGCGACCGGTGAGGAGCGGGTCGAGCGCGGCCTCCTGGAGCGCAGCGCCGATCGTCCTCCGCACCGCTGCGCCCTCTTTGACGATGTCGTACCCGCCCACCGTGGCGCTGCCGGCCGTCGGGGGCAGCAGGGTCGTGAGCATGTGCACGGTGGTCGACTTGCCGGCGCCGTTGGGGCCGAGGAAGCCGTAGATCTCGCCCGGTGCCACGTCGAGGTCGATGCCGGCGACTGCATGAATCCCGCCTTTGAACTCGCGAACCAGGCCACGGACTTCGATCGCACGCTCCACCCCGGCACCCTACCCGTGTACGAATGCTGTAAAGGCGGCCTTGACGTTTCCCGGTCTTCGATAGCCTCAGCCGGGGTCGATGCTGAGGAAGGCGATTCTTTTAGGCCTGCTCGCAGGCATTTTTGCTTCTCCGGCGGCGGGGGCGCAGCAGCTGCTGATGCCCGGCGTCACCTACGAGAAGCGGCTTCAGTTCACGCGCTTCGGGCCGCAGGCGATGCACATCCTCACGGCGCCGAAGCCGGCCGGGGGCCTCTACGGTCTCAAGCCGGTGCTCTCGAACGGCGCGGCGACCGGACGGGAGCGCGTGACCTCGATGCAGCGGCGGGCCGAGGCGAGTGCGACGGTCGCCGGCGTGAACGGCGATCTCTTCACCTGGGCGGACGGGATCCCCTCGAGCGGGCTGATCCAGGACGGCGTCCTGCGCACGACACCGCACCCGAAGCGATCGATGCTCGGCGTCGACGCCGTCGGGAATCTTCGCGTCGACCGGATCGCGATGCTGGGCACCTGGCAGGGCTCCGGTCCGCGGCGCCCGATCCAGCTCGTCAACCGTCCGCCGGGCCCGAACGGAACGACGCTGTACACGCCGTCCTACGGCTCGACGACCCCGACGGGGAACGGCGTCTTCGAGGCCGTCCTCGCGCCTTTCCCCTCGGCCACCCCGAATGCGGACCTCGTCGGGTTCGTCTCCGAGAACCGGCGCGGCGGCACCCCGATCCCGCCCGGAGGCGCGGTGCTGGCGGCGCGCGGGACGCAGGCGCAGCGGATGGCCGTCGAGGCAGTGACCGCGGACACGGTCAGCGTCCGGCTGGTGCTCCGGCCGGAGTGGCGCGACGTGCCCGAAGCGCTCGGCGGCGGCCCGGAGCTGATCCGCCAAGGCCGGCCGATCTTCCGACCCAACGAGGATTTCGGTACCTACCACCTCAACCGCCGGCACCCGCGAACCGCGGTCGGCCAGCGCTCGGACGGTCGGATCGTGATGCTCGTTGTCGACGGACGGCGGCCCGGCTACTCCTCCGGGATGACGAACTTCGAGCTCGCGCAGACGATGGCGCGGCTCGGCGTCGTCACGGCCTCCGCGCTCGACTCCGGCGGCTCGTCCACGATGGCGTTCGGCGGCGAGCTCCTCAGCCGCCCCTCTGACAGCGGGGGCGAGCGGCTCGTGTCCGAGGCGCTCCTCGTCATGTACTACGGCGTCCACGCGCCCGCGACGGAGCTCTCGTTCTCGCCGAACGGCGACGGGGCAGGGGACCGACAGCGGCTCGAGTACAAGATCGTCAAGCCGTCGACCGTCACAGCGACCTTGACCGGGCCCGACGGCGTCGCCCGAACGATCGACTCTGGTGAGCGCAAGCCGGGCCTCTACAAGTTCGCGTTCGCCGGCGGCACGCGGTCGAGCCGGAGCCGGGCCGCCGAGCCCGAGGGCCGCTACCGCTGGTCGATCACGGCCGTGGATGCCGAGGGCCGCCGCTCGACCGCCGACCGCTCGTTCAGCCTCAACAACACGCTCGGCTTCATCTCCGTCCAGCCGTCTCGCATGACCGTGAGGAAGAAGCGCGGCGGGCGGCTCCTGATCGGCTTCACGCTTACGCGCCCGGCTCGCGTCAGCGTCTCGATCACGTCGAAGACCGGGCAGCTGCTTCGCGTCGTGCGGAACTACAACGCCCGAGCCGGCAAGACCGCCCTCCTCTGGAACGGCAAGTACCCGAACGGGAAGCCGGTCTTTTCGGGCACCTACGTGGCCCGCGTGGTCGCGACGAACTCGGTCGGCCGCGCCGAGCTGGCTCGGTCGTTCCGCGTGCGCCGCCGCTAGTCTCGGCCCTACACTCGGCCGGTGCTCGAAGCCTCTGTCCTGAGCGCGATCACGGACGCGCTCACCGAGATCATCGGCGACCACGGGATCTACGCCGTCTTCGTCCTGATGTTCGTCGACGCCGTGCTCCCCGCCGCGAGCGAGCTCGTGATGGTCTACGCCGGCGCCGTCGCGGCCGGCGCCTTTGCCGGGCAGAGCGTCGTGCTGTTCGGCGAGCCGATCGAGTCGGAGCCCTGGGCGTACGTCGCAATGGCGACCGCCGGCGCCGTCGGCTACATCCTCGGGTCGATCGCCGGCTGGGCGATCGGCTACTACGGTGGGAGGCCGTTCATCGAGCGGCGCGGACGCTGGCTCCATGTGACGCCGCACACCCTCGACCGGGCCGAGGCGTGGTTCGACCGCTTCGGCGACTGGGCGGTCGCGATCGGCCGCGTCACTCCCGTCGTGCGCTCGTTCATCGCAATCCCGGCCGGCATCTTCCGCATGCCGCTCGGCCGCTACACGCTCCTGACGATCCCCGGCTCCGTCGTGTGGGCGTTCGCGTTTGCGGGCGCCGGCTGGGCGGCCGGCTCCCAGTGGGAGGACTTCCACCACAGCTTCCGCTACGCGGAATACGTCGTTGCCGCAGCGATTCTCCTGCTCGTCGTGGCCGGAATCTGGCGTCACCGGCGAGGGGCTAGGATTGACCGCCGTGCCGAAGATCCCGCTGGTTGACGTCCAGGCGCAGTACGCGCCGCTGACGGAGGAGCTGCGGAGCCGGTTCGAGGGCGTCCTCGAGTCTGCCCAGTTCATCCGTGGCCCGAACGTGCAGGCCTTCGAGGAGGAGGCCGCCGCCTACCTCGGCGTCAAGCGCGCGGTCGGGGTCGCGAACGGCACCGATGCGCTCGTCCTCGTGCTCGACGCGATGGGGATCGGGCCCGGCGACGAGGTGATCTGCCCGGCGTTCACCTTCTACGCCACCGCCGAGTCGATCGCCCGGCGCGGCGCGACGCCGGTCTTCGCAGACATCGACGCCGCGACGCTGAACCTCGACCCGGAGGACGTTTCCGGCAGGATCACCGACCGGACGAAGGCGATCATGCCCGTCCATCTGTTCGGCCGCCCGGCGCCGCTGGCCGAGCTCGCCTCGCTGGGCGTCCCGTTGATCGAGGACGCCGCCCAGGCGTTCGGCGCGCCGGGCATCGCCCAGACGGGCGTCGCCTCGACGTTCAGCTTCTACCCGACGAAGAACCTCTTCTGCCTCGGCGACGGAGGGTTGGTGACCGCCGACGACGAAGACCTCGCCGAGAGGGTCCGCATGCTTGCTTTCCACGGCTCGCGCGACAAGACCACGTTCGACTTCGTCGGCTACAACTCGCGCCTCGACGAGCTCCAGGCTGCCTTCCTGCGCGTCTTCCTCGAGCATCTGGACGAGTGGACGCGCGGCCGGCGCGAGGCCGCCGCCCGGTACGCCGAGCTGGGGCTCGGCGACCTGGTCGAGCTGCCGGAGGACGAGCCCGGCCACGTCTACCACCTGATCGTGTCCCGCTCGCCCGAGCGCGACCGGATCCGCGAGGCGCTCAGCGCCGCCGAGATCGCCTCCGCGACCTACTACGTGACTCCGCTCCATCTCCAGCCGGCGCTGCGCTTCCTCGGCTACGAGCCCGGGTCACTGCCCGAGACCGAGCGCGCCGCCGCCGAGAACTTCTCGGTGCCGCTGTGGCCGGGTATCGCCCCGGAGATCCAGGAGCGCGTGGTGGACACCGTCCGTTCCGCCGTCGGCGCGCCGGTCTCCTAGTGCTTCCGGTCAACCGCCACCGGCTGTGGCAGCTCGCGGCCGACGCGGGGCTGATCGCGCTCGCCTGGTGGCTCGCGTTCCAGCTCCGGTTCGACTTCGACGTCCCGGCCAACTTCCGTGACGGCCTCTGGACGACGATCGCGATCGTCGTCGCGATCAAGCTGGCCGTCTTCGTCGCCTTCGGCTTCTACAACCGCTGGTGGCGCTACGTGTCTACGAAGGACATGTGGCGGGCCGCGCTCGGCGTCGTCGTCGCCTCCGTCATCGCGGCGAACGCGATCTACTTCATCGATCCGTTCGAGCGCCGGCTGCCGCGAGGCGTCGCGCTCATGGACGGCGTGCTGCTCCTCGGGCTCGTCGCGGGCTCGCGCCTTGCGGCGCGGAGCATCTTCGAGCGGCCCTCCGCGTCGCGGCTCGTCGCACGCGGCAAGGAGGTGATCGTCGTCGGCGCCGGCGATGCGGGCCAGCTCGTGATCAAGGAGATGCAGCGCTCGCGCCAGCTCGGCTACACACCGATCGGGATCGTCGACGACGACCCACGGAAGAAGAACCTGCGCGTCCACGGCGTCCGCGTGCTCGGGACGACGGACGAGCTCCATCACGTCCTCCGCGACAACCGGCCGGACGAGCTCCTGATCGCGATCCCGTCCGCATCGGGGGAGCAGCGCCAGCGCGTCGTCGAGGTCGCGCGTCGCGAAGGCGTCCCGGTCAAGACGCTGCCTGGCCTCTACGAGCTGATCGCCGACGAGGACAACCTCGCCGCGCAGATCCGGCCTGTCCAGGTGGAGGACGTCCTCGGCCGCGAGCCGGTCGAGGTCGACCTGGAGGCGATCTCGTCCTACCTCGAGGGTGAGACGGTGCTGGTCACCGGCGCCGGGGGCTCGATCGGGTCCGAGCTCTGCCGCCAGATCTCCCGCGCGAACCCGGCGCGGCTGATCCTCCTCGACCAGGGCGAGACGCCGCTCTTCGAGATCGAGCGTGAGCTCGTGGACGAGCGGCAGTTCACGGCCAGCATCCCCGTCCTCGGCGACGTCTCCAACCGGCGGAAGCTGGCGCAGGTTTTCGAGCGCTACCGGCCGGGCGTCGTCTTCCACGCGGCGGCGTACAAGCATGTCCCGCTGATGGAGGCGAACCCGCTCGAGTCGATCCGCAACAACGTGCTGGGGACGAAGGTCGTCGCGGACACGGCGGTCCAGTTCGGCGCCAAGCGCTTCGTGCTCGTCTCGACCGACAAGGCGCTGAACCCGAAGGCCGTCTACGGGCAGTGCAAGGCGCTCGCGGAGTGGATCACTGAGGCCTACGGCTGCCGCGAGGACGTTGGTACGCGGTTCATGGCGGTCCGCTTCGGCAACGTGCTCGGCTCGGCCGGCAGCGTGATCACGATCTTCAAGCGCCAGATCGCGAACGGCGGGCCGGTGACGATCACGCACCCGGAGATGACGCGCTACTTCATGACGATCCCGGAGGCGTCGTCGCTCGTCGTCCAGGCCGGCTCGATCGGCGGGCGGGGCGAGATCTTCGTCCTCGACATGGGCGACCCGGTCGGGATCCTCGATCTGGCGCGCGACATGATTCGCCTCTCGGGCCGCGAGCCCGAGCGGGATATCCCGATCGAGTTCATCGGCGTGCGGGCGGGGGAGAAGCTGCACGAGGAGCTGTGGGGGCCGGACGAGGAGATCGCCCCGACGGCGCACGCGAAGATCTCGCGCGCCCGGCGCGCCCCGATCGTCGGGGAGTGGCTTGACGCGGAGCTCGCGGAGCTGGAGCGCCTCGTCGAGGAGGGCGAGACCCTCGAGGCCGTCTCCCGGCTTTCCACGATGGTTCGCGTGCCGAAGCGCCAGCCGCCGCTAGTGAGGAAGCAGCAGGTCGAGCATCTCGGCGGGGTCGCGGCGGACCCGAGTCGCCGCACCTGAGCCCCGCTTCGAGACGACGAGCGCGCGCGGGTCCGTGATCGGCACCAGGCGCTTCTGGCGGATCAGCTCCTCGTCGACGCCGCCCAGCCGGCCACCGAAGGTGGTGTAGACGGGGACGCCGAGTGCCGCCGCCTCGCGGTTCATCGTCCCGCCGGCCGAGACGACGAGGTCTGAGAGGCCGATCAGGCTCTGCGCGTCCACCGCGCGTTCCGGGACCACGACCGCCGGCAGCTCGAGGCTTCGGACGTACGCGCCCTGCGCCGAGGTGCGAGGAAGGACGACGACCTGAACGCCCTCCTGGTGGCCGAGGTGGTCGAGCACCTGTGGGAAGAGCGGGTTCGAGGTGCGGTGATAGAGCGAGACGTCGGGCGGCGTACGGACGACGACGAGCGTCTGCTCGGCTTCCAGGCCGAGGGCCTCGAGCACCGAGCGGTCAGGCTCGAAATCGGAGAGGTAGTACTCCTCTTTCAGTCCCGGGTACTGGCGGAGCTTCGGAGGCCGCACCCCGTACGGTCGCAGCCGCTCGGGCGGGATCGCGTCCGGCACGACGACGTAGGTCGCCGCCCGGAGGCCGAGCTGATGTTGGAGCCAAGCAAACTCGTAGTCGAAAGTGGTCGAGCTCGGGATGCCGAGCCGTCGCGCCGTGATCGTCAGCTCGTGGGACCCGTGGGCGAGCGCCGCGTCGAAGTCTCGCCCCTTCGCCCAGCTGCGGAGCCGCCCGAGCCTGGACGTGAGCGCCCGCGCCTTGCCGAGCCTCGACCGGCCTCCGTGGGTGCCGAACACCTCGGCGTCGATCCCGTGGAGCTCGAGCAGCTGGAGCGTCTGGGCATAGTCGCGCGCGGTGATCTCGACCTCGTCTCCGCGGTCGCGAAGGAGCCTGATGAGCGGCCGGAAGACCAGGACGTGCGCCGGCGCGGTCATGTCCATCCAGACGCGCATCAGCCGTCCTTCACCAGCCGGAAGCGCACGGCCTCGATGGGGGTGTCCGGCTCGATCGGGCTCTCGAAGAAGCGCTCGTGTGCTGCGCGCCACTCCTCGACGGACTCGAAGCCCTCTCCCTCGTCGCGGGCGAACGCCTCGTCGATCTCGGCCGCCCGGATCACTCGCGCCTGGGTGATCTCGACGACGCCGACAGGTTCGTCGTCATAGCCGAGCAGCGCGTAACGCTTGCCGGTCATATCCTCCGGCTCGCTCGACTCCGCCAGCCCTGCCGTCGCCGTCTTCCTCCCGGCGAGCACCGCGTCGACCAGCTTGCGGCGCAGCTCGGTCCGGGCGTACCCGAGCTCGAACGGCGGCAGGTCGCTCAAGCGAGGGTTTCGGCGAGTCGCGGCTCGCGCAGCGGGCCGGGCGTACGCTCTACGTGGTGCTCGTGCCAGAGCGTGAAGGCGAGCAGCCCCCAGAGCTGGCGCGAGAGATCCTCCTCGCCTGCCACATGACTGTCGATCAGCCGCGTGACGGGCTCGGGGCGGAAGAAGCCCTGGCGGCGAAGTGTGTCCGGGGCGAGGACGTCTCTGGCGAAGGGTTCGAGCTCGCCGCGGAGCCAGGCGGCGGCGGGAATCGAGAAGCCGCGCTTGCGCCCGTAGACGATCCTCCGCGGCAGGAGCGGCGACGCGGCCTTCCGCAGCAGCACCTTCTTCCCGAGGCCGCGCACCTTGAGCCGCGTCGGGAGCGCGAGGGCGAGGCCGGCGACGACGGGATCGAGGTACGGCACCCGCGCCTCGAGCGAGTGCGCCATCGACGCCCGGTCGGTCTTCACGAGCAGGTCGTCGACGAGGTAGGTGCCGAGGTCGACGTCCTGAAGGCGCGTGAGCAGCTCGGCGCCCTCGGTCTCCGCGAAGCGGGCTCGGAGGAGATCGACCGGATCTGAGTCCGAGCGACTCATGGGGTCTGACCCCACGCGGCCCCTCAGCTCCGCTCTCAGGTCCGCGGAGAAGATCTCCTTCCACGCGTGGTGCCGCTCGAGCGGAGGGAGATTTGCCCCGCGTACAAACCGTTTTGCCTTGTAGTCGAAGCTCGCCCGGCGGCTCGAGCTCGGCAGCCGCTCCACCAGGGGTCTGACCCCTGACGCGAGTCGCCCGACGCGCAGCGCCAGGAGGTCGGCCGCGTAGGTGTAGTAGCCGCCGAAGAGCTCGTCGCCGCCTTCCCCGGAGAGCGCGACCTTGACGGGTCGCGCGGCCAGCTCCGAGACGAGGTACGTCGGAAGCGCCGATGAGTCGGCGAACGGCTCGTCGAAGGTCTCGGCAAGCCGAGGCAGGAGGAGCGCGGCGTCGGGCCTCAGCGTCAGCTCCTCGTGGCGCGTCCCGTACATTGATGCGACCGAGCGGGCATCGTCGAGCTCGTCGAACGAGCGCTCCTCGAAGCCGATCGAGAACGTGTTCACACCCTTGCCGGACTCCTGCGCGGCCAGCGCAGCGAGCAGCGACGAGTCAACTCCGCCCGAGAGCAGCACGCCGACGGGGACGTCGGCGATCAGGTGTGCCCGCACGGAGTCGCGCAGGCGCGCCCGCAGCTCCTCGGCGAGCTCGGCCGGGTCCTCGTCCCGCACCTCGGCCGGCGCCGGTCGCGCGTACCGCTGGACGCGTGTCTCGCCGTCCTCCCACACCAAAAGGTGACCCGCAGGCAGCTTCCGCGTTCCGCTGAAGATCGAGTAGGGAGCGGGGACGGAGTTGAAGGCGAGGAATGCCTCGAGCGCGTCCGGGTCGACCTCGCCACGGGGCAGGGCGCGCAGCTCGGAGGCGAATGCGAGCTCGCCGCCCTCGTCGCGGTAGTAGAGCGGCTTGATCCCGAAGCGGTCGCGGGCGAGCACCAGACGGCGCCGCCGCGAGTCCCAGATCGCGACCGCGAACATCCCCCGGAGCCGCTCGGCGAAGCCCTCGCCGTGCTCCTCGTAGAGGTGAACGAGCGCCTCGGTGTCGCAGCGGGTCGAGAACCGGTGTCCCGCCTGCTCGAGCTCGGCCCGCAGCTCTCGGTGGTTGTAGATCTCGCCGTTCTGGACGACGTGGACGGTGCGATCCTCGTTCGCGATCGGCTGGTCGCCACCCTCGAGGTCGATGATCGAGAGCCGGCGCGCCGCGAGGCCGACCGGCCCGTCGAGCAGCTCGCCGTCCGAGTCGGGGCCTCGATGGACGAGCGTCGCGCTCATTGCGCGCAGCCGCTCGGGGTCCACCGCCCCGCCTCTAGATGCGAGTCCGCAGATCCCACACACGGCGCCTCACTCTACGCGCGTAGGTCGGACCGCCCCGCGCAGCGACTGGCGCAGCACGCGCCAGCCGGTAGCGAAGAGCGTGCGCAGGTAGAGGCCGACCGAGCGGTCGGCGATCCACTCCATGTCGTGCGCGAGCTTCTCGGCCATCGACGTCTCGTAGCCGCGCCGCACCTGCGCGAACCCCGTCAGGCCCGGCCGCACGACGAGCCGCTGCCAGTACGCCGGGAGATCCGAGGCGAGCTGCTCGAAGAAGATCGGCCTGATCGGTCGCGGCCCGACGAGGCTCATGTCGCCGCGGAGGACGTTGAGAAGCTGTGGGAGCTCGTCGAGCTGCGTCGCGCGCAGCCAGCGCCCGACGGTCGTCCGCTCCTCCTTCGTCCGGAACACGAGCTCCTCGCCGAGGTGCGCACCGAGCCTGGATTCGGCGCCCGGCCGGAGCGTCCGGAACTTGAGCATCGTGTAGAACTCGCCGCCCCGCCCGACGCGGGTCCCGCGATAGAAGACCGGCCTTCCGCTCGTCAGGACGATGGCTGCCGAGATCAGCGCCATCGGGATCGCGGCCAACGCGAAGAACACGAGCGAGAGGCCCACGTCGAGCACGCGGAGTGCCGCGTCCACCCGGTCGCGCCTCGGGCTTTCGCGCGCGCGCCGGATGAAGCTCTCAGAGAGCGAGCTCTGCGACTGCGTCCGCACCGGCCGATGGTAGTGCCAGCGGAAGACCGAGGGCCGGCGTTCGCCGGCCCTCGGGTCCGATTCAGGACGATGCGACCTTAATCGTCGTCGTCGGCGTCGTCATCGTCATCGTGTCCCTGGTGCGGAGCGCGGAGCAGGAGGAGCTGCCCCCCTTCGCGCTGGTAGGTCAGCGTTCCGCGCTGTTCCTCCTCGACGACGAGCGTGCCGGCCTGGACGTCGATCAGGTACGCGCCCTTGCCGAAGAACTTAGACGCGTCAACGATGCCGCTCGACTCCCAGGCGCCTAGGTTCCCCCTCGTCGTCGTGGCGTCCTTGTCGGTCGGCCCTTCGTCCGCCGACTGGTTGACCTTCGCGATGACGGTTTTCGCGCCGCTCCCGAGGTCGACGTGCCAGAGCCGCGCGGTCGTGGCGTTCGGGTCGGTCGAACCGAACGGGAACTGCTGGCTCGAGCCCGGATCCTCCGTGACGAAGAGGCCGTCCTTCGTCGACTCGAGGTTGTCGGGCTGGTGGATCTCGTCCAGCGTCTTGACCGGGTTGTCGTCGCCCTCGACCAGGATCGAGAGCTTCGCCGACTTGGGATCCTTCTTGTCGAGCACGAGCTTCCAGATGCGCCCGTTGGTCGAGGTGAAGGCGTTACCGCCGGCGCTCGTCGCGCCCCGGCCCGTGTCGGCGATGTAGACGACGTTGCTATGACGTCGGTCGTATGCGACGTCCTCGAGACGGACGAACTGGAAGACCGAGTTCATGTCGCTCCAGTGTTCGAGGACCCACTGTGGACCGTCGAGCCCCGTGACCCCGTCCGGCCCGCGCTGCCACGTGCCGTCGTTCGGCGGAGCGGGGAAGCCCTTGTCCGCTGCCATCAGATCGGTCCCGTCCGGGTTGCGACCGGTGGCGATGTCCTTCGGCACCTTCACGAAGTGACCGCTGACCTCCATCGTTGACCCAATCGGGAAGTCGTAGTAGTCGTTCACGAGCGGGTTGTCCGAGACGAACGCCCAGAGGTCGCCTCGATCCTTCAACACGTCGCGGCGGTCATCGGCGATGTAGCTGTACAGCTGCGACTGCACCGGATTGGAGACGAACGTGTCGTCGGTCGAGAGGATGACCGGCTTCCGGTATCCGGGAATGGCGACGCTGTTCTCGTGGTTGTAGCGCCCCAGGCCCCAGATCGTGTGGAACTCCCGCCTCTCGACGTCGTATGCGACGACGACGCCGGCCTGCCGCGCCTCGTCCGCTCCGACGGTCGCCGGCCAGGCCACGCCCGTCCGGTTGACCCAGTCGATTGCCTCTTCTCCCGTGAAGACGACCGGGCGATCGAAGCCGTGCTCCCGGCCCACGATGAAGTTGGAACAGAAGCGCTGGTAGTTCGCTTCGTGCGGAATCGCGTACTTTCCGTCGAGCACGCCGCCGGTCTTCCGGTTCAGCGTGAGCTTGCTCAATAGCGAGTTCGTGAAGTCGTTGAACCCGACCCCGGTGGCCGGCGTGAACGGGAACGGCACTGTCGACGTCTCGTGGTTGACGTACGCCTCGACCTTGCCGTGGCGCCCCTTGCTCAGTGCGATCCCGTCCGGGATCGACTCGAACTTGTAGCTCGTCCCCGGCAGGGTCTCGCCGACCGTAATGATCGGCTCGGTCGTCCACCCGGGTGCGACCGGGTCGATCATCGAGGCCTGTGACGTCTTGAAGCCGGGACTGTGGTGCGCTCCGGCCAGCGCAGTGACGCCCAGTGCCCCGATTGCAACCGCAACGAGCAACACGAGCGAGCGACCGCGCGCGTTTCGGAACCTCATAAAGATGATGCCTCCTTCCCCTGTTCCCCTGAAGTGCAGGCGCGATCTTCGCAGACTTTCCGCTTATTCGTACCGTTCTGCATATCATCGTTCCTTATGGACACCCGCCAGCTCGCAGCCTTCTGCGCCGTCGTCGACAGGAAGAGCTTCTCCCAGGCCGCCGAGCAGCTCGGCGTCACGCAACCTGCGGTCAGCCTGCAGATCCGCTCGCTCGAGAAGCGTCTTGGCGAGCGCCTCCTCGACCGGTCCGGCAGGCGCGTGGAGCCGACCGAGGCCGGCCAGCGCCTCTACCGCAGCGCGCAGCGCATGCTGACGCTCGAACAGCAGCTCCTCGAAGAGGTCTCCGGCGAGAGCGATGAGCTGCGCGGCCGGCTCGAGATTGGCTGCTCGACCGGTCCCGGCGCCACCGTGCTGCCGCTCCTCCTCTGCGAGTTCCAGCGCGAGAACCCGGACGTCGCGATCTCGCTCTCCGTCAACGACACGCTGCA
>DASZEE010000026.1:0-9657 GCA_035941215.1 Gaiellaceae bacterium
CTCGTTCCTCTCGGATCGGGACCTCTACGTCGTGGACGCCCTCGCCGGAGCAGACCCGGAGCACCGGCTCGCGCTGCGGGTGATCACGTACAGCCCGTGGCACGCGCTCTTCGCGAAGACGCTCTTCATCGACCCGACCGAAAAGGAGCTCGCCGACCACGAGCCGCAGGCGCTCGTCCTCCATGCGCCTGCCGTTGAGGCCGACCCAGACGAGGACGGGACCCGGAGCGAGACCTTCGTCGTCCTCCACCCCGGCCGGATGGAGGTGCTGATCGGCGGCACGTTCTACGCCGGGGAGATCAAGAAGTCGATCTTCACGCTTATGAACGACCGCCTCCCACTCGACGGCGTCCTGCCGATGCACTGCTCGGCCAACGTCGACGACGACGGCCGTGTGGCGGTCTTCTTCGGCCTGTCCGGGACCGGCAAGACGACGCTCTCGGCTGATCCAGAGCGGCACCTGATCGGCGACGACGAGCACGGCTGGAGCGAGGAGGGGATCTTCAACGTCGAGGGCGGCTGCTACGCGAAGGTGATCCGCCTCTCGCCGGAGGCCGAACCGCAGATCTACAAGACGACGCGCAGCTGGGGAACGGTCCTCGAGAACGTGGTCGTAGACGAGCGCGGTGTGCTCGACCTGGACGATGACTCGAAGACGGAGAACACCCGCGCCGCGTACAAGCTCGAGCAGATCTCGAACGCGCTTCCGGCCAAGCGGGCCGGCCACCCGAGCGCGGTCGTCTTCCTGACCGCCGACGCCTTCGGGATCCTCCCGCCGATCGCGCGCCTTTCCCGTGAGCAGGCGATGTTCTACTTCCTGTCGGGCTTCACCGCGAAGCTCGCCGGCACCGAGATCGGCGTCACGGAGCCGCAGCCGACGTTCTCTGCCTGCTTCGGCGCGCCGTTCCTGCCGCAGCCACCGTCCGTCTACGCGCACATGCTCGGCGACAAGCTCGACCAGCATCCGCACGTCACGGTCTGGCTCGTGAACACCGGCTGGACCGGCGGGCCGTTCGGCGAGGGAGAGCGGATGCCGATCAAGGCGACCCGGGCGCTGCTGAAGGCGGCGCTCTCCGGCGAGCTGGACGGCATGGAGTACCGCACGGACGAGCTCTTCGGCTTCGAGGTTCCCGTCGCGGTCCCCGGTGTGGACTCGAGCCTGCTCGACCCGCGCTCGACCTGGGCCCACCCGGACGCCTACGACCGCAAGGCCCGCGAGCTCGCGCGGATGTTCCGCGACAACTTCGAGCAGTTCGCGGACGACGCCGGGGAGGCCGTGGCGGCCGCCGGCCCGCGCGTCTAGCTAGCGGCCGATCAGCTCCTCGAAGGCGGGCTCCACGCGAATCGGATCGAAGTCCGAGTCGCCGTTTGCCAACTCGCGAAGCCGGTCCGACATCTCGACCGCGCGCCGCAGGTGGTCGATCGCGTCGGCGGTCCGGCCGGCAAGACTCTCGCAGCAGGCCACGTTGTAGAACAGATTGGCGTACTGCGGATGAGCCTCCAGGAGCGCGCGTCCGCGGTCGGCCGCCTCGGCATACTCGCCCGCCTCGTAGAGCGGGTTGAGCGGTGCCCAGAGCTCCCAGCCGTCCGCCTCGTACGCCTTCCCTGGAGTGCCGCCGAGCGCGATGATCGTCGTCCCGGCCTCCTCGGCGAACGCCGTTCGCTTCACAGCGGGAGGGGCGAAGACGAACGTGCCGGTGGGCGCGTCCACGCGGTCGCCGTCGAGCTCGAACACCGCACGTCCCCGCTGAACGAGATACAGCTCTTCGTTTGAGTCGGGCTCGGACTCGTCGTGCTCGTTGATGATCCGGTCGCCCGCGTTACGAGCCGTCCACGCGGTCACACCGAAGGCGGTGATTCCGAAATGGTGCCGGACGGGTCGGAACGGCTCGCGCCGTCGTCCATCTCGTCGATCTCGTCGAGCTGTGCTACCGCGTAACGGCTCATGGCGCTCCCTTCACGTTCTGGACTCTTCTGACCGAAAACATCAGCCGGCGAAGCCGGCGGGCGGGACCTCGCCGACCTGTCGGCCCTCGAGTCGCGCGTAGAGTTCGGCGAGCGTCAGCGCTGTGTCCGCGCGCTCGGAGGAGCCGTTCCGCTCGAACCACGCGGAGGACTCCTCGGGGGTCAGCTGCTCGAATTCGATGTTCGCGGCGCAGCGGCCCGGTCGCGCGACGGCCGGGTGGAGCGCCTTGATCGGCTCGTTCGTCGTTACGAGGACGAGGACACGCAGGCCCTGGCCGATCAGGCCGTCGACGACGTTGAGGAAGCGCGAGAGGCCCTGCCCGATGACGGACTTCGCGTCCGGCGTCAGGAGCTCGCCCGTGTCTTCGAGCACCAGGAGCCGCCAGGCCTTGCTTCCCTCGTCGTCGTCGGACGGGCCGTGGTGCGGCACATAGCCGCTCGCGGCCGCCATTCGCATGAAGCGCGGATCGGGCATCTCGGCGTAGCCGGGCTGCGTCAGGACGCTCATCAGATAGTCGGCGTGCTCGCCGAAGAAGGAGTCCGGGTCGACGATGTAGTTGAACTCGCACCAGTCCCGCCACTCCCAGGCCAGCGCGCGAAGCGCGAAAGTCTTTCCGGTGCCGGCCTCGCCGTGCCAGAGGATCAGCTGGCCGCCGTGCGCGGGCCGGAACTCGCGCATCAACGTCTCGAGCTGCTCTCGCGCGGGCGAGCCGTAGTTGTCCTCGAGATCCCGCCACTCCGGCACGGAGACCTCTCGGTTCGAAGAGATCGGCCCGTGCTGTCCGTACGTCCAGAACTGGACGTTGACCTTGTGTGTCGAGCTCGGGTCGGGAGGCGGGAAGGCCTCCTTCAACTCGGCCATCACCGCGGCTGCCTGCTCGGCATCGTCGCCCGCGACCTGCGCCTGGATCCAGCCCGAGTAGAGCCCAAGCTGGAGGAGCGTTCCGTCGCGCTCGGCGATCACGTGGTCGGTCCCCTCGCCGCGCACACGATGGAGCAGGTTGGCGCTCAGCGTGTCCAGCGACCGGGAGGCTGTCGCCCAGCCTCCGGTTGCGACCTGCTGAAGCCCCCGCTCGAGGACTCGGGCGGCGAAGAGCACAGCCGGAGTGCGCTCGGTCGTGTGGAGCTCCTGGGTCAGGTCGAGCTTGTCGTTGAACCCGGTCACGCTTCGGGATGATGCCCGTTGTTACGAGGCCGGGCCGAGCCTCCATCCGATAGCGTCCGATCGAAGTGGAAGCGACGCACGACGTGCTCGTCGTTGGCGCCGGCTGCGCAGGGATGCGCGCCGCGATCGAGGCGTTCGACGAGGGAGCCGACGTGGCGCTCCTGTCGAAGATCCACCCGGTCCGCAGCCACTCCGGCGCGGCGGAGGGCGGGATCAACGCGGCGCTCGGAAACGCGTCCGAGGACGACCCGGAGAAGCACGCGTACGACACCGTCAAGGGCGCGGACTACCTCGGCGACCAGGACGCGATCGAGGTCCTCTGCGACGAGGCGCCCGAGGACGTCTACCAGCTGGAGAACTGGGGCGCGGTCTTCTCGCGGACCGACGACGGCCGGATCGCCCAGCGCCCCTTCGGCGCCGCCGGCGAGCCGCGCACCGCGTACGCCGCCGACATCACGGGACATGTCCTCGTCCACGTCCTCTACGAGCAGGTGATGAAGCGCGACATCCCCACCTACGAGGAGTACTTCGCCTGGAAGCTGGTGATCGACGACGACCGCTGCCAGGGCGTGATCGCCTGGGACCTCCTCAACGGCGGGCTGAAGACGATCGGCGCCAAGACGGTGATCCTCTGCACGGGCGGCGCGGGCCGGCTCTACACCGGTACAACGAACGCCTACGCCTGCACCGGCGACGCGATGTCGATGGCCCTGCGGGTCGGCGTCCCGCTGAAGGACATGGAGATGATGCAGTTCCACCCGACGACCCTCGCGCCGACCGGGATCCTGATCACCGAGGGCTGCCGCGGCGAGGGCGCCTACCTCCTCAACTCGGAGGGCAAGCGCTTCCTCGAGCGCTACGCGCCGAACGCGATGGAGCTGGCGAGCCGCGACGTCATCTCGCGGGCGGAGCAGACCGAGATCGACGAGGGGCGCGGGATCGACGGCAACGTCCTGCTCGACCTGCGCCATCTCGGCGCAGACAAGATCAACGAGCGGCTCCACGGGACGCGCGAGCTCTCGCTCACCTACGCCGGCGTCGATCCGATCACCGAGCCGATCCCGGTCCGGCCGGGCGCCCACTACCACATGGGCGGCGTGGACACCGATCTCGACGGGCTGACCTCGGTGACCGGGCTCTACGCGGCAGGCGAGTGTGCATGCGTCTCCGTCCACGGCGCGAACCGGCTCGGTGGGAACGCGCTGATGGAGACGATCACCTTCGGCAAGCGCGCCGGTCGCGCCGCGGCCGAGTGGGCGCTGACGCACACGACGATCAGCGTGCCGCCGGCGATCGAGGCCGACACCGAGCGCGAGCTCAAGGAGCTCCTGGCCCGCAGCGAGGGCGAGCGGCCCTGGGCGATCCGCGACGAGCTCGCGACGACGATGCACGAGAACTTCGGCGTCTTCCGGCGCGAGGAGCAGATGCTCGAGCAGGGCCGGATCATCGAAGGGCTGTGCGAGCGGTACAAGCGCGTCGTCGTCGACGACAAGGGCCAGATCTTCAACAGCGACCTCACGCAGGCGATCGAGCTCGGCTTCATGCTCGACCTTGCGCAGTGCATGGTCGTCGCGGGCCTCGCGCGCAAGGAGAGCCGCGGCGCCCACGCCCGCCCGCACGACTACCCCGACCGGGACGACGAGAACTTCCTCAGGCACACGATGACGACGTTCGACGAGGGTGGCCAGGTGCAGCTGGACTGGAAACCGGTGACGATGACCAAGTGGCAACCGACGGAGAGGACGTACTGAGTTGAGCCAGACCGAGTCCCTCGTCCGCAGCGAGTACGCGACCATGACGGTCGGGTTGAAGATCTGGCGCTTCGATGCCTCCACCGGCGAGCGCGAGCTCCGGGACTACGAGGTCGAGGCGCCCGAGTGGGCGTGCCTGCTCGACGTCCTCGACCTGATCAAGGACAAGGTCGACGGCTCGCTGGCCTACCGGAAGAGCTGCCGGATGATGATCTGCGGCTCCTGCGGGATGCGCATGGACGGCGCGGCGGTGCTCGCCTGCAAGGAGCGGATGAAGCCGATCGTCGACCGTGGCCATGTCCCGGTGATCTCGGCGATGGGCAACCTGCCGATCGTCCGTGACCTCGTCGTCGACATGGGACCGTTCTGGAACAAGATCCGCGCGGTCAAGCCCTGGCTCGATCCCGGCTACGACGAGGTCGCCGAGAAGGAGCGGATCGTCTCCCAGCAGGCGATGAACGTGATCCACAAGGAGGCGCTCTGCATCATGTGCGGCTGCTGCGTCTCCGAGTGCAACTCGATGGAGTCCGACCCCGACTTCCTCGGCCCGGCGGCGCTCGCCAAGGGCTTCCGCTTCGTCGGCGATCCGCGGGAGCGCGACCAGGTTCCGCGGCTCAACGACCTGAACCAGGAGCACGGGATCTGGGACTGCACGCGTTGCTATTTCTGCAACGAGCGCTGCCCGAAGGGCGTGGACCCGCGCGACGCGATCGCCAAGCTCGGCGCCGAGTCGATGAAGGAGGGAATCGACCACGACATGGGCGCGAAGCACGCCCGCTGGTTCGTCATCTCCGCGAAGACGACCGGCTGGCTTCGCGAGACCGAGCTCGTGCCGAAGACGCAGGGCGTCGTCTCGGCGATCAAGGAGACGAAGTTCGCGCTCAAGCTCTTTCGGCACGGGAAGGTCCCGCTGCCGTTCCCGCCGCACGTCGCCGACCGGATCCACGAGGCGCGCGGCCTCTACGACATCGTGCGGAACGAGGGACGGCGCGGCGCGCTCGGGATCGTCCAGTCAGAGCGCGCGCTCGCGAAGATCGACCAGGAGCATCCCGAGGGGAGCGGCGAGGGCTGGGGCAGTCGCACGCAGGCCGACATCACGCCGGGCGTGCGGCCGACGGCGGGCAAGGGAGGCGAAGCGTGAAAGTCGCCTACTACAAGGGCTGCCTCGCCGCGCTGTCGGCGAAGGAGCTCGATACGTCCACGAAGGCGCTGGCCCCGCGCGTCGGCCTGGAGCTCGAGGAGCTCGACTCGGTCACGTGCTGCGGCGCCGGCGACATCCACGAGGCGGAGCCGGACTACTACCTCCACCTGAACGCGCGCATCCTGGCGTACGGCGAGGCGACCGGCGCCGACACGCTGATGACGGTCTGCAACGTCTGCACGCTGAACCTGCGCCAGGCGAACGTCGCGCTCCAGAAGGACGACGAGCTGCGCGAGCGCGTCAACAAGAATCTCGAGGCGGTCGGCGTGCCTGCGTACTCCGGCGGCATCGAGGTCAAGCACCTCCTGTGGCTGATCGCGGAAGGCGAGGGCTACGAGCGGCTCCAGGAGGCGGCGCACAAAGGCCTGAAGGGGCTCAAGATCGCGCCGTTCTACGGCTGTCAGATCCTCCGCCCGTCAAAGCTTCTCGGCTTCGAGAATCCGGATCGGCCGTGGTCGCTCGAGGCGATCATCCAGGCCTGCGGCGGCGAGCCGGTCGACTACCCGGCGAAGATCAAGTGCTGCGGCTTCCCGATCATCCAGGCGCGCGAGGAGACCGCACTCGGTGAGCTGATCCAGCCGATCGAGCAGGCAATGGAGGCCGGCGCCGACGCGATGGTCACGCCGTGCCCGCTCTGCCACCTCTCCCTCGACGCGTGGCAGCAGAAGCTGGAGGCGTCGACCGGCCGGGCGTTCCAGATGCCGATCCTCCACCTGTCGCAGCTGATCGGCGTCGCGGCTGGGCTCGAGGCGTCCGAGCTCAAGTTCAAGCGTCACGTCGTTCCGGTGACGCCCGTGCTCGAGAAGCTCGAAGCCTGATCCCCGCGGCGCTGCTCGGCCTGGCCGGCGCCGGAGCCGCCGCTGCGGCCTGGGGGTGGTTCGAGGCCGGCTGGGTTCGGCTCGTCGAGGAGCCGGTGCGGCTTCGGCGGCTTCCGCCCGAGCTCGACGGGCTGCGGATCGCGCATCTTTCGGACTTCCACCTGGGGCTTCCCTCGCGCGGGACTCGCGCCGTGGAGCGGGCCGTCGAGTGGGTTGAGGCGCGGCAACCCGACCTCACCCTGATCTCCGGCGACTTGCTGTCGCGCCCCCGGGGCGAAGCGAGGCTCCGCGAGCTGGTCGAGCGGCTGCCGAACGCCTACGCCGTGCTCGGGAACCACGACTACGCGGTCTCGAAGGATCCGTTCTCGCGGCCCGCCGAGCTGGACGAGCTCGGGCCAGCGCGCCTGCTTGCCGACGAGGCGGAGACGCTGGAGATTCGCGGACGGCGCGTGCAGATCGTGGGCGTCGACCCGCGCTCCTACCGGCGCGGGACTGCGCGGCCGGAGCGGCTCGCGGATGCTTCCGCCGACCTGAGGATCCTCCTGTGCCACTTCCCGCAGGTGATCGACAAGTTGGAGCCCGGCGTCTTCGACCTTGTCGTATCCGGCCATCTCCATGCGGGGCAGATCACGGTGCCGTACCCGGGCGGCCACCTCCGGCTCTCGCACTTGCGGTGGACGTACGTCGAGGGTCTCTACGAGCGGCCGGGCGGCGTGCTGCACCTCTCCGCCGGTCTCGGGACGACGTTCGTCCCGTTCCGGTTCTTCGCGCGGCCTGCTGCATACGAACTCGTCCTACACTCGGCTGGATGACGACCCGCCTTCAAGGTCTCACGGGCGCGACCCTCCCCAGTGCGCCGACCGTCTGCCACGACTGCGTGTTTTGGCAGTCGCGGCCCGGGCGAACGACGTCGAAGCGCAAGTGGATCGAGCGGGCGGAGGACGACTGGGGCGCCTGGGGCACCGTCTACGCGGACGACGACGGCCGCGTGCTGGGCTCGATGCAGTACGGGCCGTCGGAGCTCTTCCCGCGCGCAGACGGGCTGCCGGCAGGCCCTCCGGACGAGGACGCCGTGCTGATCACGTGCGCCTACCTCGTCGAGGGGTCGGCGCAGTGGGTCATGCAGTCCCTCTTCCTCGCGGCGATCGCCGACGTGCGCGAGCGGGGCGGGAGGGCGATCGAGGCGTTCGGCTACCGGTACGTCGAGGGCGAGTCGACCGAGCAGCGCTTCCTCATCCACCGGACGGTCTTCCCGAGCGACTTCCTCGCCGACTTCGGCTTCCGCACCGTACGGCGCCTCGGCCGCGTCGAGCTGGCGCGCCTCGAGCTCGGCGGCCTCGTTCCGGTCGAGGAGAAGGCCCCGGCGAAGCTGCTTCGCCGCGTCCGCGAGGTGCTCGAGCCGGAGCCGGCGCCGGTCCCGCGCCGTCCCTAACGGGAGGAAAGCGGCGCTCCGCGTAGCATTGCGCCGGATGAGATCGAGCCGCTCCAGTTGACCCCGCAGCACGACTCGATCGACGTCATCGTGCTCGCGGGCGGCCGGGGGACACGGCTCGCGCCGTACACGACCGTCCTCCCGAAGCCGCTGATGCCGATCGGCGAGATGCCCGTTCTGGAGATCCTGCTCCGGCGTCTCGCGGCGGCCGGCTTCAAGCGCGTTCACCTGGCAGTGGGATACCTCGCCGAGCTGATCGAAGCCTACTTCCGGGACGGAGAGCGGTTCGGGGTACAGCTCGAATATGTGCGTGAGGACGAGCCCCTCGGCACGGCAGGCCCCCTCGCCGAGCTCAAGGACCCCGCCGAGCGACTCCTGGTGATGAACGGAGACCTCTTCACGGCGCTCGACTTCCGCGCGCTCGTGGCGTTCCATGAGTCGAACGGCGCAACCGCGACGATCGCGACGCTCGAGCGCGAGGTGGCGATCGAGTTCGGCGTGATCGGGCGCGATGGGACGCGGATCCTCGGATACGACGAGAAGCCTACGATCTCCTACGACGTCAGCATGGGCGTCTACGTGTTCGAGCGCGAGGTCGTCGAGCTGATCCCGCGTGGGGAGCAATTCGACTTCCCCGACGTCGTGCATGCACTGCTCGAGCGAGGGGCGCCGGTGGCGGCTTATCGCTCATCCGACTTCTGGCTCGACATCGGGCGGCGCGAGGACTACGAGCTCGCGCAGGAGCGTTTCGGCGAGCTCCGCGGCCGGCTTCTCCCCGAGGAGGGACCGATCTAGCCATGGACGAGCCCTGGATCGTCCCGCTCTCCGACGTGGCCGTCTCCGACGAGCTCGCTGCCGCCGTCCACGACACGGTCGCCTCGGGCTGGTGGAGCATGGGCCCGAGAGTGGCCGAGCTCGAGCGCGAGTTTGCGGCGCTCTGCGGAACGGCTCACGCGCTCGCGGTCGCCAACGGAACGGTCGCTCTGCACTCGGCGCTGGTTGCCTGCGGCTGCGGGCCGGGCGACGAGGTCGTACTCCCATCGCTGAACTTCGTCGCCGCGGCGAACGTCGTCGTCCACACGGGCGCAACGCCGGTCTTTTGCGACATCCTCGGCGAGGATGACCTGAATCTCGACCCGCGAGATCTCGAGGCCGCCCTCTCGCCGTCGACGAAGGCCGTGATGGCCCTCCACTACGGCGGTCACCCGTGCGCGATGGACGAGGTCCTCGCTCTTGCGGCGAGCGGTGGCTTTGCGGTCGTGGAAGACGCCGCCCACGCACCGGGCGCGACCCTCGACGGCCGTCGCTGCGGGTCGATGGGAGCG
>DASZEE010000027.1:0-12445 GCA_035941215.1 Gaiellaceae bacterium
TCGACCTCAAGCACCACCTGCGGGCGATGGACGACCTCGAGGACATCCTCGACCGGTTCATCGTCTTCGGCCAGACGACGACGTCGATCATCCACTCGACGCCGATCGCGGGTCGGCAGCTACCGACCTAGGCCGCGATCAGGTCCGAATACTCCGGGTGGCGCTCGACGTACGACCGCACGAAGGGGCACAGCGGTTGCATCCGAAGGCCTCGCGCACGGATGTCGTCGAGCGTCGCGGCGACGAGGCGACTCCCGATCCCCTGCCCCTCGAACGCCTCCTCGACCTCCGTGTGGACGAGGGCGAGCGCATCCTCAAGCTCGCGGTAGAAGATGGTTCCTGCGACCTCGCCGTCCACGAGCGCCTCGTACCGGCGCTTGTCGGGATTGTCCCGGACGGTCATCCGCGGAAGCCCGCCTCGCGATGGCTGCCGTCGCAGAACGGCTTGTTCCCTGACTGTCCGCAGCGACAGAAAGCGGCCCGCGTGACCTGCTCGACGGCGCCGTCGGGCCGCACGACGGTGATCGGGCCGCGGACGAGAAGCGGGCCGTTCGGATCCGGCGTGATCTCGACCGTCGTCGGGGCCGGAAGGGGCTCCCCGCGAAGGCGGCGGACCCGCAACGCCCCGGAAGGGCATCGCTCGACCGCGGCCCCGACCTCGTCCGCCGTTGCCTGCGTCGGGTCGATCCAGGGCCGCCGCTCCTTGTCGAAGACGAGCGGGAGGGCCCGAACGCAGTTCTGCGAGTGGTAACAGAGCCGCGGCCTCCACTCGACGGCGAGTTCTTCGGTGGCGTACTCGCGAACCGTCACAGCTCGACGGTAGCGGAGGGACCGTGGCTCGCGGCCCCTCCGCTCGCGGGGGGTAACGCCTAGGTCTCGACCTGCACGTTGCCGTTCACGTCCCACGGGCCGAACCGCGGGAGGTTCGGGCTGTTGCAGAACGCCTCGTTCGCCGCCTCGTCGCCGAAGCCGATCAGGCTCGAGCGGTCGGGCGCGGCGTTCGAGCCTTCTCCGTTGTCGAACACCTGGAACCAGGCGAAGCCGCCCGGCGGCAGGGTCGGATCGTTGCTCGTCTTGATCTCGCCACCGATCTTCGCGCGGTTCCCGTCGTAGACGACGAAGCACGTCACGTCGACGCCGAAGTTGAACGACTCCCCTTCGACGATCTGGTGGTAGGCGAAGTGGCCGGACACGCTGCCGTCCGCGTACTTCCGCGCCGTGAAGGCGAGCGGCTGGTTGACAACCTCGACGCCGAACGCGTTCGGGAGCGGAATCGTCCAGTGGACGCCGCCGCTCGCCGACGCGACGACGCCGCCTCCGCCGGCCGCGGTGGCCGGAAGCGCGAGCAAGAGCCCGGCGATCGCGACGAGAGTGCGGGCACGCATACGTTCCTCCTTCGAGTGGGGAAACTCAGGATCGGGCGGTTGCCCGCTGCTGTCTTGAACGCCTAGCGGCTTTGGAACGCGCGGAACCGGCCGGGCGTCGTCCCGAGGTAGCGCCTGAACAGCCGTGTGAAATGGCTCTGGTCCGCGAACCCGGCCTCCGCGGCGATCTCGGCGAGCGGCCGGTTCCCGCGGGCGATCTCCGCCGCCGCCCACTCGATCCGGGCCCGGCGGCCGTACTCGCCGACGGAGACGCCGTGGCGCTCTCGGAAGGCTCGCGCAATCCGGACTGGCGGCACGCCGAGCTCGCGCGCGACCTCGCCCAGGCGCACGCACTCGCGGTGCCGTACGTGCAGCAGCTCCTCTGCGTCCCGGAGCCACGCAGGCGCCCGGTCCGGCGGGGCCGATTCCCGAGCCGTCGCCGCAAGAAGCTCGAGCGCGATCCCCTCCGCGGCCAGCGGCGCAGCGGCGTCGGAGGCGCGAAGCTCCGACGAGAGGCGCCGGGCCAGCAGCCCGAGGCCGCGCAGACGGCGAAGGCGGTCGAACAGCAAGTCGCTCGCACGGTCGCGGGCCTTGACGATCACGACCCTCGCGCCGTCGGGGCCGAAGCGGGCACCGTGAGTCGCGCCTGCCGGCATGGTGAGCGCCGCTCCGGTACGAAGCGACATTCCTCCGCCGAAGGACTTCTCGAGCGCGCCCCCGATCACGACGGCCAGGTACGGCAGGTCCGGCTCGAACGGCTCCTGGACGTAGCCGGCCGGAAAGCTCAGCTCGCCGACCGTGAAGCCGTTCACGTCCGCGGACCGCAGGACGACGCCCTCGTTCTCGACCACCGATGCGAAACCCGGCATACCCACTAGGACCGGGGACGCGAGCAGGGGTTAGTGCGCCGCGCCTTCCTCGGCGAGCGTCCGTCGGGCCCGTTCGCGCGAGCCGGCGAAGCGGATCGCCTCCATGCCGACCAGCACCCAGACGATCACCGTCAATCCGGCGAGCGCCGCCAGCGCCGGCAGCTCGACTGCGACCGGGATGAGCAGGACGAGCACGACGGCGCAGACGAGCCGGTGGTAATTCACCGTATGGATGTTCCGGTAGCGGTGGGCGACGTGCGCCAGCAGGTACAGCGCGACCCCGCCGAGCATCGCCGAGGCGATCACCGCGTCCAGCTCCCCTCCCACGTCCTCGAGCGTCTTCTTGAGCCCGAGGGCAAGCAGCACGATCCCGGCGACCATCGGGAAGTGGATGTACGAGTAGGTGTCGCGGGCCCGCTCGTTGCGCTCCCGCCCGGGAGGGAGCCGC
Source organism: Gaiellaceae bacterium (assembly GCA_035941215.1). Lineage (GTDB taxonomy): Bacteria > Actinomycetota > Thermoleophilia > Gaiellales > Gaiellaceae > JACDAN01. Next base: position 2,682 of record DASZEE010000027.1, read on the forward strand.
GCCAGGTCACGCTCCGACAGGAGTGCAACGACGTCGAAGTAGAGCCACCAGAGCGCCGCGGCGACGGCGATTCCGAACGTGGCGGCCGCGACGACGCCCGCGTCCACGGTCACCCCGGCGCCGATCCCGATCGCGACGATCGACTCGCCCAGGGCAATGATGATGATCAGCCCGTGCCGCTCCGCGAAATGGCCCGGATGCTCGAGGCTCCAGCCCTCCGCGCCGAAGAAGAACGGCTCCGCCATGTCGAGGACGAGCGCGAGGGCCCACACGGCGCCCTGAGCCCATCCGTCGAGGCCGGAGGCGGCGACGATGAGGCCGACGCCGACGGCCGTCCCTCCAGCGAGGCCGAGGACGGACTGCCGGAGAGCCGGATTTTCCCGGCTCGCGATCACGAACAGCCCGATCTGGGAAAAGCGGACGACGCCGTACGCGCACGCGAAGAGGAACGCGTCGTCGCCGAAGGCGCCCGGCACGCACAGCGCGACGACGAGGAGCGCCGCCATCGCCGCGAACATGACCAGTCGCACACCCCCCTCCTCCGGGTCGAGCACGCTCGTCAGCCACGCGTAGCCGACCCACGACCACCACAGGACGCCCAGGACCAGGAGTCCCCTCGCGAGCCCCGCCCAGGTCGGGTCGTCGGCCATCAGCGCGGTGCACTGCGTGATCGCGAGGACGAAGACGAGGTCGAAGAAGAGCTCGAGCGGCGTGACGCGCTCGGTCTCGCGGAAGACCGCGGAGATCCGCCGGGCACGGGGTGAGCCGGTGCTCATCCCATGAATCTTGGCGGTCGGAGCCCCCTTGACGGACCGGCTCGTGTGTGAGAAGGTCGCTGCGTCAAGTCCTGCTGGCCTTCGGGTCTGCGGGACTTGGCATTTGTAGGGAGCCTTTCAGGAAGTGGCGGGCGCGTTCCAGACGCGGATCACCGGCGTCTCACGTTCGAAGGCGAGCACGCTGACCGTCGCGGGGTCGAGGGCGAACAGCCGTCCCGCCTCCGGTTCCAGGCCGATCCAGCGAACGGCGAGCACGCGCAGGAGATGCCCATGGGCGAAGACGAGCACAGCGCCCTCAGTCGCCAGCAGCTCGTCGAGCACGGCGTCGACCCGCGCAGCCACGTCCGCGGCGGTCTCCCCCTCAGGAACGCCGTCCGTCCACAGCGTCCAGCCCGGCCGCTCCTCGCGGATGTCGACGGTTCGCCGGCCCTCGTAGGCGCCGTAGTCCCACTCGCGGAGCTCGTCGCGCTCCTCCGCGATTTCGTAGCCGGCGAGCCTCGCGGTCTCCGCCGCGCGCGCCAGCGGGCTCGTCAGCACGCGGGTGAACGTGCGCCCCTCGAGGGCTGCGCCGAGCGCCCTTGCCTGCTCTCTCCCGCGCTCGGTGAGCGGGACGTCGGTGTTGCCGGTGTGCTTTCCGTCCCTGCTCCACTCGGTCTCGCCGTGCCGGACGAGCACGATCTCCGTCGCCATGCCGCCGAACGCGGTCAGCCGGCCCAAGGGCCGACGCCGCCGAGCCGCTCGGGCGTCGTACGCATGACGAAGCCGGGCGGAGGGTCGTCCATCGGCGGGAACTTCACGTCGGGCCCGAGGTAGACGTGAGCAAGTCGCTGAAGCAGCTCCGGCCCGCCGCCCTCCTCGATCCGGGCCTGGCCGTGGACGACCAGGTACTCCTTCAGCCCTGGCGGGTGGATCCTCGTCCCCTCGAAGGAGAGCGTCACGCGCGGATCGTGCCGCACGTTCTTCAACTTCTGCTGCGTCGGGGCGAGGTGGGCGGTGACGAGCTCGCCGCCGTCGATTCCGACCCAGACGCACGAGACCTGCGGCGAACCGTCGGCGTTGAGCGTGACCAGATGCCCGAGGGCGCCGGACTCGATCAGCTCGCTCGCTTCGGCCGGCAGCTCCACGGCACTAGGCGCGCGGGACGATACGGAGCGTCGGCTTCGGGGTTGGCGCGTCCGCGTCGAAGTCCGGCCAGGTCTCCACCAGCTTGAAGACCGCGTCGCTCGCGAGCACGGCGGTCGACCACCACGCGAACGGCGGCGGCTCCGGGCTCTTCCCGGCGTTCTGCCAGTCCCGGACGACCCCTGAGAAGGCGATCCGGCCGGGATACTCGCCTTCGTACACGCCCGGCCGGCCAAACCCGATCGGGCCGAGGCTCTGCTGGAGCATCTGCATCATCGTCCAGAAGCGGGTGATCCGATGGCGATTCCAGTCGAATGCCTGCGAGATCACGAGCTCGCCGGCGTCGTCCCCGCGCTGAAGCAGTGCCGCCACGACCTCGGGGGACATGTTCAGGTTGAGCCCACCCTCGCTCGCCGAGAGCCGGATCTGGCAGATGCGGTCTCGGTAGCCGGGCAGCTCCGCCTGCATGTTGTCACGCCAGTTGCGTGCCGCGTTCAGGATCTGGCTGAAGAACGTCCCGACGTTGGTGACCTCCGAGAAACCCGCCTGGCGCGGCTTGTCAGACATCTCGACCGGGTTGTCGGTCGGCAGCCGCCACGGCTGCAGATCGAGCCCGAACGTCGGCCGGCCCGGGAAGAGCGAGTCGAAGTAGTGGATCGGGAAGTTGCTCGAGATCCCGCCGTCGGACATCGTGTGCTGGACGTACCTGCCGTCCGGACCGTCGGCCTTCCAGAACGGAACGGTCGCGAGCAGGATCGGGAAGCTGAGGCTGAGCCGAGCGGCGACGACGATCGGAAGATCGAGGCCGGGCACCGGATGCAGCGTCCGGTTGTCCGGCGTCGTGCGAGCGCCTTCCTGCGTGGCGGCGACCATGTGCTCGACGATCGCCGCCGGGAAGAGCCGCTTGAACTCCTCGGCGTCGAAGAGGTACGGCGTCGGTTCCTCCTCGGCCCACTCCGGCAGCGGAAGCGTGGCCGGTCGGGACGCGCTGAGATCCGTCGTGATCAGCTGGAGGTTGACGTCCGCATCGTCCGGATCGTCTCCGCGAAGGTCTCGGAACGTCAGCGGCCGATCCTCGGGCAACCCTGCGCACTTCTGGATCGTCGCGTGCAGCCAGTCCGTGAGGCCGCTCTGCGAGTAGCCGTCTTCGCTCCGGCCGCTGCACATCCCGAACCAGGTTTCCTTCAGGGCGCGATCGAGCTCGCCGACGAACCTCGAGAGCGCGATTGCGGCGCTCGCGGCGAGGATCAGCGCGGCGATCGGCAGCGCAACTAGCGCAAGGAGAACGAGGGCGATCAGCTCCAGCGTCCCGAGTCCGCCGGCGGCGAGCGCCCAGATGGCGATCACGACTACGACGGCCCAGACGAGCACGGCGGCCGTCGCACCGACGAGGAATCGGCGTCGAACGCCGAGGATCGAGCCGAGAGCCTTGAAGAGCCTGCGGTTGAGGGAGCCCGACGATGTGACGAGCCCGAGGGCCACCTCGAAGGCCGCCCGCGCTTTCGGCCGCGGCTGGAACAGACCGAGGACGAACCCAGGCGCGGAGATCTCCGTGCTGACCTCGCCGAGGACGTCGTACGCCTTTTCCTTTCCCTGGTTGCGCCGGTACTCGCAGGCGGCGGCCGCAACCGCGGCGATCGCGCCGGCCGACGCTCCACCGAGGTTCCGGAAGCGGTATTGGTCGGCGATCTTCCTGATCGCACCCGGGTAGACCACACCGCTCGTGATCCCGCCCTTCATCACGAGGTCGCACTCCTTGTCGGGCCTGCGCGTCGCCGCCGGTGCGCTCATCCCCTCCTCACCTCCCTGCTCGCGATCAGCGCGAGCACGACGTTGGCCGCGGACACGCCCGTCGCGAGCCTCGCCGCCTTCGGCGGCAGCTGGCCGTTCAACCCCGCCATCGCCGCCGAGACCGTGTCCGTCGCGTGGATCAGCACCGAGAACCGCAGCGCGTGCCGTCGGACCGCCGGATCGCGGCTCATGAGATCGAGCGCGATCAGCACGGTGCGGATGCCGAACATCCGCAGCGCGTGGACGGCGGCGCCGTCGGCGTCGCTCTCGCGCCCCATCCGCTGCGCGAACATCCGCGGCGCGACGAGCGAGGCACCGCCGTTGAACAGCCGCACCGCGGCGAGCGTGACTCGAGCCGCGTCGCTCACCACCTAGGACCCGATCTGCCGCCAGGGCGCGAACGGGTTCTCGACGCCCTGGAGCGCCGGCTTCAGCTCGGGGAAGTGCCGGAGCAGGAGCGTACGCATTGTGTTGTCCTCGACCCAGTCGATCCCGGCCTTCGTGTAGACCTCCGGCCGGTAGTCGCGCGTGAAGAACCGGTCGCTCTTCAGCCGGCGTGACGCCATCAGGATGAAGACGCGGAATGCCGTGTCGCTGAACCCGAATCCACGCGGCTTCGGCTCGGCGTACATCCCGACCATGTGGTCGACGCGCTCGACGTCCCCATAGACGTCCTCGAGCTCCTCCGCCCATTCGGGGTTGTCGGTCATCTCCCTGAACGACTCGACGGGCTTCAGGTGGAGCAGGCGACGGAACTGGTTGTAGCGCGGGACGCCACGCTCGCGCGTCCGGATGACGTCGATCGCGGCCAGGTCGATCTCGTCGCCCGCAGGACGCTTGAAGTGCTGGAGGAAGCGCGGGAAGTTGTGCAGCTCGATCGCGCCCGGGTGCATGCGCCCGAAGGAGTAGAAGACGTCGGTCATCGGCATCTCGTCGAGGCGGGCGCGGACATCGAGTGCGCCGATCTCGCGGAGGGTGCGCTCCTGGAGGACGCTGTCGTCGGCGAGCGCTCGGAACGTGTAGTCGTCCGGGATCAGCGGGTGCATCTTGTAGACCGCGACGAACTCCTCCGTCAGCGAGTAGGGCGCAGTGTGGTGGTCCGTCGGCGAGCCGGGGATGCCGCGGATCACCTCGCTGCTCGTTCGCCGGCCGAAGCGCTTGACGAAACCCTCGCCGAGGATCCCCCACCAGTTGGCCCGGAGCGCAACCACCGTCGTCGGGTGGGCGATGACCGCGGGCGTCCAGTCGACCGTATGGATCTTCGCCATCAGCGCCGCGTTCACGAGGCGGGCCTTCTGGTAGAGCGTCTCGTCGTCGAGGTCCCGGTACTTCGCGTGCAGGTGGTCGCAGATCGCGTTGTGCTCGCGCATGAAGAGCGAGTGGAGGAGCGCGAGCCCGATCCAGAAGTTCCCGGCGACGCCCTTGAGGTCGATCAACTTCTCCAGCTCGGCCGGCGGGAGGCCCTGGTCGTCGATCTTCAGCTTCCCGTGCTCACCCGTGCGCAGCGCGTCAGCAAACCGCTTGTCGCCGCCGTAGACGTTCGAGCCGTCCCACCAGTGGGTGTCCTCGGTCGCGTACGTGGGCGGCCCGCTCGAGTCGGCGCTCGGGTCGCGCTTCGCCCGCGTGATCAGCATCGGGTTCTCGTGCCAGGTGTCCCCTTCTTCGAGCGGCAGCTGCCAGGGACTCTCCTCCTCGCCTTGGCCGTGGCTGAACCAGTCGTGCACCTCGAATTGGATCCAAGCGCCGGCGAGCAGGTTCAGCGTCGTCGCCGGCGAGAACTCGTCGCGGGTCAGGAGGCGGCGGCTGACGAGGCGAGGGTTGGGCTCGAGCAACGCCTCCTCGGGCTCGGGCCACGTGAACTGGAGCGGGACATTTCGCCCGAACCGGGCATGGAGCGCGCCCATCTGCGGGTCGTTCAGGTCGTTGAACGTGCCGTCGTAGGTCCGCGCGGTGAGGTAGTTGCCGGAGTCCTTGTCGGGCTCGGCAGCTCGCCGTCCCCTGCCCGTGTCGTGCAGATTCTCGTTCCGGAGCCGGCCGCGGAGACCGACGAGCGTGAGGATCGCGAGCGGCAGCGGGAGCCGGTCCCAGCCCAACCACCGATCGAACCGTTCGGCGGTTCGGTCGAGCGCCGCAGAGAAGATCGAGCCCATAGCCTGCTCCTTGTAGATCCCCTCTTGCGGGCGATTGAACCAGCCGTCCACAGGCGAGTCAACGCGGTTGTCAGGCCCGGAGGGAGCGTGCTAGCGTCGAGCCGCTGCGGAGACCCGGATATGCCGATCGACGCTGCCCAGCTCCAGACCATGACGCCGGACGAGCTCGACGAGCTCTTCAAGCGGAGCCTCGCCGGCGAGATCCCCGACGGCGAGGCTGACGGGACCGTCCTCCTGGCCTCAGGCACCGACCTGACGGGACCGGTGTCCCAGCTCGTCCACTTCGTCGGCTGGAAGGGGAAGGTCTTCGACCGCGCGAAGGGCGAGCTGCTGAACAAGATCAGCCCGCTCGGGATCGAGGCGGTGCGGGCCAAGGTCTACAAGGAGGCGAGCTGGTTCGACGACCAGGAGACGATCGTCCTCGACTACTCGGACACGTCCCTCATCGCCAAGTGGGTCCGGGACGAGATCCGCGAGGTCTCCCCCGGCGTCTACCTCGGCCTCGTCTTCTGGGAACGGTCCAAGATCCTCCACTTCGCGCTCGACTTCAACGACGCCTGACCTGTGCCGTTTCAGTCCGCGCTGAGCGTCGTCGCGCCGGTCCGGGACGGCGCCGCCGAGGAGCTCGACCGGGTGCTGGCACAGATGGGAAATGGGGTCGCGAACGGTGAGGTGATCGACTTCGGTTCGCTCTCCGGCCTTCACTTCGCGCGGATCGTCGTCGTGCCCGCCGACACCGACCACCGCGGCCGGCCGCTGCCGGCGAACATCGTCTACCTGGCCGATCTCGACGTGTCCCCGGAGGAGCATCTGGCCGAGCTCGTCCGCACCGCCGGGGACGGCGTCGACCGGGTCTTCGGCCACTGCGAGGGGTATCCGGGCGGGACGCCGGGCGAGCGGGAGCGGCTCGATTGGCTCCGGAGCCGCGTCGCCCGCGAGCCGGCGACCTACGTGAACACCCGGGGCCGGACGCAGCAACAGATCTCGCAGGAGGCCGGGCTCCGCGAGGCCGTGAGCGACTTCCTCGACCGCCGGCCCGACCTGCGCGACCGCCAACCCCGCGCGGTGCGCGACGCGATCCGCAAGTTCGTCGGCAGGGAACCCGGGCTCAGGTGGGCGCTCGAGCCTGCGGACCGCCCCGGGCTCGGCGCCCGGATCCGCGAGTGGGCGCACCTGGCCTGGGTCGGCCTCCTCGTGCTGGTGGCACTGCCGTTCGCGCTCCTCGCCGCGCCCGTCTACGTCGTTCTGCTCCGCAGGCACGAGAAGCGGGACCCGGCGCCGCACAACCGTCCCGACGAGGCGTTGGTCCTCGAGCTCGCCGCACTCGAGGATCACCTGCCGATGAACCCCTTCACAGCCGTCGGCCAGGTCAAGCCGGGGCCGTTCAGGAAGCTGACGATCAACGTGATCCTCTACCTCCTGAACGCGGTCACGCGCCACCTCCTGAAGCCGGGCGACCTCGTCGGCGTGAAGACGATCCACTTCGCGCGCTGGCTCTTCCTGAACGACCGGCGGCAGGTGCTGTTCGCGAGCAACTACGACGGCAGCCTCGAGAGCTACATGGACGACTTCATCGACAAGATCTCGTGGGGGTTGAACCTCGTCTTCACCAACGGGATCGGCTATCCGCGGACCCGCTGGCTGATCAAGGACGGCTGCCGGGACGAGCTCGCCTTCAAGGACTACCTGCGGCTCCACCAGGTTCGAACCCGGGTCTGGTATTCGGCGTACGGCCGGCTCAGCGCCGCGAATGTCGCAGCGAACGAGCAGCTGCGGAAAGGCCTGCACTCGGACCTGCGGGGTGACCGCGAGCAGGCGTGGGTGCAGGCGCTGTGACCGTGGACCTGGAGCGCGCCGACATCCAGGGGCTCTTCGCGCGCGGCTACTCGAACCTCAGCCTGGCGACCTTCGTCCTGCTCCGCTTCGAGGACGGCTTGTCGGCGCGGAGCTGGCTCGGCGAGGTGCTCGGCGGGATCACCACGTCGGAGGACCGCCCGGAGCGCCGCGCCGTCAACGTCGCGCTCACCGCCTCGGGGCTCAGCCGGCTCGGCGTCGACGGCGAGACCGTGTCGAAGTTCTCCAGCGAGTTCGTCTCGGGGATGACGGCGCCGCACCGAAGGCGGATCCTCGCGGACGAGGGTACGAGCGCCCCCGAGCGCTGGGACTGGGGCGGGCCGGCCACGCCGCCCGTCGACGGCGTGCTCCTGCTGTACGCGACCCACCGCGCGGAGCTCACGGCGCTCGAGGAGGAGCAGGCCGCGCTCCGGCGCAGGCACGGCGTGCAGGACCTCCACCGGCTCGGAACCTCGGATCTCGACGGCTTCGAACCGTTCGGCTGGCGCGACGGCGTCTCGCAGCCGCTCGTCGAGGGCCTCGGCAAGAGCGGTCCGGAGAACCTCACCGTCAAGGCCGGCGAGTTCCTCCTCGGCTACCCGAACGAGTACGGGCGCCTCACCGACCACCCGGCGCTGGGGCACAACGGCAGCTACCTCGTCTTCCGGCAGCTGGCGCAGGACGTTCGCGGGTTCTGGCGCTACCTCGACGGCGCGACTCGCACGGCAGATGGTGCCGAGGATCCCGGGGCACGGCTGCGCCTTGGCGCGAAGTTCGTCGGTCGCTGGCCGAGCGGCGCCCCGCTCGTGCTCGCGCCGACGGCGGACGAGCCGGCGCTCGCGGAGGAGAACGACTTCCGCTACCACCGCGACGACGCGCGCGGTGCACTCTGTCCGGTCGCGTCCCACATCCGGCGGGCGAACCCGCGCGACTCGCTCGACCCGGACCCCGGCTCGGACGACTCGCTGGAGCTGAACCGGCGGCATCGGCTGCTGCGCCGCGGCCGGGAGTACGGCTCGCCGCTCACGACCGAGGAGGCGCTCCACGGCGAGGACGACGGCGAGCCGCGCGGCCTCCACTTCATCTGCCTGAGCGGGAACATCGCTCGCCAGTTCGAGTTCGTGCAACAGACCTGGCTGAACAACCCGAAGTTCGCCGGGCTCTACGACGACGCCGACCCGCTCGTCGGCCCGTCCGAGCCGTTCGGGGGTTGCTTCACATCGCCGGGCGAGGGAGTGCGCGAGCGCTACACGGGCGTGCCGCGCTTCGTGACCGTGAAGGGCGGCGCCTACTTCTTCATGCCGGGGCTGGCGGCGCTTCGTTCCATCGCCGGTGAGCCCGGGAACTCCTCGTCACCCGAGGGCTCGTAGTGCTCGACGTTGTTCATCCGCTGTCGTAGGCGCGAGAGCTCCGAGTACATCCGCTTGCGCGCCCGGCTCTGGTTGCCGAGCGGCCGGTGCTCCGGCACCGAGTGCCAGGGGTTGTAGGAGAGGATCCGCGCGAAGTCGAGCTGCTTCGGCGAATCGAAGGTCTGGCTCGGGATGTGCAGCACCGCCGCCGGCACCCGTGGCGAGAGCCGCGGCGGCCAGAGCACGGCGTTGTTCTCGATCGGCATCCGGTGCGGGTCGGTCTGGAGCTGGAGCGTGATGTCGAACTCGACATCCTGTTCCGCCAGGGTCCTCACCATCGCCTCGCGGAGGTAGTCGTCGGGCGGGCGGAGCGGCAGCCGCGGCACCCGGCTCCGCTTGCGCTTGCGGGTCCGGAACGCGTACTGCATCGCCTGGCCCTCGCCGAGCAGGTACGGGACGCACGAGAAATAGTCGCCCTCGAGCGGGCTCGTCTGCGTCTTCGTCCAGAGGAACTGCATCAGCGAGTCGAGCAGGTGCGGCTCGCGGAGGTTCAGGAAGTAGAAGAGCGGCGCGTTTTTGTAGCTCCACTCCTGGAGCCGGGCGTTCGCGCGGGTGTCCGGGGTGACGAACGTCGGGGTCGAGACGCAGATGAGGTCCTGCGTCCCCTGCTCGTCCTCGAGCAGCTTCGGCCCCGGGACCCCCATCAGCTTGATGCTCATGCTCATGAAGCCGACGTCGTCGAT
>DASZEE010000028.1:0-8327 GCA_035941215.1 Gaiellaceae bacterium
GGCGACAGCGATTGCAATCCCGACGATCAGAAACCGCCTCATGGTCGGATGGATAGCAGGAGGCCGGCTTTGAACTCCGCGGCACCGCCGTGCGACGGGTGGCGGACATAAGGCCCGCCCAGCACGGACTGCGCCACCCGCCCGACGGCGATCGGGACCCGGCCGGTAAGCACTTCCTCGAGGAACGGCATGCCGCCTCGTATTTCGGCGCTCGTCGGCCGCCGGTTCGCGCGAGCCGTCCCCGGATGCGTCGGCACGACGTTCCAGAGCAGCACGTCGTCCGCGATCCCTAGCTGGACGAGCGTCCGCTGGACGATCGTCGCCGTCGCCTCCGCGGGCCCCGTTCCGGTCAGCTGACGCTCGGACGTGAACGGGATCCCGCTGACGCGCGCGCCGCGGTAGCCGGCCGCCTCGCCGACGAGGACGTAGCGCGCGTCAGAGCCGCGCTCGAGATAGGCGGCAAGCCGGTCGCGGCGAACGGCCGACCCGGCGTACTGGTTGAACGTCTCGCCGATCTCGGCGTTCGCGAGACGGCGCACGAACACAGGCACGTTTAGCTCTCGGCAAGGCCCGGAACGAGAAACAAACACTTCCGAGGAGGTAACCATGCGTCTACGAGTAGTACCGACCAAGGCCCACGGCGTCTTCGATCTCGTCGCCGGCCCGGCCCTTGCCGCGACACCGAACCTGCTGCGGCTGAACGGCGAGCGCGGCTCGACCCTGCCGCCGCGGCTCGCAGGTGTGCTCGGCACCGGCCTGAGCGCCCTCACCGACTACGAAACCGGCGCGGTGCGGGTGATCCCGCTGAAGGCGCACCTCGCCTTCGACGGGGCGAGCGGTGCGGCCCTGGCGTCTGCTCCGTGGCTCTCCGGAGCGAGGAAGAACGGCGTGCGCCACTGGCTTCCCCACGCCGTGGTCGGCCTGGCCGGGATCGCACTTTCGCTGACGACGCGAACCGAGCCGGACGACAGACGGCGCAACCGGACACCGTGGCTCGTCGCGGGCATCGCGGCGGCCGGCCTCGCCGTGGCCGGCGCCGTAGCGGCGCGCAAGTGGGCGTCCGACGAGGAGGGCTAGTCGTAGGAGAGCAGCTCGAGCAGCGACCCGTCGGGATCCCTGAAGTACACGCTGGTCACGGGCCCTCTCGGGAAGTCCGCCGAGAGTGGCCCGGCCTCGATCGGTATGCCGAGCCGCTCGAGGTGCTCGACCGCACCCTCGATAGGCCCATCCCACCTAAAGCACAGGTCACTGTTCCCCGGCTGCACCGGCAAGCGCGCGTTGAGCCCTTCGAAGCCCGGCCCATGAACGTTCAGCTGCCAGCCGTCGAAGAGGTAGAAGCCGAACCACTCGTCCCGTTGGACGACCTCCGCGCCGAGCACATCGCGGTAGAACGCGTTCGAGCGTTCCCAGTCGGAAACGGCGATCACGCAGTGGTCGAGAACGGTGGGCACGACAGCATTCTGCTGTTCCCGGAAAGATGGGCGACGTGCTCGACGTCAGAACGCTGACCGACGGCGGCCAGGCTCCGGTGGACGTGGCGCAGCAGATCGCCGAGTTCATCGAGGCCGCCCGGTCGACGCTCGACTTCGCCCACTACGACTTCCACCTCGACGGCGAGACGGCCGGGGTCGTGGGCGACGCGATCAAGTCGGCGGCGGCACGCGGCGTCGCCGTGCGGTTCCTCTACAACCTCGACCACAGGAACCCGATTCCCGTCCCGCCGCCGCCCGAGCCCGACGGAGAGCTGATCGCGTCGCTGGCCGTGCCGGTCCGGGCGATCGCCGGGGTGCCCGACCTGATGCACCACAAGTACGTCGTCCGCGACGGCGAGTCCGTGTGGACCGGCTCGACGAACTGGACGGACGAGTCGTGGTCGCGCCAGGAGAACGTGATCGTGATCGCGGAGTCACGCGAGCTGGCGGCGCGGTTCACGGAGAACTTCGAGGAGCTCTGGGACACGGGCGCCGTCGAGCGAAGCGGCTTCGTCGCGCCCCGGCCGGTCCCGGTCGGAACGACCGAGGTGCGGCCCTGGTTCACCCCGGGCAACGGCGAGGGCCTTTCGCACCGTATCGGCAAGGCCATCGGCCGGGCGCGGCGGCGCGTCCGCATCGCGTCGCCCGTCATCACCGCGGCTCCCGTGCTCTCGACGCTGGCCGAGAAAATCTCGGAAGGGGAGCTCGACATCGCCGGCTGCGTCGACCAGCCCCAGGTCCGGGGCGTCATCTACCAGTGGCGGGAGAACGGGAACATCTCGTGGAAGCTGCCGCTGCTCGAGCGCGTCATGCAGGCGCCGTTCTCAGGGAAGCGGTCGACGCCGTGGGGCCCCGGAACGCTCCACGACTTCATGCACGCGAAGGTCACGGTCGCTGACGACACGGTGTTCACCGGGAGCTACAACCTGTCCCGGTCGGGCGAGCTCAACGCGGAGAACGTGCTCGAGTTCAAGGATCCGCCGCTGGCGGACCGGCTCGCGGCGTACATCGACGAGGTGCGCGCCCGCTACCCGGCCTTCGCGGTCGAGTAGGCGCTTAGCCGGAGCCCACGAGCGGCGCGCCTTTGACGTCCGTCTCCGGTCGCCCCGCCTGAATCGCCTCGGCGACGCGACGCTCGACCCGGCCGATTGCGAACCGGTTGCCCGGGCGCCACATCAAGCGCTCCGGAGGAGGACCTTCGGTCTCGGCGCGGACGAACGGGCGCAATGCGTGCAGTCCGCGCTCGACGATCCAGACGCCCAGCGGCAGGAGCAGAAGGTACGCCGTCCAGCCCGGATCGATCCAGATCAGGCGCACCGCGAAGGCGAGGAGAAGGATCGTCACGACGACCGACGTCCAGAAGAAGGGGACCTTGAAGGTCTCGGCCTCGGAGATCTTCGGCCGGACGCGGTCCAGCGTCCAGACCCGGCCGTCCGGCGACCGGATCAGTCCCACCTCTCCCATCGGACCACCTCCTCACGCGGCTTGCGGCGCCTTGTGAAGACGCTGGCGCCGCTGCTCGGCTCGTCCGCCGTCTCGGCGGGATAGCCCATCGTCACGACGGCGACGAAACGCACGTCGTCCGGCAGTGCAAGTGTCTCGCGGAGCGCAGGCAGGTCGCTGACGCCGAAGATCGCGGTGTCGAGGCCCTCGTCGATCGCAGCGAACATCAGTGCCATCACGGCCGCGCCGGCGTCGACGTACCAGTACGGCGCCGGCCAGTCGATCTCGCGGCCGCCGGTGATCTGCAGCTTGTCCTGTTGTTGGTACCGGTCGTGGTAGTCGTCCTCCCGGGTCAGGACGACCATGTGGACCGGCGCGGCGGCCTTCCAGCGCGGCCGGCCCTGCGCGGCGAGCTCGTCCTCCTTCGCGGCCGTCGCGATCCGGCTCCGGGTCTCGGGGTCGGTGACGACGACGATCCGGAGGCCTTGCGAGAACCCGGCGCTCGGAGCCCAGACGACGGCCGCGTCCCCGATCCGCTCGAGCACCTCTCGCGGCACGGGCCGGTTGGCATAGGTGCGGACGCTCCGCCGCCGGGTCAGGACGTCGCGGAACTCCACGGTGGCTCGGTCAGATCCCGATCAGGACGGCGCCCGGGGGCTCCGCGAACGACTTCCCTTGCGACACACGCTCGAGCTGCCAGGCCTGCCGTCAGGTGAGCGAACGGTGCGTGCCACTGGCGCCGATCATAAGCCCTTCCTAGGCGAGAGCGGCAATGAGGAGCACGATGAGGACGATCGCCCCGAGCACGAGCAGACCAAGCGTGATCGCCGCTCCGAAGAGGATGCGCCTGGCCTCGTGCGTCAGCCGCGCGGGAAGCGGACGCGGGTCGTCCGCGGACAGGATCCGGAACGCGCGCCGCAGCACCCAGAAGCCGACAAGGCGATAGACCATCGCGTCCCTCTTTCCCGGGCAGGCGGGCTCGGAAAACGTCTCCGAGAGCCTCGGCCCCTGGGACACGGCTCCTGGGACGTTCCGCGCGCCTCGCGTTCGGGGGTCTGACCCCAGTCGGTGCGCCGGGCCGCGCCGCGCCTCGAGTGCCGTCAACAGCCGGCCAGACCGGGCGCGGCCGGTTGCGTCACTCCCATTCGATGGTGCTGGGCGGCTTCGACGAGATGTCGAGCGCCACACGGTTCACGCCCGGGATCTCGTTGATGACCCGACTCGAGATCGTTTCGAGCAGGTCGTAGGGCAGCCGCGCCCAGTCGGCAGTCATCGCGTCCTCGGAGGTGACCGCCCGGATCACGATCGGGTACGCGTACGTCCGCTCGTCGCCCTGGACGCCCACCGACCGGATCGCCGGCAGCACGGCAAACGACTGCCAGAGGTCGCGGTAGAGCCCGGCGCGCCGCACCTCCTCCTGGAGGATCGCGTCCGCCTCGCGCAGGATCTCGAGCCGCTCGCGCGTGACCTCGCCGATGATCCGGATCGCGAGGCCGGGGCCCGGGAACGGCTGGCGCCAGACCATCCGCTCCGGCAGGCCGAGCTCCTCGCCGACGCGACGCACCTCGTCCTTGAAGAGCAGCCGCAGCGGCTCCACGAGGTCGAAGTCGACGTCCTCCGGCAGGCCGCCGACGTTGTGGTGCGACTTGATCATCGCGGCGACGCCGTCGGTCCCGCCCGACTCGATCACATCCGAGTAGAGAGTGCCCTGGACGAGGTAGCGAATCCGCCCGAGGCGCTTGGCTTCGTCCTCGAACACGCGGATGAACTCCTCACCCACGCGCTTGCGCTTCTCCTCCGGATCCTCGACGCCCTCGAGCCGGTCGAGGAAGCGCTCCGCGGCCTGCACGTGGACGAGCGGGACGTTGAAATGGCCCTGGAAGGTCTCGACGACCTGCGCCGCTTCGTCCTTCCGCAGCAGCCCGTGGTCGACGAACACGCAGGTGAGCTGGTCGCCGACAGCCTTGTGGACGAGCAGGGCCGCGACCGCCGAGTCCACTCCGCCGGAAAGCGCGCAGAGGACGCGCTCGGAGCCGACCTGCGCGCGGATCCGCTCGACCTGTTCCTCGATCACCGCAGCCGCCGTCCAGGTGGGCGGCGCCTCCGCGACGCCGTAGAGGAAGTTCTTCAGCACCTCCTGGCCGTGCGCGGTGTGGACGACCTCCGGATGGAACTGCACCCCGTAGAGCCCGCGCTCCGGCGCCTCGAAGGCGGCGATCGGCGTGGACGGCGACGACGCCGTCACCTGGGCGTCTTCCGGCGGCGCCGTGACGGAGTCGCGATGGCTCATCCAAACGACCTGCTCCTCCGGCGTGTCCTCGAGGAGCGTCCCACCGGCCGAGCGAAGATCGGCGCGCCCGAACTCCGATCCGCCGGTCCGCTCGACCCGGCCGCCGAGGTCGAGCGCCATCAGCTGCATCCCGTAACAGATGCCGAGCGTGGGGATCCCGAGCTCCCAGACAGCTTCATCGAGCTTCGGGGCCTCGTCGGCGTAGACCGACGCCGGCCCGCCGCTCAGGATCAGCGCGCGCGGGTTCCGAGCTCGGATTGCCTGAGCCGGAGTCCGGTGGGAGACGAGCTCCGAGTACACGCGGGCCTCGCGTACGCGCCGGGCGATCAGCTGCGAGTACTGGCCGCCGAAGTCCACCACGAGGACCGGGCGGTCCTCCGGCGAGTCCTCCGCGCGCTCGAACGGGAGGATCTCGGCCACTATCCCATCCCGATCCGCTGCGACTGCTGGAGCCCCTTGCCCTCGGTCTTGATCGCCGGCGCCAGCATGATCTCGGCCTTCTGGAAGTCGTGGATCGACTCGTAGCCGCAGGTCGCCATGGCGGTTCGCAGCGCGCCCATCAGGTTCAGCGTCCCGTCGTTCTCCGTCGCCGGGCCGATTACGACCTCCTCCAGGGTCGCCGGCTGGTCGACCTGCACGCGAGCGCCGCGCGGGAGCGTCGGGTGGAACGTCGCCATCCCCCAGTGGAACCCGCGGCCGGGTGCCTCCTTGGCGCGGGCGAGCGGCGAGCCGACCATGACGGCGTCCGCGCCGCAAGCGATCGCCTTCGCGATGTCACCGCCGGTTCGCATCCCGCCGTCGGCGATCACGTTCACGTAGTTGCCGGTCTCGAGCAGGTGCTGGACCCGCGCCGCGCTGGCGTCCGAGATCGCCGTCGCCTGCGGAACCCCAACTCCGAGCACACCGCGCGTGGTGCAGGCGGCTCCCGGCCCGACCCCGACCAGCACCGCCTCGGCGCCCGTCCGCATCAGGTGGAGCGCCGTCTGGTACGACGCGCACCCGCCGACGATCACCGGGATCGGAATCTCTGCGATGAACTCCTTCAGGTTCAGCGCCGCGCCGTTCGACGACACATGCTCGGCCGAGACGACGGTTCCCTGGATGACGAGGATGTCCAGCCCGGCGGCGAGTGCGATCTCGTAGTGGTCGCGAACCCGCTGCGGGGTCAAAGACCCCGCGACGAGCACGCCCCTCGACTTGATTTCCTCGATGCGGCGCGCGATCAGCCGCGGCTCGACAGGCTGCTCGTAGATCTTCTGCATCATCGCCGTCGCCTTTTCCTTGGGCGCCTTGGCGATCTTGGCCAGCTGGATGTCTGCGTCCTCGTAGCGGCTGAAGATGCCCTCGAGGTTGAGGACGCCGAGGCCGCCGAGCTCCCCGAGCTTGATTGCCGTCTCCGGCGAGACGACCCCGTCCATCGCCGAGCCGAGCAGCGGCAGCTCGAGCAGGTGCGGGCCGAGCTTCCAGCCGATGTCGACGTCCTGCGGGTCACGCGTCCGCCGGCTCGGGACGATCGCGATGTCGTCGAAGCCGTAGGCCTGACGCGCCTTCTTTCCTCTCCCGATCTCAATCTCCATGGTCCCCTCCTTTGTGCCTCTTCAGGTAGCCGAGATGTATTGCCTGAAGAGGCACTTGCACAAAGGCCCAGGCTCCTCGCGGTTGGCCTGGGCCGGAAGACCTCTCTGTGTCAATCCCTCTCAATCGAGGATCGATCGTAACAACGGGCCTTGACGGCAACGGTCAGCGGTTCCAGTGCTCCCAGGTGATCTCGCCTTTTGCGACGGTGGTGGGCTCGCCGCCGTCCACCGGCGCGATCCTCACGGTGAAAGGAAACTCGGCGCCGCCCTGGTAGCCGAGCACGTAACGACCGTCGCTCGAGACATGCACGACGTGCAAGCCGAGCTGGCGAAGCGACCCGTCCTTGCCCAGCACGGCCCCCCGGTCTCCCCACTCCGTCCGGAGGCCGATGATAGTTCGGTCGCCGTCGACGAAGTAGGGGCGGAAACCGTAGAACCCGTTCCGGGAGTAGCGGAGGGGCGCGCGAGCGACGATCGCGCTGACGTCGGTGCCGTCGGCGTCCATCCGCCAGACTCCAGGCGCGAGGCGGTCGCCACGTGGGAGGCGCGAGAAGATGATTTCGGCACCGCTCCAAACCGGCCACGCGCTCAGGCCGTCTTTTGTGATCCGCTTCGGAGTACCGCCGGTGATCGCCACGACGTGGATGTCCATGCGATCGCGGAGGATGCCCCACCGCGTCAGCCGTCTCGCCAGTCCGTAGGCGACCCACTTTCCATCCGGTGACAGGTCGAGGCCGTACACCCTTTCACGGTCGAGCCGCGGAACGACCGGTTCGACGTCACCGTCGGCCGCGTCGATCACGACGAGTCCGTCCTGCCAGGCGAGCAGGCGCTCCGAATCAGGTAGCCAGTCCTCGAGGCGGCCGGGGCTCACCAGATCGGATTCCTTGCCCTCTGCGTTGGCGACGTGGATTCCGCCCCGGGCGCCGTACGCGACCCGCTCACCGTCCGGCGAGACGAGGGGATAGGTGCCGCGAACCAGGCGCTTGGCGTTGCGACCATCAGCGTCCGCGATCCAGATCCACGCGCCCCTCGCGAAGACCAGGTGCTTCTCCGGCGCGGCGGCTTCGTCGCCGCCCCCGCAGGCTGCGCAGAGCAGGGCGGCCGCCGCGAGCAGCGCCGCCCGAGCGATCATAGCTCGGAGGGGACGGGTTCCAGCTTTTCGACCTTGACGCCCTCGGCGAGCCGAGTGAGCTCGCGCGGCTCGAAGCGGCCGGCCCCGACCTCCTGCACCGCGGCGGCGCCGGCCGCAACGGCGCGTTGAAGCGCCTCCTCGGGCTCGAGCTCGTCGAGCTGCGCGGCGATGTACCCGGCCATGAGGACGTCGCCCGACCCGGCTGGCGAGACGGTCGCCACCTCGGGAACGGCGGCGTGAAAGCGCTCCACCTCCCGCTCCTCGCGCAGGAGCGCGTAGCAGCCGGACGTGAGCGTGATCAGGACGTTCCTCGCGCCCAGGTCGGAGATGTGGTCGAGCGCCTGGACGAAATCCTGCGGGTCGTGGAACTCCTGCCCGACGAGCCCCTCGGCCTCCCGCTCGTTCGGCGT
>DASZEE010000029.1:0-3253 GCA_035941215.1 Gaiellaceae bacterium
CGAGCTGGGAGGACGCGCCGGTCCTCGAGAGCAAGAACGTCAGCCGGCGCTTCGGCAACCGGGACTTCGACCTCTACTACGACGGCGCGCGGCTCCACATGGTCGTACTCCGTACGGGCGACGCGAACTACTGGGTCGTGAACACCCTCCGTGACACGCTCTCCAACGAGACCATGCTCTCGATCGCCCGCGGGCTGAGGCCGGTGGGCGGGAAGAAGCAGTGAGCAGGATCGGGATCTTCGGCGCCGGCTGGGTCGGCGTCGTCACGGGCGCATGCCTCGCCGAGCTCGGCCACGACGTCGTCGTCAGAGACGTCTCCTCCGACCGCATCGACGCCTTGCGAGCGGGAGGGCTGCCGTTCCACGAGCCCGAGCTGGTGGAGCTCGTCGAACGGAACGCCGGGCGTCTGACGTTCACGCTCGATGCGGCCGAGGCGGCGACGGACGCCGAGTTCCTTTACGTGTGCGTCGGGACGCCGTCGACGTACTCCGGCGACGCCGACCTCTCCTACGTCTGGAGCGTCCTCGACGACCTGCCCGAGCTCTCCGGCGATCCCGTGCTCGTCATGAAGAGCACCGTGCCGGTCGGGACGGGTGACAAGGTGCGTTCGGCGCTCGACGCCCGGGGACTGGACCACGTCGGCTACGTCTCGAACCCCGAGTTCCTTTCCGAGGGAACGGCGGTCCGCGACTTCATGTCGCCCGACCGGATCGTAATCGGCGCGTTCGACCAGGCCGACGGCGACCGGGTCGAGGAACTGCACGCGAGCCTCGACGCGCCCGTCGTCCGCTCCGACGTCGCCTCCGCGGAGATGATCAAGCTCGCGGCCAACGCGTTCCTGATGACGCGGATCAGCTTCATCAACGAGATCGCGAACGTCTGCGAGCTCGTCGGCGCCGACGTCCAGGAGGTCGCCCGTGGCATCGGGCTCGACCACCGCCTCGGCCCGCACTTCCTGCGCGCGGGAATCGGGTACGGCGGCTCGTGCTTCCCCAAGGATGCGTCCGCGCTCAAGCAGCTCGCGTCGAACTCGGGCTACCACTTCCAGCTGCTCTCGGCGGTCATCGAGGTGAACGAGCTCCAGAAGCGTCGCGTCGTCGCGAAGCTTCAGAAGCATCTCGGGAAGCTGCGCGGCAAGCGGGTCGCGCTGCTCGGGCTCGCGTTCAAGCCGAACACGGACGACATGCGCGAGGCGCCGAGCATCGTCCTCGCCTCCCGGCTCCTCGCCGAGGGGGCGGAGGTGCGTGGCTGGGACCCGGTCGCGAGCCCCGGGGCGTTGATGAACGGGGTCGAGATCTGCGAATCCGTTGCCGACGCCGTGAAGGATGCGGACGCCGCCGTCATCGTCACCGAGTGGGCGGAGCTGCGCGATCTGGCCTCCGCGGAGGTCCGCGACACGATGCGGAACCCGCTGATCGTCGACGGTCGCAACATCCTCGATCCGGACGCGGTGCGTCAGGCGGGTTTCGCCTACGAGGGCGTGGGCCGGCCGACCTCGCCCCTCTCGGGGCTGCCCGAGACGAGCGAGCCCGAGCACGAGCTCGCGTAGCGAGCCGTGGAGGCAATCATCCTCGCCGGCGGGAAGGCCGAGCGGCTGGGCGAGGCAGCCCAGGGGCGGCCCAAAGCGCTCGTCCAGCTCGGGGGTCGTCCGCTGGCCGCGTACCAGGTCTCCCTGCTCGCGCAGGCAGGGGTCGACCGGGTGTTGATCAGCTGCGCCGCCGGCCAGGAAGCAGCGTTCGAGCATGAGCTCAGCAGCCTCGGCGTCGAGCTCGCGCTCGTCGGCGAGCCGGAGCCGCTGGGGCGGGGTGGAGGGCTTCGACTGGCCGCACGCGAGCGGCGCGAAACGGGCCCGCTCTTTGCGCTGAACGGCGACGAACTCTTCGACATCGACCTGCGCGAGCTGCTCGCGCGGCACGTGGAGACGAGCCCCGCGGCGACGATCACGGTCGCGCCCTTGCGGAGCCATCTCGGCGTCGTCGACCTCGGTCCGGACGACACAGTCGCAGGCTTCCGAGAGGCGCCCCTGCTGCCGTTCTGGGTCAACACCGGCCTCTACGTGCTCGACGACGAGGCGGTCGAGCGGCTCCCCGAGCGCGGCGACCACGAGACCACGACCTTCCCCGAGCTGGCGGCGGAGGGCCGGCTCAGAGCCTGGCGCCACGAGGGCCTCTGGCTGACCGTGAACACCCCCAAGGATCTGCGGGTCGCGCAGGAGTTCGTCGAGTCGAACCCCGAGCGGTTCCCCGTAGTCGAGTGAGATGATCGCCATGTGTCGAGGGACCGGTTGTCGCCGAACCTGACGCTGCTAGACCGCTGGGCATTCGAGCCCCGCCGCGTGGACAAGCCATGGGGCTACGAGCTGATCTGGGCCCTGACCGATCTCTACTGCGGCAAGCTGCTCGTCGTCCACGCTGGCCACGTCCTCTCGCTGCAGTTCCACCGCGAGAAGGACGAGTCGTGGTACGTGCTCGAGGGACGCGCCGAGATCGAGATGGCGGGGGTGGGGGAGAAGTCGCCGGCACGCGAGGTGGTCACGGCCGGCGCGGCGTTCCACATCACGCCCGGCACCGTCCACCGTGTGAGGGCGCTCGAGGACACGACGATCCTCGAGGTCTCGACCCCGCAGCTCGACGACGTCGTCCGGCTCGAGGACATGTACGGACGGGAGGGAACCTCGGCGCCGTAACCTTGACACGGATGTGCTAAGGTTGCCTGGATGGAGGGAGTCACCGTTGGTGCGGCGGCGAATGCGACCGAATGGTCGGCACGCATGCTGCGCTACCTCGAGGGGGCTCGGCTCGTCGTCCCACGGCGGTCGGCCGCCGGCTACCGGCTCTACGGCCTGCGCGAGCTGAACCAGCTCCGCTCGCTTCGCCAGCTGCGAAGCCGCTTCGGCGCAGAGCTCACCGACATTGCCTTCGCCGCCCGGCTGCGCCGCGAGCCCGACCTCCGCGGCGCCGTCGACACGTGGCTCGCCGGCTCCGAGGTGGGGTCGGCCGATTGGGTCGACTGGGAGCAGCGAAAGCACGAGCGGCTCCTGGCCGCCTAACTACACTCCCGCAGTCAACGAGACAGAGAGAGAGCTGATGGCAACCACCAAGCGGTACGACGTCAAAGACCTATCCCTTGCAAGCGAGGGCGTGCGACGGATCGCCTGGGCGGACCGGCAGATGCCCGTGCTCGCCGCGATCCGCGAGCGCTTCGAGGCCGAGCAGCCGCTCTCCGGCTACCGCGTGGCGGCGTGCCTCCACGT